>CAYUZK010000051.1:0-22463 GCA_964449625.1 uncultured Archangium sp.
GCCCCTCCGAGCAGAAGTGGAAGGACAAGGCGACGGAGTCCATCGCGGCCCTCAAGGCGGCGCAGCCCGCTCCCGTCGCGGTGGCCCCGGCGCCCGCGCCCGTCGTCGCGCCGGCGCCCGCCCCGACGGCCCAGCCCACCTCGCCCACCGACACGCCCGTCAGCCCGCCGGCGGCGCAGCTCAACGCGCTGGCGGCCAAGCGCGTGGCCGAGGGTGACGCGCTCTGGGCCGAGAAGAAGTACCGCGAGGCGAGCTTCGCCTACCAGGACGCGGTCAACTCGAACCCCAACGACGTCGAGTCGCTCTTCAAGCTGGGCAACGCCTACGCGGTGCTGGGCTACTACTCGCAGGCCATCGACCGGTGGACCAAGGTGCAGCAGCTCTCGCCCGACGCCTCGGTGCGCAAGAGCGCGCAGGACAACATCGCGCGCGCGCAGCAGAAGATGGCGCAGTCGGGCGGCGGCTCGCCCCAGGAGCAGAACAAGGCGCCCGGCACCGGCCCGGTGGCCGAGTCCACCCGCGCGCAGGCCCGGCAGTACTACGAGGGCGGCGTGCAGCTCATCGGCCAGCGGCGCTACGGCGAGGCGCTCAACTACCTCAACGAGAGCCTGCGGCTCGAGCCGGCGCTGACGGTGGGCTACGTCGCCCGCGGCTCGACGCTCATCGGCCTGCGGCGCTTCGCCGAGGCGGCGGTGGACTACCAGTACGCGCTCAAGCTCGACCCGGTGCGCTCCGACGCGCTCTACGGGCTGGCGGAGGCCTACCGCGGCATGAACCGCGTCGACGACGCGCGCGCGTACTACCAGCGCTACGTGTCCTCCAACGCCACCGACGTGCGGCCCGAGCTGCAGGCCGACGCGCGCCGCAAGCTGGACCAGCTCCGCTGACCTCGAGGAACGCAGGCGCCATGCACACCGACATCAAGGCCATCACCGAGGCGGTGCAGAAGGAGTCCGCCTTCATCGAGCCGCTGTTCCTCGAGACGAGCAAGGTCATCGTCGGCCAGAAGCCGATGCTGGAGCGGCTGCTCATCGGGCTGCTCTGCAACGGGCACGTGCTGCTGGAGGGCGTGCCGGGGCTGGCGAAGACGCTGACGGTGCGCACCTTCGCCGACGCGCTCTCGGCGCAGTTCCAGCGCGTGCAGTTCACCCCCGACCTGCTGCCGGCCGACGTGGTGGGCACCGTCATCTACAACCAGCAGACGGCCAGCTTCGCCGTGCGCAAGGGCCCCATCTTCGCCAACGTGGTGCTGGCCGACGAGATCAACCGCGCCCCGGCGAAGGTGCAGTCGGCGCTGCTCGAGGCGATGCAGGAGCGGCAGGTGACCATCGGCAACACCACCTTCCCGCTGCCGTCGCCCTTCCTGGTGCTGGCGACGCAGAACCCCATCGAGCAGGAGGGCACCTACCCGCTGCCCGAGGCGCAGGTGGACCGCTTCATGCTCAAGGTGAAGGTCGGCTACCCCACGCGCGAGGAGGAGAAGGAGATCCTCAACAAGATGACGGGCGACTCGCTGCCCAGGGCCGAGAAGGTGATGACCACCGAGCAGCTCATGCAGGCGCGCGGGGTGATGCACCAGATCTACGTCGACGAGAAGGTGAAGGACTACATCTTGAACCTGGTGTTCGCCACGCGCGAGCCGCTCAAGTACGGGCTCAAGGACCTGGTGGACTTCATTCAGTACGGGGCCAGCCCCCGCGCGACCATCTCGCTCACCCAGGCGGCGAAGGCGCACGCCTTCCTGCGGCACCGCGGCTTCGTGACGCCCGAAGACGTGAAGGCCATCGGCATGGACGTGCTGCGGCACCGCGTGACCTTGACCTACGAGGCCGAGGCCGAGGAGCTGACGACGGAGCGCATCATCCAGCGCGTGTTCGAGCGCGTCGAGGTGCCCTGAGCCCGCCGCGATGATCCCCCGGGACCTCATCAAGCGCATCCGGCGGCTGGAGATCACCACGCGCAAGGTGGTCTCGTCGGTGCTCTCGGGCCAGTACCACTCGGTCTTCAAGGGCCGGGGCATGGCCTTCTCGGAGGTGCGGCAGTACCAGCCCGGCGACGAGGTGCGCACCATCGACTGGAACGTGACGGCGCGCATGAACGACGCCTACGTGAAGGTCTTCACCGAGGAGCGCGAGCTGACGGTGATGCTGCTGGTCGACGTCTCGGCCTCGGGGCTCTTCGGCAGCCAGGCGCGCAGCAAGGCCGAGCTCTCGGCCGAGGTGGCCGCGCAGATCGCCTTCTCGGCCATCGCCAACAACGATCGGGTGGGGCTCATCCTCTTCTCCGACCGGGTCGAGAAGGTGGTGCCGCCGCGCAAGGGCAAGAGCCACGTGCTGCGGCTCATCACCGACATCCTCACCACGAAGCCGCAGCGCCGGGGCACCAACCTGACTGAGGCGCTCACGTACCTGAGCCACGTGGCGAAGCGGAAGACGGTCACCTTCCTCATCTCGGACTTCCTCGCCGAGCACTACGAGAAGAGCCTGCGCCTGGTCGCGCGCAAGCACGACCTGGTGCCGGTGGTGGTGTCGGACCCCTTCGAGGAGAAGTTCCCCGCGCTGGGCCTGGTGGACCTCGAGGACACCGAGACCGGGCAGCGCATGACGGTGGACACCTCCGACCCGCGGGTGCGGGGGCGCTTCATGCGCTTCATGGCCGCCCGGCGCGACGAGCGGAACCTGCTCTTCTCGCGGCTCTCGCTCGACTCGGTGGAGCTCAAGGCCCACGAGTCGTATGCCCAGTCGCTGCAGAAGTTCTTCGCGGCGCGCGCGCGGCGCATGGCGAGCTGACGGCGGCGGCTACCGCAGCCCCGTGCCCACCACGTCGATCAGCGTCAGCTCGGGCCGGGCGAAGAGCCGCACGCGGGGCAGGCCGGGCTCGAAGCCCAGGCCCCGGTTCACGAAGAGCGTGGTGCCGTTCACCTCGTGGCGGCCCGACTCGTACTTCTTGTCGAAGCGGCTGAAGGTGATGAGCGCGCCGTAGCCGGGCAGGGCGATCTGCCCGCCGTGGGTGTGGCCGGCGAGGTAGAGGTCGGGCCGATCGTCGAGCGCCTCGACGAGATCCGGCGAGTGGTAGGCGAAGACGACGAGCGCGCGCTTCGGCGCCCGCTCGAGGCAGCCCTCCACGCCGTCGAGCGCGCCGAAAGGAGCGCCGCAGAAGGCGAAGCGCCCCTCGTCGAGGAGCAGCGGCTCGTCACTGAGCAGCTCCTTCGCCACGCCCGCCCCGAAGAGGTCCACGTCGCCCCAGCGCGCGACGTCGTGGTTCCCCCGCACGGCGACGCGGCCGAGGCGAGCAGGCAGCCCCCCGAGGGCGGCTCGGAAGAGCCCGGTGGCCTCGCGCGTGTTGAGGGCATCGCCGGCGAAGACGAGCACGTCCACCTGGGCGTCGCGCAGCTCGCGGGCCAGCTCGCCCAGGGCGCGGCTCTGGCGATCGGCGTGGAAGTCGCTCACCAGCGCGACGCGGCGGCGCGTGCCCTCGGGCCACTTGGGGGTGCGCACCTCGTGGCGCGTCACCTCCAGCCAGTCGGCCTCGATGAAGAGGCCCCAGCCCAGCAGCACCGCGCCCAGCGCTCCGGGCGGCAGCGAGAGCGCGAGGAGCCACCGGGCCGGCGCGGCGAGCGGCCGGCGACGCAGGCGCGCGACGAGCAGGGCGCCCAGCGCGAGGAGGAGCGCGACGAGCACCAGGCCGGTGACGAAGATCACCACCTTCACGCGGAAGAGCTGCTCGGTCATCGCTTCCGGGGCTGCGGCGGCTGCGCGGTGCGCGGGTCTTCGGGCCAGCTGTGGCGCGGGTACTGGCGCATGAGCTCCTTGCGCACCGCGGGGTAGTGCCGGTCCCAGAAGCCGGCGAGGTCCGTCGTCACCTGCACTGCGTTGTGGTTCGGCGCGAGGAGGTGCAGCACGAGCGGGGCCTTGCCCACGGTGGGGCCCTTCGTCAGGCCGAAGAAGTCTTGCAGGCGCGAGGCGATCCACGGGGGCTTGCCCACCTCGTAGGTCACCTTCACCGCGCGCCCGCCCGGGAGCGTGACGCGATCGGGGGCCTCGCGGGCCAGGAGCTGCGCCTGCTGGGGCGTCAGCCGCGCCTGGAGCACCTCGAGCAGGCTCGCCTCCTCGAGCTCCTTGAAGGAGCGGCAGCCCTCGCACAGCGCGCGCAGGGCGTCGGCCACGAAGGCGTCGTCGGGCTTGGGGAGCTGGGCCTCGGGGAAGCCGCCGCGCAGGGCCTCGACGCGGCAGCGCCAGTTGGTGAGGCGCTCGGGGTCCACGAAGGCCTGGGCGCCGGCGGCCACGGCGTGCTGGGCGAGCAGCGTGCTCACCTCGGGCGAGGCGGCCGCGGGCTGGCGCGTCTCCTCGATGGCGATGGCGCCCCAGGTGAGGCGGGTGACGCGCTCGACGCGGCGGGCCGAGGCGTTCCACTCGAGCTGGTCCACCTCGCCCAGGAGGTCGCCCGGCTGCTCGAGGAGCCACTCGGGCTCGATGGCGCTCGCCAGGCGCACCACCACGCCGCCGCGGCGCTCCTCGGCGTCCACGGCCACCAGGAACTCGGCGTCGTGCACCACGGAGGTCGAGTCGAGGGTCGCGGCGCCACCGGCGGCGAAGACGACCTCTGGCGCGCGGGCCCGGCGGCGCTTCGCCACGCGGTCGGGGTACCCGGCGAGGATGGCGCGCAGGCCGGCGCGCTCGCGCTCGACGGTGGTGCGCGGGCTCGAGGCGCGGCGGTCATCGAGGAGGCGGCCGAGCTGCTTCGTGACGCGCTCCACGCTGCTCAGGGCTCCGGCGTCGAGGCCGGCGGCGCGGGCCCCGCCGCGCAGGCCCTGCTCGTAGCGCTCGAGCAGCTCCAGCAAATCCGACGGGCCGCTCGTAGCGTGGGCGTTGGCGCCGCCGCGCCCGAGCTGCGCGCGCGCCTCGAGGCGAATGTCGCGCTCCCCGATGAGGGCGGCCAGGGCGGCGCCGTCGCGGGGCACGCCCAGGTCCTCGGCGGCGGTGACGAGGCGCGCCAGGCGCGGGTGGAGCGGCAGCTTGAGCAGGCGCTGCCCGCCGGGCGTCAGGGCGCCGCCGGCGTCGATGGCGCCGAGCGCGCGAAGGAGCGCATCGGCGGCCTGGAGCGACGCGGGCGCGGGCGCCTCGAAGAAGTCGAAGTCGGCGAGCGCGGTGAGGCCCATGGCGCGCAGCGCGAGCGCCGACTCGGTGAAGTCCAGGCGGCGGATCTCCGGCGTGTCGGTGGCCGGGCGGCCCTCGAAGTCGCCGCGGGTGTACAGGCGCACGCAGGTGCCCGCCCGGGTGCGGCCGGCGCGGCCCGCGCGCTGGGTGGCCGAGGCCTTCGAGATCTTCGCCACCTTGAGCGTGGGCATGCCCGTCCATGGCGAGTGCGTGGCGACGCGCGCCAGGCCTGAGTCGATGACGGCGGCGATGCCGTCGATGGTGACGGAGGTCTCGGCCACGTTGGTGGAGAGGATGACCTTGCGCTTCGCCGAAGGGCGCAGGGCGCGGTCCTGCTCCGCGGGTGGGAGATCGCCGTGCAGCACGTGGAGCTCGAGCCCCTGGCGCTGCGCGAAGTCGGCGCAGGCCTCGCTGGCGCGGCGGATCTCCGAGGCGCCGGGGAGGAAGACCAGCACGTGGCCGTCGAGGCCCTGCTGCACCAGGCGCTTCAGGGCCGCCAGCACCTGCTGGTCGAGGTGCCGGTCGTCGTCGCGCTCGAGGTGCTCCAGGGCCACGTCGAAGCGGCGGCCCTCGCTGCGCAGCGACGGCGCGTCGGCCAGCCAGGCGGCGATGGGCGCGGCGTCGAGCGTGGCGGACATCACCACCAGCTTGAGGTCCTTCCGGGGGCCGAGTTGCAGGCGGCGCAGCATGGCCAGCGCGAGGTCGCCGGCGAGGTGCCGCTCGTGGAACTCGTCGAGCACCACCACGCCCACGTCGCGCAGGAGCGGGTCGCCCACCAGCCGCCGCGTGAGGATGCCCTCGGTCACGAAGCGCAGCCGCGTCTTCTTCGACGACACGTCCTCGAAGCGCACCTGGTAGCCCACGGTGTCGCCCGCGCGCTCCCCGCGCTCCTCGGCCACGCGGGTGGCGGCCAGGCGGGTGGCGAGGCGGCGGGGCTGGAGCACGACGATCTCCCTGGCCCCCGCGAGGCCGGCCTCGAGCAGCGCCGACGGCACCCGCGTCGTCTTGCCCGCGCCCGGCGGCGCCTCGAGCACGAGGGCCTCCCGCGCGCGCAGGGCCGCCACCACCTCGGGCAGCAGCGGGTCGATGGGCAGCGTCGTCACGCCTGACGCATGCCACGGTCGGCGCGCAGCGCAAAGCGCCGCCTCGCTCCCCAGCGCTCAGCCCACCTGCAGCGAGAGCTGCGTGCCCGCGCCCACGCGCACCCGGTGGCCGCGCCAGGTCACGTGCCGCTGCAGCGGGGTGTGCAGCCACACGCCGAGCATGCACAGCTCGCGCACCGGCGAGAGGAGCAGGGGGATCCACGCGCGGCGCCAGCCGCGCAGGGCGACCCAGCCGCCCACGTCGCGCAGCAGCAGCAGGGTGACGGCCCACACCAGCGCCTCGGGCCCGACGCCGACCAGCCCGAGGGGGAGCAGGGCCAGCGGGCTGGTGAGCGGCTCGAGGGCGAAGGCCGAGGGCTGGAGCCGCAGCCGGAGCATGGACCAGCGCAGGTGCCGCTGGAGGAAGCCCTCGACGCTCGTGTGGGCGGTGACGTTGTCCACCACGGTGGTGGCCAGGCGCACGCGGTAGCCGGCGCGCTGGAACATCTTGCCCATCACGTAGTCCTCCGCGAGCACGTCGGCGACCCGCGCGAAGCCGCCGAGGCGCTCGAACACGGTGCGGGAGAAGAGGAGCGACTTGCCGATGACCGCGGGCTCTCCGGCCGCCGTGGGCAGCGTCGCGCCGGCCGCGCAGAAGCCGTTGAGCTGCACGTTCTCGAGCGCGGAGCCGAGGCTGTCTTCGCCCTGGCCGGCGAAGAGGCTGGTGACGAGGCCCGCCTCCGGGTCGGCCCGCAGCACCTCGACCATCTCGCGCACGTAGTGCGGCGGCACCCTGACGTTGCTGTCGCTGACGAGGAGGAGCTCGTGGCTGGCGCGCGGCACCATGCCCTGGAGGTTGCGCACCTTGGGGTTGATGGCGCGGCCGCCCCCGTGCACGACGACGCGGCAGGCGACGTGGGGGTAGCGGCGCGAGAGCGCGGCCACGACGGGGAGCGCGGCGTCGAGCGGGTCCTCGACGCCGAACACCAGCTCCAGCGCGGGGTAGTCCTGCGTGAAGAAGCTCTCGAGGTTGGCGGCCAGGCCCACGTCGGCGCCGCGCAGCGGCTTGAGCACGCTGACGGGCGGGAGCGCCACCTCACCCAGAGGTGCGGTGTCCGAGCGCCTCCGGGCGGGGCCCGACCGCGCGACCCGGCGCACGGCCAACCAGCCCAGCGTCGTCCAGGCGGTGCACGCCGCGAGCAGCACCAGGGCGAGCGTGCTCACGACTGCCCCTCCGGCGCCGGCACGAGGGCAGGCGTCGCGCTGGCCCTGAAGACGAGCGACCACAGCGGGAGGCAGACGGCGAAGTAGACGAGGCTCGTGATGCCCAGCCGCGCGAGGAGGTACGGCACGGCGGTGTGGCGCACGGCCAGGTCGAAGAGGGCCAGGTTGGCGAGGAGCCCCAGCGCCTCCACCGCGAAGAAGCCCAGGCCCTGGCGGACCCAGTCGCGGGAGCGATCGCGAAACGCGAAGAGCTTGTTGCCGACGAACTGCGCCGTCACGCCGAGCAGCAGGGCCGGCGCGCTCGCGAGCCGCGCGGACACGCCCAGGGCGCTGACGAGCAGCGCCAGCACGCCCAGGTCGAGGAGCGTCGCGGCGGCGCCCACGCCCATGCTGCGGACGACGACGGGGAGCGCCCGCGGCAGGCGCGACAGCCACGCCAGAGCAGGGGAGGTGCGGGCCGGCGGGCCCGACATTCGAGGGGCGTCAGGGCAGGGGGTTGCGCTCATGGCGGGGGGGCTGTGCGCCGGGCGTGCCAGCGGGGTGCAGGGCCGCCAAGCGCGCGCGTTCGCTGGCGTTGTGCACCGGAGCCGCTGGCCGCGGTGTGCAGCCGGTTGCACGCGCCGGTCACGCTGATGCACGCGGCTCGTCGGGCGACGGGGAGGCATTTGCGCGCGGCGCCGGCGCGGCGGGAAGATGGCGGCATGCGTCGGTGGCTCGCCAGCCTCGCGCTGTGCCTGACGGCTTGCCTGGAGCCGGGGCTCCCGCTCGTCATGGGCGGCGCCGGCGACGTCGATGCGGGGCCCTGGCGCTGCTCGCCGATGACCTGCACGGGGTGCTGCCGCAACAACATCTGCCGCGGCGGCAACGAAGACGAGGCCTGCGGCTACGACGGGCGCCTGTGCCAGGAGTGCCCCAGCGACACCATGTGCGTCGCCCCCGGCACCTGCGTGGGCCGGCCGCGCGACGGGGGCGGCACCCCGGGGTCAGGCGGCGCCGACGGCGGGCCCATCAACCCCTACAAAGACGAGCCGATCCCCCCGCTCAAGCGCTGCACCTGGATCTTCGGCGTGCCCATCTGCAGCTGAGCGGCCGTGACGCGAGCCCCTCCCGTCGCCGGACACGCCGAGCCGGGTCGCCGGGCATCGTCTCAGCGCCTCGCCGGGGTTCCTCCTCGCGCGGCACGCAGCTCGGCGGCCGGGTTCGACCCTGACGCCCACTGAGCGTCACGCCTCGGCGGGCGCGCGCGACTTGCGGAGGCGGCGGGGCTTGTCGTCGCCGGTCGCGCCTTCGCCAGCCTCGCTCGGCGAGGGGCCTCCATCGGCCGCGGGCTCCTCCACCGACTCCAGCTCCGCGCGCTCCTCCAGGCTGGGGAGCGCGGGGTCGAGGGGCGCGTCGTCGAGGAGCGAGGCGTCGTCGTCGAGCACCACGTTCTTCTGCACCCGCTTCTTCGGCTTCGCGGCGAGGGCGGCCTCCTCGAGGAGCTCGCGCAGGGGAGCGAGGGCGGCCTCGGCGAGGGCGCGGGCCTGGCGCGTGGGCAGATCGAGGCGGCGGGCGGCGGCGTCGAGCTCGTCGCGCAGGCCCTGGGCCTCGGCCTCCTCCAGCGTGGTGGCCTCGAAGACGCCCCGCCAGGTGGCCACGGCCTTCTGGAAGTTCTCGAGCGTCGGCAGCACGAGGGCGTAGGACGGCTCGCCGAACATGCGCCTGGCGTACGAGGTGTTGAGGCGCTTGTCGAAGTCGACGCAGAACTTGTCGAAGTCCTCGCGGTCGCAGCGGCGCAGCACCGGGAGCTTGAGGCGGCCGTAGAGGGCCTCGAGGAGCGGGGCGCGGCTGCCGGCGGCGAAGGTGATGCCGGCGTGGAGCTTCTCGACCTCGTCGACGACGCCGTTCTGGAGCGTGCGCGCGTGGTCCTCGCGCATGGTCTCGAGCTCGGGCAGGCGGAGCGCGCGGGTGAGGAGGTCGCCCACGCCCTGCCGCGCGGCCTTCACGCGGGCGATGGCCGTCTCGAGCCACGCCTTCTCGTCGCGCAGGCCCTGCTTCTTCGAGAGCTCGGCGGCGGCGGCCTCGAGGCGGCCCAGGAGGGCCTCGGAGTGGGACACGGTGTCGAACGCGTCGAGGAGTTCAGGCGTCATGCTACGCAGATGTAGCACGCAGCCGATCGAGCGCGCGCGCGAAGTCTTCGGCCAGCGGCGCCTCGGCCACCAGCGGCCGGGGGCCCACGCCCTCGAGGCGCAGGCGGGCGGCGTGCAGGGCGATGCGGCCGAAGCCGGCGGCCTTCGCGGCGGCGGTGCCGTAGAGCCAGTCGCCCAGCAGCGGGTGCCCCACGTCGGCGAGCTGCGCGCGGATCTGGTGGGTGCGCCCGGTGTCGAGGTCGATCTCCAGCAGCGAGGCCTCGGCGAAGGTCTCCAGTCTCCGCCACGACAGCCGCGCCCGCCGCGCGCTGTTGAAGCGGGTGGTGTAGCGGCGGGGATCCTCCGGGTGGCGGGCGTAGGGCGTGTCGAGGCGGCCCGTCTCGGGCGCGACGCCGTGCACGAGCGCGAGGTAGGTCTTCTCGACGCGCTTGGCCTCGAAGGCCTGCAGCATCGTCGCCAGGGCCTTGTCGGAGCGCGCGAAGGCCAGGCAGCCGCTGGTGTCCTTGTCGAGGCGGTGGGCGACGCCGGGGAGCGCCTGGCCGCCCACGTCGAAGCTGCCGAGCTGCGCGGCGAGGCGGGCCAGCAGCGGCTGCTCCACCGCGAGGCCCGCGGGCTTGTCGATGATGACGACGCCGTCGCGCTCCACCAGCACCGGCAGCGGCGGGCCCTTCGGCACCTCGGGGAGTGGCTTCGAGGGGCCGGTGTCGAGCTCGACCGTCTCGCCGCCCATGATGCGGCGCAGGGGCCTGGCCTTCGTGCCGTCGACCTTCACCTTGCCGTCGGCGAGCAGCCGGCGCACCTGCTCCTTCGAGAAGCCGGGGAGGGCCTTCACGAGGAAGGCATCGAGGCGCGGGGGCGCATCGGGAGGGACCTGCAGCCGCCGGGGAGCCATGGCGCCATTGTGCCCAGGTTGGGGCGGCCGCAGTGCTATTCGCGCACCCCATGTCGACGTACGAGCTGCGGCTGGCAGCCCCGGGTGACGACGAGGCCATCGGGGAGCTCCTCGTGACGGCCTTCGTCGAGCGCTACGCGAAGAAGCTGCCCGAGGTGGTGGTGACGGAGCGGCGCCAGCGCGAGCTGCGCGACGTGGCGGGCAAGCGGGCGGTCGCCACCGTGTGGGTGGTGACGAAGGGCGAGGAGGTGGTGGGCACGGTCGCGGCCTGGGCGCCGGGCGCGCCGGGCTCGGAGGCGTGGCGAGAGAACGCCGCGGACCTGCGCCACCTCGCGGTGCGACCGGGGAGCCCCGGCGTGGCGGCGCTGCTGCTCGACGCGGCGGAGCGCTGGGCCCGGGAGCGCGGCTGCGCGGCGATGTGCTTGCACGTGCGGCGCGGGGCGCTGGGCGTGCGCGCTCTCTACGAAGGGCGCGGCTACGTCCGCGAGGCGGCCGGCGACATCGACGCGCTGCCCGAGGTGTTCCTCGAGGCCCTCTCGCTGCGCCTGGGGTGAGCGCCGCGCACGACCCTCGAGCTGGGCGCGCCCTCGGGTCGGCGACGCTCGTTCGACGGGCCCTCAGTCGTCGCTGGAGAGCAGGGCGTCGAGCGCCCCGGTCTGTGCGAGCGACGCGAAGGCCCAGGTGGCGCCGGCGGCGGCGAGCTGCTCCACGCGCCACGAGCCCGTCGCCACGGCCACGCTCTGCGCCCCGATGGCCTGCGCCGCGGCGATGTCCTTCGGCGTGTCCCCGACGACCACCACGCGGGCCTCGGCGAGAGAGACGCCCAGGCGCCGCGCCCCGCGCTCGGCCCCCACGCGGATGAGCTCCGGCCGCAGCTCGTGATCGTCGCCGAAGCCGCCGAAGGCGAACGCCTCGCTCAGGCCGACGCGCCCGAGCTTCACGCGCGCGCCGGGCTCGATGTTGCCCGTGCCCAGGCCCACGGCGGCGCCGCGGGCGTGGGCGGCTTGAACGGCCTCGCGCATGCCGGGGTGCACGACGTAGCGGTGCGCCTGGGTGGCGGAGACCTCGCGCGCGAGGTGCCGCAGGTACGTGGCGAGCAGCGCGTCGATGGCCGGCGGGGTCACCTCGACGCCGATGGCCGAGAGGCCCTGCCGGGCGATGGCGCGGTCGGTCATGCCGTCGAAGCTGAAGTGCGCGCACGCGTCGCGGCGGCCGTGGAGCTCCTCGAAGGCGGCGGCGATGGAGCGGCTCCCGGCGCCGCCCGTGTCGACCAGCGTGCCGTCGATGTCGAAGAGGAGGACGAGGGGGCGCATCAGGCGGGCAGCGGCCAGCGGCGCTCGCGCAAGCCCACCAGCAGGCCGCGGAGCTCGGGCTCGAGGAAGCGATCTTCGTCGAGGGGCGCGACGCCGATGGCCTCGGCGAAGGCCAGCACCGCCGGCGGCACCTGGGCGCCGAGGCGCGCGCGGAGGAAGACGCCCTGGCGGCAGGCGACGAGGTGCGCGGCGGCCACCTGCTCGGTCAGCTCGAGCACGCGCAGGGCGTCGCGCGCCGAGATGGTGCCCAGGCTCACCTTGTCCTGGTTGTGGCACTCGGTGGAGCGCGAGAAGACCGAGGCGGGCATCGTCAGCTTGAGGGCCTCGGCGGTCCACGCCGACGCGCCGATCTGCAGCGCCTTGAGGCCGTGGTTGATGGGCGCGCGGGGGCCGGTGGCGCCCGAGAGGTTCGCGGGCAGGCCGTGGTTGAAGCGCGCGTCGACGAGGAGCGCGAGCTGCCGGTCCATCAGGTCGGCGAGGTTGGCGATGACGTTCTTGAGCGTGTCCATCGCCAGGGCGATGTGGCCGCCGTAGAAGTGGCCGCCGTGCAGCACCTCGCCGGCCTCGGCGTCGATGAGCGGGTTGTCGTTGGCGCTGTTGAGCTCGTTCTCGATGAGCTGCCGCAGCCAGGGCAGCGTGTCCTCCACCACGCCGATGACGTGCGGCGCGCAGCGGATGCTGTAGCGGTCCTGCAGGCGCGACTCCTCGCGGGCGCCGCCGGAGAGGTCGGCGCGGATCCACCCGGCGACGCGCTGCTGCCCGGCGTGGGGCTTGGCCTCGAAGAGGCGCGCGTCGAAGTGGTGGGGGTTGCCGTCGAGCGCGGCGGAGGCGAGCGCGGTGAGGCGCGCCGCCAGCCGCGAGAGGTACTCGGCGCGCTCGAAGGCGAGGCAGGCAAGGCCCGTCATCACCGCGGTGCCGTTCATCACCGCGAGGCCCTCCTTGGGCTTGAGCCGCAGCGGCGTCACCCCGCGCGCGGCGAAGACCTCGCCCGTTGGCACGCGCTGGCCCTCGACGGTCACCTCACGTTCGCCGCAGAGCACCGCGGCCACGTAGGACAGCGGCGTCAGATCGCCGCTGGCGCCCACCGAGCCCTCCTCGGGGATGACGGGGAGCAGGTCGTCGCGCAGCAGGCGCGCGAGCTGCTCGAGGAGCTCCACGGTGACGCCCGACAGGCCCTGGGTGAGCGACTGCAGGCGCGCGGCGAGGATGGCGCGCGTCGCCTCGGGGCCAAAGGCGGGCCCGAGGCCCACGCCGTGGTAGGTGAACAGGTGGTGGCCGAGCTCCGGCACCAGCGCCGCGGGTACGGGCACCGTCACCGAGTCGCCATAGCCGGTGGTGACGCCGTAGATGACGCCGCGCTCGGCGAGCGTGCGGGTGATGAAGTCGGCGCCGCGCTGGATGCGAGCGCGGAAGGCGGGGTCGGCCGAGAGCGAGGCCGTGGCGCGCCGGTGCGCGAGCGCGCAGACGTCTTCAATCGTGAGCCGGCGACCGTCGAAGGAGAGCATGGACATCAGGGTCGCTCGTAGCGTTTCGCGGCCGGGCTTGCAGCAGGAAGTGCGGCCCGCGTGAAGTCCCGGAGCGGGGGCCCGCGTGCTAGGAGGGGCTCGTCTCCTGGCGAGAGGTGTGCACATGCAGACTCGATGGCTCCTCCTCGCGGCCCTGGCAGTGACGGCCGTGGGCTGCGGTGGCAACAAGAACAAGTTCATCCGAAGGCAGGCGGCGAGCGACCTGACCTGCGCCGAGGGGCAGGTGCGGCTCACGACCGTCTCCCGCAACGAGGCGCAGTACCGCGCCGAGGGCTGCGGGCGCTTCGCCCTGTACACGTACACCAAGCGGGAGGGTGTGCTGCGCATCTCGGCCATCGAGGGCGTCGGCAACTCGCCGCCGGTGGTGGTGCCGCCGCCGACGACGGCGAACCCCCAGCCTCCGGGCGCGCCGCCGCCGCCGCCCCCGCCGCCGCCTCCGCTCTGAGGCGCAGGCGCATGGCCCCCCGCTCGCGCGCGTCGCCGGCTCGCGTGCCCGTGCCCGGCTCGCGTGGACGTCACGCGGCCCCGGGCCCCGGGCGCGTCGGCGTACGTCGGCTCTCCGCTGAGGGGAGCGCGGTGTGATGGTGGCCGGCCTCCTGGCGTTGACGCTGCTGGCGCAGGTCGACGCGATCAACGAGGCGCCCGATGCGGGCGTGGAGGCGGCCGTGGAGGCGGGCGCGGTGGAGGCCGTGGACGCGGGGCCGGTCATCGCGCCGCCGCAGGCCCGGTGCCCCGGCGCGCCTGAGTACCCCACCTCCGAGCGCAGCTCCGGGGTGCGCGGCGTCGTGGCGCTGCGCGTGGAGCTCGGCGCCGACGGCGGCGTCACGGAGCGCACGATCGTCGCGTCGCCGGGCGTGCCCTTCGAGGCGGCGGCCCTGGCCTTCCTGGCGACCTGCGAGCTGCTGCCGGCCACGGTGGACGGCGCGCCGGCGCCCTCGGTGATGGAGCTGTCCGTGGAGTTCGTGCCGCCGGTGCTGCCGTGGACGCTGCGGGGCGTGGTGGTGGGCGAACTCGGCGAGGCGCTGCCCGGCGCGGCGGTGACGCTCGCGGGCAAGGAGGCCGTCACCGACGCCGCCGGCGCCTTCAGCCTCACCTTCGAGGGGCTGCCCGCGGGCGACGCCTGGGTGACGGTGGAGCACGCGGGCTACGCGCTCAAGGGCTTCCCCGAGGTGTTCCGGGCGGGGCAGGTGACGCAGGTGCGCTACGGGCTGGTCAAGTCGCGCGGCTTCGAGACGCGGGTCGAGGGCAGCCGGCTGCTCCCCTCGGTGCCCGACGCCGATCGCTCGCCGCAGGTGAGCCGCTTCGCGCTGACGCGGGCCGACATCGATCGCACGCCCGGCGCCCTGGAGGACATCGCGCGCGTGGTGCAGCAGCTGCCCGGCGTGGCGGCGGACCCCGACCTGCTCGCCAACTTCTTCGTGCGCGGCGGCAGCCCCGACGAGACCATCATCTTCATCGACGGCGTGCCGCTCTCGAACCCGTACCACCTGGGCGGCTTCGCCAGCATCATCAACCCGCTGCTCATCGACGGCGCGGAGTTCTTCGCTGGCGCCGCGCCCGCGCGCTACGAGCCGGCGCTCTCGGGCGTGCTCGACGTGCGCTACGTGCGCGGCGACGCGAAGCGGGTGAAGATCATCGCTGACGTCTCGGCGCTGACGGCCAAGGTGCGCGCCGACGTGCCGCTGGGCCTCGAGGGCCTCACCGCCGTCGTCAGCTTCCGCCGCAGCTACTTCGAGGCCTACTTCGCGGTGCTCAAGGCCTTCAAGCTCTTCGGCCAGAACGTGGTGGCGCCGGACATCACCGAGGGCTTCGCGCGCCTCTCGTACCGCCGCGGCAAGCACCTGACGATGCTGACCTTCACGCACGCCTCCGACGGCTTCAACTTCATCGTGCAGCCCGGCGAGGAGGTGCTCGTCAACTTCGCGGGCGACCTGAAGCTGGCGAACACCGCGCAGATCGTCAGCGCCCGCCACGAGGTGGACCTCCCCGGTGACAGCGAGCTCTCCTTCACGGCCGCCTTCATCCGCGACGAGAGCCTGGCGGACATCCGCAGCGAGCGGAACTTCACCAACGCGGCGCTGCGGCACGAGGTGCTGGGCCGCGCGGACCTGCGGTGGGTGTGGAGCGAGGCGAACCGCAGCGCCCTGGGCGTGCAGTACGCCTTCCGCGAGCTCGGCCTCACCGGCGAGGTGGTCGACGCGCGCAGCGTGCCGCCCTGGGCCCAGGAGCCCATCGTCGACGCGCACCGCCCGTACCTCCCCATCAGGCCGTGGCTCACGCGGAACCTGCTGTCGGTCTACGCGGAGCACACCTGGAAGCCCGTGGAGCGCCTGGCCTTCGAGGGCGGCGGGCGCTTCCAGTACGACGTCACGCAGCGGGTGGTGACGGGCTCGGCGCGGCTCGCCGGCGCGGTGACGCTGCCGACGCTGACGGTGCTCAAGCTGTCCGGCGGCTACGTGCTGCAGCCCTTCGCCCGCCCGCTGGCCCTCGACCCCACCTTCGGCAACCCGGCGCTGCTGCCCGAGGGCGCGGTGCACCTCATCGCGGGCGTGGAGCAGCCGCTCCCCTTCGAGGCGTTGCTGCGGCTCGAGGGCTGGAGCAAATGGATGTCGAACCTCGTGGTGAACCCCGACACGCCCGCGGCGCTGGACGCGCGGATGGCGGCGGGGCTGCCGGCCTACGTCAACGGCGGCACGGGGCACGCCTTCGGCGCCGACCTCATGCTGCTGGGCCGCACGCGCAGCTTCTCGTACTCCCTGGGCGTGGGCGTGCTGGAGGCCCAGCGCACAAACCCCCTCGCCACCACGGTGACGCGCTACCCGGTGCAGTGGGAGCAGCAGTTCACCGCCGGCGCGGGCCTGTCCTGGAGCCCCAACTCGAAGTGGCTCGTCACCACGCGGGCCAACTTCCGCACCGGGCGGCCCTACACGCCGGTGACGGGCTTCCTGGCCGACGAGGTGAACCGCCGCTTCCAGCCGGAGTTCGGCGCTACGTCGTCGGCGCGCTACCCCTTCTTCTTCGAGCTCAACCTGCGCGGCGAGCACCGCTTCCAGTGGGGGCCGCTGAGCATGGCCTTCTACGTGGAGGTGCTCAACGTCACGAACACCATGAACGTCTTCTCCTATGTCTACGGGCAGGGCGACTTCGACGCCGGCACGCCCCCAACCCAGGGCCGCTTCACGCACCTGCCCATCCGACCGTTCCTGGGGCTGCGCGCGGAATACTGAAACCTCGGCGCAAACCAGTTATTGGCACCGCCTCCCGTGCGCGTGGACTTCTCCGTCATCGATTGGGCTGCCTGGGCCCCCGGCCTCACCAGCCGCGAGGCCTGGCTGGCCTGGGCGCAGGCCCCGCTCGTTCCGCGAGGCGACGACACCCCGCCGCTGCAGGAGGTGCCGGCCATGGCGCGGCGTCGCATCGAGCGCCTGGGCCGCCTCGCCTTCCAGGTGGCCGCCTGGGCTCAGGGCGACGGGCGGGGCGTGCCGCTCGTCTTCACCTCCCGGCACGGCGACGTGGCGCGCTCGGTGGAGCTGCTCCAGGCGCTGGCGAAGGGCGAGCTGCTCTCGCCCACCAGCTTCGCCCTCTCGGTGCACAACGCCATCGCGGCCCAGTACTCCATCGCCCGGAAGGACACGGCCAACGTCACCGTGCTGTCCAACGGGTGCTTCTCGGTGGAGGCGGCGGTGCTGGAGGCGGTGACGCTGCTGGGCGACGGCCACGACGAGGTGCTGCTGGTGGCCTACGACGCCCACACCCCGCCGGTGTACGAGGGCTTCGAAGACGAGCCCGGGGCCGACTTCGCCTGGTGCTGGCGGGTGCGCCGCGGGGCCGACCTCTCGCTCGAGCTGGGGGTGGCTGGGGCCCGGGCGCCGACGCCGCTCCCGCAGGCGCTCGAGGTCTTGCGCTTCTTCCTCTCGCGCGCTGCCTCGCACGAGGCGTCGGACGCGCTGACGGGCTGGCAGTGGCGGCGCCATGGGTGAGCGGCTCAACTTCGCCTGGCGGGTGGTGGCCACGGGCTTCTGCTTCGTCGTCTTCGGGCTGGGCGGGCTGCTCCTGCGGGTGCTGCTCTTCCCGCTGCTGCAGCTCGCGGTGCGCGACCCGGCCCGGCTCACGCGCGTCTCGCGCACGGTGGTGAAGCTGTTCTTCCGCTTCTTCGTGGGGCTGATGAACTTCGTGGGGGTGCTGTCCTGGGAGGTGCATGGGGTGGAGAAGCTGCAGCGCCCGGGGCTGTTGGTGCTGGCCAACCACCCGACGCTCATCGACGTCATCTTCCTCATCTCGCTCATCCCCCAGTCGGACTGCGTGGTGAAGGCGGCCCTGGGCCGCAACCCCTTCACCCGGGGGCCGGTGCGCGCGGCGGGCTACATCACCAACGACGCGGGGCTGGCCCTCATCGAGGACTGCCGGCGCTCGCTCGCGGGGGGCCACACGGTGGTCATCTTCCCCGAGGGCACCCGCACGCCGCGCACGGGGCCCCTGGCGCTCCAGCGGGGGGCGGCGAACGTGGCCATCCGCTGCCGGGCGCCAGTGACCCCCGTCGTCATCACCTGTGAGCCGCTCACCCTCGGCAAGGGCGAGAAGTGGTACAAGGTGCCCCCGCGTCGCGTGCACTTCACCATCCGGGTGCACGACGAGTTCCAGGTGCAGCCTTTCCTGGACTCGGGCGACGCAGAGCCGGTGGCCGTGCGCCGGCTGAACGTGCAGTTGCAGTCTTTCTTCGAGCAGGAGTCGCGTCGTGCAAGCGCTTGAGCAGGAAGTCGCCCAGTTCATCATCGACACCTTGTCCCTCGAGGACGTGAAGGTGGCCGACATCGATCCACAGGCCCCCCTCTTCGTGAAGGGCCTGGGCCTCGACTCCATCGACGCGCTCGAACTCGGCGTGGGGTTGCAGAAGAAGTACGGCATCAAGCTGTCTGCGGACTCCGCCGAGACGCGCACGCACTTCGCCTCGGTGAAGGCGCTCGCCGCGCTGATCGAGGGCCACCGGGCCGGGAGCGCGTCGTGACGAAGGACCAGCTGCTGGCCCGCTGCGTGGACATCCTCCACGAGACCTTCGGCATCGACCGCGCGCGCATCACGCCGACGGCCCGCCTCTACGAGGACCTCGACATCGACTCCATCGACGCGGTGGACCTCATCGTCCGCATGAAGCCGATGGTGGGCAAGCGGCTGCAGCCCGAGGCCTTCAAGCAGGTGCGCAGCGTGCAGGACGTGGTCGACGCGCTCCACACCCTCATCCACTCCGATGGCCCGCCGCCGCCCGCGGCCGGGCAGGGCTGAAGGCCCCGCGAGGCCGGCCGTGCTGCGGCAGGTCGCCTTCACTGCGCTGACGCTGTGCTACCCGCTGGCCATCTGGCTGCTCGGGGAGCGCGTGGAGCCGCGGTGGCTCGCGCTCTCGCTGGTGCTGCTGGGGGCTCTACGACTCGCGGCGGCGAAGCAGCGCGCCTGGGTGGCGGTGGCGCTGGTCGCCTTCGCCCTCGCGGCGCTCACGGGCGTGCTCAACCAGTCATGGCCGCTGCGCTGGTACCCGGTGCTGGTGAACGTCTCGCTCCTGGGGCTCTTCGGGGTGACGCTCTTTCGTGGGCCCTCGATGGTGGAGCGCCTCGCCCGCCTGCGCGAGCCGGACTTGCCCGCCCACGCGGTGCCTTATACGCGGCACGTCACCATGGCCTGGTGCGGCTTCTTCATCGTCAACGGCAGCGTCGCGGCGGCCACCGCGCTGGTGGGCACCGACCGGCAGTGGGCGCTCTACAACGGCGGCATCGCCTACGGGCTGATGGGCCTCTTCGCCGGCGTAGAGTACCTCGTGCGGCGCCGGGTGCGGGCGAGGCACGCGCATGGCTGACCTCCTCTCGCTGAGCTCGGTGCAGCCGGACGTGGCGCTGGCCTGCGCGCGCTGGCGCGGGGTGCTGCGGGCGTCGCCGGCTCGGCGGGTAGCGCTGTACCTGGACGACCGCGTGGCCTTCGCGGGGGCGCTGCTCGCGCTCTGGGCCGAGGGGCGGCAGGTGGTGCTGCCCGGTGACATGCTCCCGGCGACGGTGGCAGCGCTGGGGCCCCACGTCGACGCCTTCATCGGCGACTTCCCCGGGGCGCTGCAGCCGGGCGAGGCCCTCGAGGCGCCGCTGCCGACCTTCGACCGCGAGGCGCTGGGGCTGGTGGTCTTCACCTCGGGCTCGACGGGCGCGCCGCTGGCCATCGGGAAGCAGCTCCGGCAGCTCGCCGACGAGGTGCAGGGCCTCGAGGCGTGCTTCGGCGCGGAGCTTCCCGCAGGTGCGGCGGTGGTGGCGACCGTCTCGCACCAGCACATCTACGGGCTGCTCTTCGCGGTGCTCTGGCCGCTGGCGACGGGGCGGGGCATCACGGCGCGGCGCTGGGAGTTCCCCGAGGAGCTCGAGGTGGTGCTGGCCGAGCGCGACTCGGTGCTGGTGACGAGCCCGGCGCACCTCAAGCGGCTGCCCGACGTGCCGCCCTGGGCGACGAAGGTGCGCTCGGTGTTCTCGTCGGGCGGGCCGCTGCCGGCCGAGGCCGCGGCGCACGCGCACCGGGTGCTGGGGCTCGCGCCGCGGGAGGTCTACGGGAGCAGCGAGACGGGCGGCATCGCGTGGCGCACGCACGAGCGGCCGGCGTGGGCGGCGCTGCCCGGCGTGGCGTGGCGGCTGACCGACGACGCGACCCTCGAGGTGCGCGGCCCGCACCTGCCGTCGGGCGAGTGGTACCGCACGGCGGATCGCGCCCAGGTGTCGGGCGAGGGCTTCACGCTGCTGGGCCGGGCGGACCGCATCGCGAAGATCGAGGAGAAGCGCGTGTCGCTCGACGCGCTCGAGCGGGAGCTGCTGGCCTCGGGGCTCCTCGAGGAGGCGAAGGTGCTGGTGCTGGCGGACCGGCGCGTGGAGCTGGGGGCCGTCGGGGTGCCCTCGGCGGCGGGCGCGGCGCTGCTGGCGACGAGCAAGAAGGCCCTCGTGGACGCGCTGCGGGGGCACCTCAAGCGCGCGGTGGAGTTGGTGGCGCTGCCGCGGCGCTTCCGCTTCGTGGCGCAGCTGCCCGTCAACGCGCAGGGCAAGGTGCCGCAGGCGGCCCTCGAGGTCCTCTTCGCGCCGGAGCGGCCGGCGGCGACCTGGCGCGAGCGCTCGCCGACGCAGGCCGTGCTGGAGTGCCCCATCACGCCGGGGCTCCGGTGCCTCGACGGGCACTTCCCGGCGACGCCCATCGTGCCGGGAGTGGCGCAGCTCGCCTGGGCGCTGGCCTTCGGGCGCGAGGCGTTCGCGCTGCCGGCGACGGTGGTGCGGCTCGACGCGCTCAAGTTCCAGGCGCTGCTGCGGCCGGGGCTGGTGGCGACGCTGGAGCTGGGCTGGAGCCCCGAGAAGTCGACGCTGAGCTTCAAGTTCTCGGGCGAGGCGGCGGTGTACTCGAGCGGCCGGGTGACGCTGCGCTGACCTGCTGGCCCGAAGGCCACGAGCGGGCGTGCTTTCCCCGCCCCTCCTCGCTATGTGCGAGCGCGCGCCATGAGGCCGGTCGTCGTCATTCCCGTGTACAACCACGAGCACGCCATCGGGGCGGTGGTGGCGCAGGTGCGCGCGCGCCGGCTGCCGGTGCTGCTGGTGGACGACGGGAGCCAGCCCTCGTGCGCCGCGGTGCTCGACGCGCTCGCCGAGCAGCCCCAGGTGACGCTGGTGCGCCACCCGGTGAACGGCGGCAAGGGCGCCGCGGTGATGACCGGGCTCAAGGAGGCCGCGCGGCTGGGCTACTCCCACGCCGTGCAGCTCGACGCCGACGGACAGCACGACCTGCGCGACCTGCCACGCTTCCTCGCCGAGGCCGACGCGCACCCGCACGCCCTCGTCACCGGCCAGCCGCAGTACGACGCCTCGGTGCCGAAGGGCCGCCTCTACGGCCGCTACCTCACGCACGTCTGGGTGTGGATCAACTCCCTCTCGCTCGCCATCAAGGACTCGATGTGCGGCTTCCGCGTCTACCCGCTGGCCGAGACGCTGCCGGCGCTGGTGCCCTCCATCGGCAAGCGCATGGACTTCGACCCGGAGATCGCCGTGCGCCTCGTGTGGCGCGGCGTGCACGTCATCAACCTGCCCACCGCGGTGACGTACCCCCTCGACGGGGTGTCGCACTTCGACGTGCTCTGGGACAACGTGCGCATCTCGGGCATGCACACGCGCCTCTTCTTCGGGATGCTCTGGCGCCTGCCGGTGCTGCTGTGGCGGAAGGTGACGCTGTGGTGAGCGGCGCGCGGTACAACTGCGTTCCCTGCTGGGAGGCGCCTCGTGGCTGAGCTGTCCATCGACTTCGAGGTGCGCCCGGCGTTCTACGACGTCGACCCCATGGCAGTGGTCTGGCACGGGCACTACGTGCGCTACTTCGAGCTCGCGCGCACGGCGCTCCTCGAGAGCCGCGGCTATGGCTACGTGGAGATGCGCGACAGCGGCTTCTCGTGGCCGGTGGTGGACCTGCGGCTCAAGTACGTGCGGCCGGCGGTGCTGGGGCAGCGGCTGGTGGTGCGCGCCTCCGTCGCGGAGTGGGAGAACCGCCTCAAGGTGGACTACCGCATCTCCGACGCGGCCTCCGGCGCCAAGCTCACCGTGGGCCACACCATTCAGGTGGCGGTGTCGCTGGCCACCAACGAGCTGCAGTTCGTCTGCCCCCCGGTGCTCTGGGAGAAGCTGGGCGTGGCGCCGTGATGACCCTGGTGCTGGCGTTGGCCGTGGGCGCCGACGCGCCGCTGGCGCGCATCCAGGCCATGCTGGCGACGCCGCCGGTGCTCGAGGGCGCCTTCAGCCAGGCGCGGCACGTGAAGGGCTTCAAGCGGCCGCTCGCCTCGTCGGGCACCTTCACCGTGAAGAAGGGCGAGGGCGTGCGCTGGGTCACCACCGCGCCGTTCGCCTCGGAGCTCGCCGTGGGCGCGAAGGAGATCGTCTCCACCCAGGGCGGCGCGCAGGTCTTCCGCCTCGACGGCGAGAAGGAGCCAGCGGTGAAGGTCATCACCCAGCTCCTCTTCGCCTTCCTCTCCGGCGACCTGAAGACGCTCGAGCAGCACTTCGAGGTGAAGGCGGCCAGCGCCACGGCCGAGGGCTGGCGGCTCACCCTCGAGCCGAAGGGCCCCTCGCTGGGCAAGGTGCTGACGCGGGTGGA
>CAYUZK010000051.1:22563-30013 GCA_964449625.1 uncultured Archangium sp.
GACCGGGCCCTGGCGCAGCTCGCCGAGAGCGCCTCGCGGCTGGTGGTGGTGCTGGTGGGGGCGCCGTCGCAAGAGGAGGCCTTCGCGGCGGCCGGGGCCTTCCGCGCGGCGTTGCCTGGCGAGCGGCTGCGCGCCGTCACCTCCCCGTCGGCGGACCCGGGGGCCCTGGCGCCATGGCGAGATCGGCTCCTCACGTCGGCCCAGCGCCAGCGCCTCACCGCGCTCAAGCCCGAGGCCCTCGCCCAGCGCGCGCTCCTGCAGCTGCAGCAGCCGCTCTCCGGCCGGCTGGGCAACTTCCAGGACGATCCGCTGCAGCTCTTCCCCGAGTGGCTCGGCGAGCGCGCGGCGGCGACGCGGGCGCGCCCGGTGGGCGAGCACCTCGTGGTGGAGGACGACGGGCGGCACTGGGTGGTGCTGCGCTTCGAGCTGGTGGGCTCGGCCTTCTCGCTCGACGGCGTCCCGGCGCTCCGGCAGGCGCTCGAGGCGGCGACGGCGGCGGTGCCGGCCGGGGTGGAGGTGCTCCCCGCGGGCGTGCCGCTCTTCGCGGAGGCGGCGGCGGTGCAGGCCAACGCCGAAGTCTCCACGGTGGGCCTGGGCTCGCTGCTCGCCATCCTCGTGGTGATGTTCCTCGCCTTCCGCTCGCCGCGGCCGCTCTTGCTGGTGGTGCTCTCGGTGGGCCTGGGCGTCGCCACGGGGCTGTCGGTGACGGCGCTCCTCTTCGGCAAGGTGCACCTCATGACGCTCGTCTTCGGCGCCAGCCTCGTCGGCGTGGCCGAGGACTACGGCATCCACTACTTCGCGAGCCGCCAGGCGCACCCCGAGACCTCGAAGGTCGCGCTGCTGCGCGCGCTGCGGCCCGGGCTGTTGCTCGCCACGCTCACCAGCGTCGCCGGCTACGCGATGCTGGCCATCGCGCCGCTGCCCGGGCTGCGGCAGGTGGCCGTCTTCTCGGCCGCGGGGCTCCTGGGCGCCTTCGTGACGGTGCTGGCCTGGTACCCGGCGCTCGATCGCGGCGTGGTACGGCAGACGCGCTTCGCCACGGCCTGGGCGGCGACGCGGGCGCGCTGGCCCCATCTGTCGGGCGCGCGGGCGCTCGCGGCCCTGGCGCTGCTGCTGCTGGTGGTGGGCCTGGGCCTGTCGCGGCTGGTGGCCGACGACGACGTGCGCGCGCTGCAGGCGAGCCCGCCGGCCCTGGTGGAGGCGCAGCGGCGCGTCGCGGGCCTGGTGGGGCTCCCCAGCCCGGCGCAGTTCTTCGTGGTGCGCGGCCACGACGAGGCCGAGCTCCTCACGCGTGAGGCGCAGCTCACCAGCCAGCTCGCGGCTTTGGCGGCCCAGGGGTGGCTCGCGGGCCACGACGCCCTGAGCGACTGGGTGCCGTCGCCCGCGCAGCAGGCCCGCGACCAGGCGCTCTTCGTCAGCCGCCGCGCCGAGGTGCTGGCGCTGCTCGCCGACGAGCTGGAGGACGCGACGCCGCCGGTGCCGTCCTCCGCGGCGCTCACCGTCGCCGCGCTCCTCGCGAGCCCCGTGGGGGAGGCCGTGCGGTCGCTGTGGCTGGGCGACGCGAGCGTGGTGCTGCTGCGCGCGCCGAGCCGCGAGGGGCTCCCGGCGCTCGAGGCCCTCTCGTCGCTCGACGGCGTGCGCTTCGTCGATCGCACCGCCTCGATGTCCTCGCTCCTGGCGCGCTGGCGCGTGGGCATGTCGGGGCTGCTCGTCGCGGGCGCGCTGGTGGTGTTCGCCGCGCTCTGGAGCCGCTACCGCCGCCGCGCCTGGCGGGCCCTGGCGCCCACGGTGCTCGCCGCCGGCGTCGCCCTCGCCACGGTGGGCTTCCTCGGCGAGCCGCTGACGCTGTTCCACCTGTTGGCGCTGTGGCTCCTGCTGGGCATGGGCGTGGACTACGGCATCTTCCTCCTCGAGCACCCCTCCACGGCCGCCGGCGAGGCCTGGCTCGCGGTGGGCCTGGGCGCGGTGAGCACGCTGCTGTCCTTTGGGCTGCTGGCGACCTCCACCACGCCGGCCATCCACGCCTTCGGGGTCACCCTGGGCGTGGGCATCGCCGCCGTCTGGGCCCTCTCGCCGCTGGTGGTGGACGGCGACGCTCGTTGATCTCGCGGCGGGGTCGGCTAGCGTCCGGCCCGCTCCAACAACCCGAGGGGGATGTACCCATGGCGACGTCGAAGGCGAAGTCCACGAAGGCGAAGACCACGGCTGCTCCGGCGGCCCCGAAGGCGGCTCCGAAGGCGGCGGTGAAGGCGGCGGCGAAGGCCCCACCCCGGCGCGACTCCCTGGCCGTGCGCACGCTGGGCGGGCTGCCGGCGTTGAGCTCGAAGCTGCGCGGCGCCTTCCGGCTCTCGTTCACTGACGAGCAGTGCGACGCCTGGGGCCTGAAGACGAAGGCCGAGGTGGTGCTCAAGGAGGCGGAGAAGTGGATCGCCACCATGGACCGGGCCCTCAAGCGCGATCCCGACGTGGCCTACTCGCGGCGGCGCCTGGCCTTCCTCTGCGAGCTGGTGGTGCTGCTCGAGGACGAGCTCGCGCGCACCACGAGCAAGAACGGCGGAGAGCACCTGTCGGCCCGCAGCGCGGCGCTCTCGCTGGCGAACAACGCGCGCGCGGACCTCGTGCGGCGGCTGCGCGCCATGGCCGGGGGGCGGCAGAAGATCCTCGGCGAGGTGAGCCAGCACCAGCCGGACAGCCTCGGGAGCGTGCCCGACGTGCAGGAGAGCCTCACCGCGCTCATCTCCCTCGCCACCCGCCTGCGCCGCGACGAGATGGACGAGGCGCTCGCCGACGACGTGGGCTTGACCGAGAGCCGCCTCAACGCGGCCTACTCGGCCCTCGAGGCGCTCACGGGCGCCGGCGAGCTCTCGCTCAACTCGGCGGAGTACGAGGGCGACGCGCCGTCGGTGAACCGCATCGAGGGGCGGGTGCTCCGCGAGCTGCGCCTGGCGCAGCGGCTCTTCGCCGAGGCGAAGGAGGCGGGCGTCCGCGCCCCCACGCTCGCCGCCGGCCCCGCGCTCAAGGGCGTCCTCGGGCCGAAGTCCGACGGCAACGACTCCGAGGCGCCTGCACCGACGCCGCCGTCGCGCTGAGCCGTCGAAGGTCATGGAGCAGTGAGAGCGCCTCGTCACCGTGCCCGGTGGCGGGGCGTTCGCGCGTGGAGGGGCCGACGTCCGACGGCAACCACTCCGAGGCGCCCGCGCCGACGCCGCCGTTGGGCTGAGCCGTCGAACGCTCGTGGAGCCGTCAGATCGCTCGTGACCCCGCGCGGCGGTGGGGCGTTCGTGCGTGGAGGGGCCGCCGTCGCGCTGAACCGTCGAAGGCTCGTGGAGCCGTCAGATCGCCCGTCACCCCGCGCGGTGGCGGGGCGTTCTTTCGTCGCGTCGCTCAGCCCAGCAGCGGCGTCACGGTGCCGGGGCTCACCAGCCAGAGCTGGTGTGACGCGCGGGTCGCCGCCACGTGCAGCCGGCGTCGCCCGTCGTCGGTGCCCGGGTAGGCCGCGGCCGTCGCGTCGGGGACGATCACATAGTCCCACTCCAGGCCCTTCACGCTGTCCACGTCGGTGACGTCTACGCCCGGCGTGAAGGGGAACTCGCCGCGCTGTACGAGCCGCGCGCGGGGGAGTTCCTCGACCAGCGGGTAGAAGGCCTTCGCGGTCTCTGGCGTGGCGGCGATGACGGCGACGGAGGCGTGCGGCTCGGTCTCCACCAGGTCCTTGATCGCGCCGGCGAGGAAGAGGTGCGCCGGGGCCGCCCCGGGGAACTGGAAGCGCCCCACCGGCACGCCCTCGCGGGAGGCCTTCGCGGCCGTCGGGGGCGCCAGGTGCCCGAGCAGGTGCCGCGCGAGCTCGGCGATGGGCCGGGGGCACCGGTAGCTCGTCTGGAGCCGCACCGTGGCCGCGCCCTTCGCGCCGAGCACCTCGAGCGAGCGCTGCCAGCCGGCGAACGACGCGTGCGTCTGCTGCGCCTCGTCGCCGGCGAGCGTGAGGCCCTGGAACTCCTTCGTGGTGCCCCGCAGTGTCTCGAGGTCGAAGAGCGAGAAGTCTTCGGCCTCGTCGAGCACGAGGTGGCTCGACTGCGGCAGGTTGAGCCCGCGCCGCCAGGCCAGCATCGAGAGGAGGATCGGCAGGTCTTCGACGTCCACCGAGCCGGCGAGCTCCTCCGGCGTGCCCTCGTCGAGGTCGCGCTGATCGATGGCCGTGCGGCGCTCCTGGTCGACGCCCTGGAGCTGCGAGCTCAGCGAGTCCTGGAGCTGCAGCACCGTGTGCTTGACGGTGTCCTCTATGGCCGTGCGCGGGAGCGTGCCCTTCGCGGCGTCCACCACCGTGGCGAGGAACGCGGGGTCGGAGATGTACTGCGCGAGCTGGCGCCACAGGGGCTTGAGCTCGAGCTTCACCTTGCGGCCCTCGGCCTCCACGGCGGCCTGGAGCGCGTCGTAGAGGGCCGGGTGGCGCTTGAGCGACGTCACGAGCGCGGGCGGCTCCATGCAGATGCGCGGGAGCTGGCCGAAGGCCCGGCGGGCGAGGCGCAGCAGGAAGTCGTCGAGCGTGAAGACGACCTCGGGCGTGCGCTGCTCCTCGTCGACCGGCAGCAGCGGCGAGAGGAGCCGGTGCGCGAGGCGCGCCAGGCCCGTCTCCGGCACCACCACCCGCGCGCGCCCCAGGGGGATCTCCTCAGGCGCCGCGGCGGTGAGGCGGGCGAGGCGGTGGAGCGCGACGGTGGTCTTCCCGCTGCCCGCGCTGCCCAGCACCAGCAGCGGCACCTCGGGCGGCGACGAGATGGCGGCGAACTGCTCCTGGTCCAGCAGCGCCGTCACGTCGACGCGGGTGCCGACCTCCTGCTTGCCGATGCCCAGGCCGAGCTGCCCCGTCTGCGCGCTGCTGCCGGCGCCGCCGGTGGCGATGCCGTGGGCGCCGCGGCTGGTCCACTCGCCCGAGGCCTCGCGCAGGAGCGCGAAGTCGTCGCCCAGCAGCTGCGCCAGGCGGCCCTGGTGCACCACCACCACGCGGCGCGCGAGCACGGTGCCGGTGGCGAGCCGGCCGGGGAACTGCTCCTCGAAGTGGTCGCCCTCGCGGTAGCGGTAGAAGAGCTGCGCGACGGGGGCCACGCGCCAGTCCACCACGCGGAGGTTCTGGCGCGTGTCGATGTAGGTGCCGTGGCCGAGGAAGTAGTCGCGCTGCTCGCCGCCCTCTTCCAGGCGCAGGTGCGCGAGGTACGGCGCGCGCGGGTCGGGCAGCACGCTGGTGGGGCGCACCGAGAGCTGCTGGCGCACGGCGAGCTCGTGGAGCAGCGTGCCGGCGTCGACCTCGCTGGCGGCCGCGGCCTCGTCGCGCAGGGTCCGCAGCTCGTCGGCCGAGATGGAGATGGACGACTTGCGCGCCTGCTGCGCCGCGGTGAGGGCGGCCTGCACCCGGGCCAGCAGGGCCTCCTCTTCCGCCAGGATCGCCGACTCTCGTTCCGTGAGCATGGGGGGCGGGAGATCGCCTGTCGGGTGGCGCCAGTCAACCCGGCGCTTCGGTGGACGGCGTCAGGGGCGATGCGACCCCTTCGACCTCCTCAGTCGTAGCGCTCGGTCAGCGCCGCGACGCTGGCCTTCGCGCTGACGCGCACGCGCCCCTGCCTCGCGAGGGCCCGGGTGACTGGGTCGAGGCCCGCGAGCCCCTCGAGCACGGCGGCCTCCAGCGCGCGAGCCCGCGCCGGGTAGATCATGGGGTCGAAGCGCGTCTCGACGTCGAGGTGCGCCACCTGCTTCGCGAGGTGCACGCGCCAGCGGGGCGGCCCCAGGTCGACGCTGGGCACGAGGCCCAGGCGCGCCATGGGGTGCAGCGTCTTCGCCACCTCCGGGTGGTCCTCGAGCACCTCGCGCACGGCGACGGGGTTCAAGGCGAAGGCGCCGTCGATGACGAGCCCGTGGCGCAGGCGCCCCAGCACCCGCAGGCCGCGCTGCTTCGTGGCCTTGCACACGGGGCCGAGCACGCCGACGTCACCGCTGTCGTAGCGGATGAGGGGCATCACCTGGGTGAAGGGGAAGAGGGTGCTGAAGACGAGGCGCCCGGGGCCCTTCTCGACGGGGCGGTTGGCGTCGAGGGCGAGCAGCTCCACCACCAGCGGCGGGTGGCCCTGGTGCAGCCAGCCGCAGGCGGAGCAGTGGGTGAACGGCGTGCCGAGCTCCGAGAGGCTGTAGTTGTCGAAGATCTGCGCCTCGAAGCGCGCCTCGACGAGCGCCTGCCAGTGGCGGCTCAGGCGGTACGAGGCGGTGCCGATGAGGCGCACGCCGAAGGCGCGGGGGTCGACGCCCCGCTGCGCGAGCCAGGCGGTGAAGACCTTGAGCGGCCCGGAGCCGATGGTCATCGCGGTGACGCGGCGCCCGTCGGGCTGGGGGTCGCGCAGCACCGTCTCGAGCATGGCGAGCGCGTTGGCGTCGTGCAGCCACGGCACGGTGAGCTCG
The DNA here is from genome assembly GCA_964449625.1 of uncultured Archangium sp. GTDB lineage: Bacteria > Myxococcota > Myxococcia > Myxococcales > Myxococcaceae > Archangium_A. The sequence continues at coordinate 29,008 of CAYUZK010000051.1, forward strand.
TCGGGGCCCGGCAGCGAGCGCGGCAGCCCGTGGTGCACGGAGATGACGGCCAGCGTCCACCCGGGGAAGGGGTCGTCGCCGCCGTCACCGGGCTGCCAGTCAACGGCGCGGGCCTCGCGCTCGGCGTCGGTCAGCGGCACGTGCAGGGGGTCGAGGTACGCCTCGCCGCGCGTGGTGCCCGACGAGAAGGCGCCGACGCCGGGCGGGCGGGCGCCCACCACGAGGGCGCGCTGGTGCCGGCTGGCGAGCGTCTTGTCGAGGAGCGGCAGGTGCCGGAGATCGTCGAGGGTCTGCACGGCGCGCCACCGCTGGCCCCAGGTGCGCCGGTAGTACGGGGCGCGGGCGGCGTTGGCGAGGGTGTCCTTCAGCAGCGGCTCGACCAGGCGCCGCTCGAAGGGGCTCACTCCGAAGAGCGGACGCGCGTCGGGGTCGGGGCCTGGACCTCGGGCTTCTTCGACGGCTTCGCCCCCGTCTCGGTGGTCTTCACGCGGTCGGAGGTGGTCTTCGCCTTCCACCCGCCGGAGGTGGCTGGCTTCGTGCCGCTCTTGGAGCCACCGGCGCGCGCGCTGCTGGTGCTGCTCTTCGCCCCACCGGCGCGGGACGTCGGCTTCTGGTTTGAGGCGGGGCGCATACCCGTCTCGGAGCTGGCAACGCGGCGGAGGGTCGACATGAGGCAAAGTCGAGCACCGGCCGAACGGGGAGTCAAACGGGCGGTCGCCCGGCCGCGCCAGTCAACCGCCGCCTCGCCGTCAGCCTCCTGCGACCGCGGCGGCGCAGAAGGGGAAGTCGGTGCAGGTGGTGCCGCCGGCGGCGCACTGCAGCGTCACGCACTCCGGCTTCACGCCAGAACCGAGGAGACGACGACATCGCGCAGGGGCATGCCCGGAATTCTGTCGTCGTGAGCCTGGCCCGCACGTTTCCAGAGGTGCAGGCGCCTCGGCGGCGCAGCGCGGGGGCGTGCGATCACATTGAGGCTGCCCGAGCGGCTGAGTTGAGGTCGCGCACG
>CAYUZK010000052.1:0-29850 GCA_964449625.1 uncultured Archangium sp.
GCCACCGCCGGTCGCGCCGCCGCCGCCGCCCGTCGCGCCGCCACCGCCGCCCGTGCCGGCGTCCGGCTGGGGCGTGGGGCTGCCGCAGCCCACCGCCAGCATCGCGGTGACCGCTGCCGTGAGGATCAAGCTACCGAGGGACGTGCGCATGGGTATGACTCCGTCAGGGTGTGCGCGGGCCGACCACCCGCGCGGGAGAGAAGAGGCGGCGCAGTCTCGCCGGGAAGGGCCCCGGCGAGAAGCCCTCATCGGTGCTCGCGGTACCAGGCGATGGTGGCGGCCATGCCCCGCTCGACGTCGTACTCGGGCGCCCAGCCCAGCACCTGCTTCGCGCGGCCGTTGGCCAGCACGCTGCGGCGCTGCTCGCCGAGGCGCTCGGGCCCGTAGACCGGCGGGCGCTCGACCCCGAGCGCCTTCGTCAGCAGCGCGTAGACGCGGTTCACGTCGGTCTCGACCGAGGTGCAGACGTTCACCCCGCCGCAGTACGCGGTGGTGAGCGCCTTCACGTTGGCGTTCACGACGTCGCCGACGAAGACGAAGTCGCGGGTCTGCTGGCCGTCGCCGTAGATGGTGCAGCCGTCACCGCGCAGGAGCCGCTCGGCGAAGATGGCCACCACCCCCGCCTCGCCGTGGAGGTTCTGCCGCGGGCCGTAGACGTTCGCGTAGCGCAGGGCCACGTAGTGCAGCCCGTACATCGCGCGGAAGCACGAGAGGTAGAGCTCGGCCGTGGCCTTGGAGACGCCGTAGGGCGAGACGGCCGCCGGCGGCTCGGTCTCGGGCGTAGGCACCACCGGGGTGTCGCCGTACATCGAGCCGCCCGACGCCGCGTAGAGGACGCGCGCCAGCGCCCCGCCCCGCCGCGCGGCCTCCAGCATGTTGAGGGTGCCGCCGATGTTGGTGTCGGCGTCGAAGCGCGGGTCGCCCACCGACTTGCGCACGTCGATCTGCGCCGCGTGGAGGTTGAGCACCTCGGGCTTGAAGGCCTCGACGGCGCGCGCCGCCTCCTCGCCGCGGATGTCGGCCTCGAGGAAGACGGCCTTCGGGTTCAGGTTCTTCCGCTCGCCGGTGCTGAGGTCGTCGATGACGAAGACCTCGTGCCCCAGGGCCAGGTACGCGTCGGCGACCTGCGAGGCGATGAAGCCGGCGCCACCCGTGACGACGATCCTCACGCGCTGCTCCTCTCGAGGTACGACCCGACGGTCTCGTCGAGCCCCTGCGGCACGGTGTGCGTCGGCGCGTAGCCCAACAGCGCCCGCGCGCGCGAGATGTCGGCCTGCGAGTCCTTGATGTCACCGGCGCGGAAGGGCCGGGAGTTCGGCGCGAGCGCCGCGACGTCGGGCCTACGCGTGGCGACGCGCGCGCGGATGAGCTCGTAGAGCTCCGTGAGGCTCGTCTTGTCGCCGACGGCCACGTTGTAGACGGTGTCGGTGCAGCCGGGCTCGCTCGAGAGCGCCGCGCGGAGGTTCGCCTGCACCGCGTTGGCCACGAAGCAGAAGTCGCGGCTGGTGCTGCCGTCGCCGTTGATGTCGCAGGGCCGGCCCTCAGCCAGGGCCGCCATCCACCGGGGGATGACGGCGGCGTAGGCCCCATTGGGGTCCTGCCGCGGGCCGAAGACGTTGAAGTAGCGCAGGCCGATGGTCTCGAGGCCGTAGCTGCGCTCGAAGACCTGCGCGTAGACCTCGTTGACGTGCTTGGTGGCGGCGTAGGGCGAGAGCACCCGGCCGGTGCGCGCCTCCACCTTGGGCAGCGAGGGCTCGTCGCCGTACACCGAGCTCGAGGACGCGTAGACGAAGCGCTTCACCTTCGCGGCGCGCGCGGCCACCAGCATGTTGACGAAGCCGTCGACGTTCGCGCGGTGCGTGCCCAGCGGGTTCTCGAGGCTGCGCGGCACGCTCCCCAGGGCCGCCTGGTGCAGCACGTAGTCCACGCCCGCCGCCGCGGCGTGGCAGGCCTCGAGCGAGGTGATGTCAGCCTCATGGAACACGAAGCGGCTCGCCGCGTCGCCGCCGGCCCGCCGCACCGCCGCGTCGAGGTTGGCGCGGTAGCCGGTGGCGAGGTTGTCGAGCGCCACCACGCGCTGGCCGGCCGCGAGCAGCCGCTCCACGAGGTGCGAGCCGATGAAGCCGGCCCCGCCCGTCACCAGCCAGCGGGCGGGCGTCGCGAGGCGAGCGTCGAGATCGAAGGCCATCACAGGCACCAGTAGCTGACGCGGTCCGCCGGCACCTTCGCGGGGTCGAGCGCGCTCTTCACGTCCACCAGCACCCCGCCCGGCCGCACGCGGTCCAAGAGCCAGCTCATCGACTGCTCGAGGTACTGCCGGTGTGACACCGCGAGGATGAGGGCGTCGAGGTCCTGAAACTCGTCGAGCGCGCTGACCGAGAGGCCGTACTCGTGCTTCGTCTCGGCGGGGTCGGCGTAGGGGTCGTGCAGCATCGCCTCGATGCCGAACTCGGCCAGCTCCTTCAAGATGTCAGGCACCTTCGAGTTGCGGATGTCGGCGACGTTCTCCTTGAAGGTGAGCCCCAGCACGCCGACGCGCGCGCCCTTCACCGGCCGGTTCTGGTGCACGAGCAGCTTCACCGTGCGCTGCGCGATGTAGGCGCCGACCTGGTTGTTGATGCGGCGCCCCGCGAGGATGACCTGCGGCTGGTAGCCGAGCTCCTCAGCCTTGGTGGTGAGGTAGTACGGGTCGACGCCGATGCAGTGCCCGCCCACCAGGCCCGGCGTGAACTTGAGGAAGTTCCACTTGGTGCCGGCGGCTGCGAGCACGTCGCGCGTGCGGATGCCCATGCGATCGAAGATGAGCGCCAGCTCGTTCATCAGCGCGATGTTGAGATCGCGCTGCGTGTTCTCGATGACCTTCGCCGCCTCGGCCACCTTGATGCTCGCCGCGCGGAAGACGCCCGCGTCGATGATGGCCCCGTAGGTGGCGGCCACGCGCTCGAGCGTCGGCGCGTCTTCACCCGAGACGACCTTCACGATGCGCTCGAGCGTGTGCTGCGTGTCGCCCGGGTTGATGCGCTCGGGCGAGTAGCCCAGCTTGAAGTCCACGCCCTGCTTCAGGCCCGACACCTTCTCGAGCAGCGGCCCGCACACCTCCTCGGTGACGCCGGGGTACACGGTGGACTCGTAGACGACCACGTCGCCCTTCTTGAGCGCGCGGCCCACCGTCTCGCTGGCCTTCACCACGGGCGTGAGATCGGGCCGGTTGTCCTTGTCCACCGGCGTGGGCACGGCCACCACGAAGAAGGTCGCCGCCTTGAGCGCCTCGGGGGCGTGCGTCATCTCCAACGCGGAAGCCTTCAGCACCTCGGCAGGCACCTCGCCCGTCTTGTCCACGCCGGCCCTCAGCGCCGTCACCTTCTCGACGTTGATGTCGAAGCCGATGGTGCCGGGGAAGCGGCGGGCGAAGGCCAGCGCCACCGGCAGCCCCACGTACCCCAGGCCAATCACCGCCACGCGCTCGCTCATGGGCTCCCCTTGGAAGGCACGGAGCGGCCATAGCGAAAAAGCGTCACCCCGTCACGGCGCGCGGTCGGGCGAGGGCTCCGGCGGCCAGAGGCCCACGGCGCTCTTGAGGGCCACCTTGGTGGTGAGGGCGTCATGGAGCGCTCTGTCTCCCTTCGCCCCGCCGTCGTTCATGCGCTCGCCCACCTTGAGCCGGGTAGACAGCCAACCGCCCAGCAGCAGCTGCGCCGCCAGCACCGGCAGCAGCACCAGGAGCCACCAGCGCTGAAAGAGGAGCGCGTGCCCCACCACGCACGGCGCGAGGAGGAGCGCCAGCAGCCCCGTCATCTGCCAGGTAGTGCCCCAGGCCGTGGCGGCGTCAGGCCAGACGTAGGCGAGCGGCGAGCGCCGGGCCCAGGCGAGGGCCTCGGGGGGCAAGGTGCCGAGCTCGGCGAAGTGGGCGTCGAGCACCGCGCGGGCCTTTCGCACGCGGGCGACGGTGCCCACGGCGAGGGCGACCCAGGCGGCGGCGTAGGCCAGCCCGCCCCAGACGGGCATCACCGCGAAGGCGACGAAGCACAGCACGAGCAGGTACTGCGTCGCCTTGAGGGACATGCCTGCTTCTTAGCCCCGCTCAGGGCTTCTTGATGAAGCCGAGCGGCGGCGCCGTGTTGAGCCCCTTGCCCGTCGGGTTGATGCCCGCGAGCTGCAGCGCCGTGGCGTACACGTGGCCGGCGTTGGGCACGAAGCTGGCTGGGTCCTTGGTGCCGGTGAGCACGCCGGTGGCCGGGTTGTAGGCCGGGTCGAGGGTGCCGTCGGCGCGCAGGGGGATGCCCTCGAGGCTGCTGGTGCCGACGCGCCCCCACTGGCGGTTGCCCTGCACGGTGCCGCCGAGGAAGGCGACGGAGTTCACCTTCCAGTGCTGGCAGACGTCCTGCTCGATGATCTTCGTGTACTTGGTGGCGTCGGGGTCGGCCGACGCGAGGATGCTCGCCACGTCGCCCTGGATGGTGCGGCCCATCTCCGAGCTCAGGACGATGGTGGTCAGGTCCCAGTACGTCTTGCCGGTGGTGCCGAACTCCGTCGCCTTGAGCTTGGCGACGAAGGCCTTGAGCGGCGTCCACAGGTCGCGCTGCATCATCTGGAGCTGATCCGTCTGGCCCTGGCGGTTGAAGATGGCGCGGCGATCGTTGTGCGTATCGAAGCCGCGGATCTGCCGGTTCTCGATCCAGAAGGCGACCGAGAGGCCCTTCTGCATGAGTTCCCAGGCCATCATCGCCTGCACGTTGACCGCCGGGCTGTCCTTCGAGCGGGCGGGGTTGCCGTTGACCGAGGTAGAGGTGGTCGCCTCGTCGGCCGCCGTGACGCCGAACTCGGCGCGCAGCGTGGGGTCGGTGAAGAGCGTGGCCGGGTTGACGATGACGCCGGTGCCCGAGGTGAGCTGCTTGTAGATGTCGACCGCCGAGCGGAACGCCGCCGTGGACTCCTGGTGGTGATCGGCGAGGAAGTTCTGGTGGAGATCGTCGACGAAGGCGCGGATGCGCGCCGAGCGGGCGCCGGCGGTGACGTTGCCCAGCTGCGCGAGGCGGTTGCGCATCTCGCCGGGCGTGCGGCCGTAGACGGTGTGCGCGAAGGCCGGCCCCAGCTTCTCGGAGTAGCCGGTGCCCTCGGGGTAGTTGGCCTCCTCGAGCTCGCCGTCGGACAGCCAGCGGTGCCAGCTCACGTTGGCCATCGGGTAGTTCGCGCCGTACACCTCGGCGAAGGCCTGCATCACGCTGCGCTCAGTGGTGCGGCGCACCGAGGTGAGCGGCGTGTACGAGGCGTACTTGCCGTAGTGGTAGTCCCACCGGCCGCCGGAGTGGAAGGTGTTGCCGTTGTGCGACGAGACCACCGCGAGGTCGTCGAAGAGCGGCAGGCCGTCGGCGGCGAGGTAGCCGTAGGTGATGTTGCCGCGCGTCTGCGGCGCGTGGTGGAGCGCGTCGAGCTTGTAGTTCTTGGGCCGGTAGAACTGCGACGACCACGCCGGGTTGGGGTGGAGCGTGCCCGCGGGGATGGTCATCGTCGCGTGGTTGGGTGAGTCCACCGGGCTGAACATCGAGTAGCTGTCCCAGCCGCCCTCCTGGAACCAGTACACGAGGAAGCGCGGCTCCATCGACTGCGCCACCGCCTCGGCCAGGCCCAGCGACTTCGAGGTGCCGGGCACGCCGAAGCGCCGGAAGAAGCCCAGCCACTCCGCGACCCCGATGGCCCCGGCTCCCTTGAGCAACGTGCGGCGTCTCATGGCGTCCCCTGAAAGGTGGGCGAGAGCGCGACGGCCTTGACCACCGCGCGCAGGTCGCCGGCGTTGGCGGCGGTCGTGTCCCACAGCTGCTTGTAGAGGACCCGCTCGTCGGCCTGGTGCCGCAGCTCGCGGCCAATGAGCAGCCGCACCTGGGTGTTGATCATCCGCCGCACGAAGGCCTCCTTCTTCACCGCGCCGGTGGTGAAGGCCTCGAGGCCCGCGCCCTTGTACGGGTAGCTCTCGACGAGGCCGCGATCGCTGTCGTCGAGCACCTGGCCCTGGTCGTCCACCTCGCGCCAGGTGCCGTCGTCGGCCCACTTGAGGCGCTGGTGCGCCAGCGGCGTGAGGAGCTGGTGACAGGAGTAGCAGACGCCCGACGGATCGACCGTGGAGGTCGGCGTCGAGGTGCCGCGCTGGTCGAAGACCTCGGGGGGCACCTCGAAGACCGTGCCCATGAAGCCCGACAGCACGCGCGCGGGGAAGTTGTAGTGGGGCAGGCCCGGCTTGTTGTTCAGGTAGCCGCGGGTGGTGACGACGCCCGTCTTGCCGTGCACCGCGGGCCTCGGCTGCTGCTGGTACTGCTCGTCCACCGTGTAGTCCGCGGTCAGCACCTCCTCGAAGGGCCGCCCGGCGGTGACGACGTAGGTCCACAGGCGGGCCGGCTCGTCGGACTCCGGCGTGCCGAGGCTCTCGATGCGCAGCTGGATGCGGTTGAAGAAGTAGGCGCGGAACTCCGGCGAGGCGAGGGCCGCGTCCACCATCGCGGGGAAGCCCTCGGCGGAAAGGCGGGTGAACTCCGCGGCCGTCGGCGGGCGCCCGAGCGTGCGCTGCGTCAGCGCCACGAGGCGGAGCGGGTCCTGCTCGGCGGCGGGCACCTTCTCCACCGTCGGCGGCATGGTGAAGAGGAAGTCTGGGTGCCGCAGGAGCGCCTCGCACACACCGCTCCAGGCGTCGGCCTGGGGCCCCAGGCCGCTCAGGTCGGTGAGGAGCGCGTAGGCGCTCGTCTGCTCCGCCGCCGTCGCAGGCCGGAAGAGCAGCCGCTGCCACAGCGAGCCGATGAGCGTCTTCGCCGCCGTCTGCCGCGTGGTGCCCGTGCCGGGGCCCAGCGGGCCGACGACGCGCACCCAGTCGAGGTAGACGTTGCGGTCGCCGCCGTTGACCACCGCGTCGTTGAAGAAGCTGACGGACACGGAGCTCGTGCCGGTGTCGGTGACGGCAAACTCCACCGACTTCTCCTCGTACACGCCGGCCGTCGAGTAGAGCAGCGTCGTCGGGGCGATGGTGGCGCCGATGCCGATGCGCAGCTGTGGGCCGTCGCCGTTGCCGTCGAGCGTCGGCCGCGCGCGCACGGTGACGCGGTAGGTGCCTGGCGCCAGCACCGTGAGCGGCGAGGCGAAGGTGCAGTTCGTGTAGCAGAAGTAGCCCGCGGGGTTGGTCGAGGCCTGCCCGGCGCCGGTGGCCGGCGTGGGCGTGAGCGTCTCGATCTCCACCGTCGTCGTCGCCTCGGCGGGCACGTCCACCACGGGCGCCGTGACGTTCAGCCCCGCGAAGGGCCCGGTGCGGTTGGTGACGGCCGGGCCGCACACCTCGGGCGCGAGCGAGTCGAGCCCTAAGAGGAACTCGGGCGTCGCCGAGCGCGCCTCGACGAAGTGCGTGCGGAAGTTCACGCCGCCGAAGAGGCCGATGTTCCGCTCGAAGCGATCCTCGCCGCCGCGCACCCACTCGTCGTTGAAGACGGCCTTCACCTTCGCCTTGAGCTGCACGAAGTTGAGGAAGGGGTTGTCGTAGCTCACGATGGCCGGGCCGGCGTACGGCTCGAGGAGCTCCGGCGGGAACTGCTCGTCAGCCGCGGGCCCGCCGTTGGCCTCGAAGGCGCGCACCAGGCACGCGGTGCGCCCGAGCGCCTCGATGGTCGCCTTCGGCCACCGCGGCAACCCCAGGGGCATGCGCACCGAGTCGTCGGGGGTGATGACGCGCGCCACGAAGGAGCCGGGGTCGTCGCGGAAGAAGCCCTCGGCGCGCGCGCGGTGGAAGGTCTCGACGGCCGAGGCCTGCATCGAGAAGCGCCGGCCCGACGTCGCGCCGTGGCACGAGGCGCACTGGCTCTCGCCCGCCGCCATCGCCGGGTACACGTCGGCCGTGAAGAGCGCGATCGCGTCCTCGAGCCGCGCCATGGGGAGCTGCGCCAGGTCGCACGCGAGGTCCGGTGGGTCGACGGCGTTGCCGCCACCGCTGCCACCGCTGCCGCCACCGGGGCCGCCACCCGGGCCCGCCCCGGTCCCCTCGACGCCGAGCAGCCCAATGAGGCCTTCACAGCCGGCCAGCAGCGAGGCTGCCAGCACGAGCCCAGTCGCTCGACGCATTCGAACCACCTCGTTGGAAAGTCCGAGGAGTCTTGAGGGTGGTCAAGCCTGCGTCAACGGTGCGCCAATGTGCGCCGCTTCACGACGTCGCCTCGAGGCTTGACCTCGCGACGGCTGCGAGGGCCGCCAGCCGCCGCGCGCCGCGGCCTTGCCCCTCGGGGAGCTCGGCGCCGAGGGCCTCGGCGAGGGGCTCGACGCTCCCCGGCGGCGCGTTGCGCTGCTGCGCGAGGGTGGCGCGGAGATCGACGAACTCGGCGGGCGGGCACCCCTCACGGGTGAGGAGATCGCGGCAGAAGCGGCCCCAGCCGAGCTGGAGATCCGTCGGGCGCACGAAGGCGCGCCAGGCGGCGAAGACCTCGTCGCGCGGCGCGGCGCCCTCGATCGCGGCGGCGGGGAGATCGAGGTGCTGCGGCACGCGGGGCCCCAGCGGCCGGGCCGGACGCAGCACGTGGGCGAAGCGCTCTCCGGTCGACAGGCGCTCGGCGACGAGCTGCACGAGCTCGGGCACGTCAGGGAGCGGCCGCGCGGGATCCGTGATGGGCCACGCGTTGGCCTCGCCGAAGACGACGACGAGATCCTCCCAGCGGGCGCGCAGCGGCGCGAGCCAGTCTCGCCGCACGCTGTTGCGCTTCTTGCGGTGCTTGTGGCGCGAGCCCGCCTCGCTGGTGCGGATGTAGTCGAGCTGCCGCTCCACCATGGCGTCGAAGGCGCTCAAGATGGCGGTGTACCGGCCCGGCGCCTTCTCGAGGCGATCGAGCACGAAGGCCGTGGCCTCGATGGTGGCGAGGCAGTGAGCCTCGGGCTCCTTGCGGATGCGGTAGTTCCCCGGCTTGTCGGGGAAGAACTTGAGGCGCGGCAGCTTCGAGAGCAGCGGGCTCTTCTCGACGACCTTCTTCGCGTTGGACCAGGTGCCGTCGACCACCACCAGCGTCTGTGGCGCCGCCTCGAGGTCGTCGACGTCCACCGCCGAGTCACTGGGGAAGAGCACGGCCGTGCCCGGGCGCGCGCAGACGGCCTCGAGGGCGGCGTTGCCCTCCGCGCCCAGGGCGATGTGCAGCTCCGAGTTGGGGAGCGAGAGGTGCGCCATGCGGCAGGTGCTGATGGGCACCTTCGCCTCGCGCGGGTGCTGAATGAAGACGACCCGCGTGGTGCTGGGCACCGCCGTCACCGCGTCGCACCAGCAGACCGTCTTCGGCCGCCGGCAGCGCAGGCACACTTCGCGGAACTCGGGGGCGACGACGTCCATCGGGGGCGCCCTGATGCCCGGTCGCGGCGAGGAGCGCAAGCGAGCGCGCCCCGGTCACCCGCGGAGGATGACGAGCTCGTCGCCCGGCTCGAGGCGGATGACGCACGGCGCCTGGGGGCCGGCCATGACGAAGACACAGGTGGCTGTGCCATCGTCCATGGCGAAGCCGCGCACCGGCGCCGACCACGCCTTCACCCGCGACACCTCGAGCCACAGCTCCGGGAAGAGGCTCACCGTGCGGCCGGCGTACTGCCGGGTCTGCACGCGCTCGGCCGCGGCCATGGCCGCCTGGAGCTCGTCGAGGGTGACCTGATCCGAGTTCCGCGAGTTCACCGTCTTGTGCGCGTAGCGGGCCGAGAAGCGCTCCTCGCTGAGGACGGCCGCCGGCGTCGAGGGCTTGCGCTCCACCAGCGGATCGCGCCGGAAGGTGTCGTGGGCGATGCGATCGAGATCGTCCTCGTCGAAGAAGGGGAACACCGGCTGGCCATCGGCCTCGATGGCGATGAGCTCGCTCCCCTGCAGGCCCATCAAGCTGGGCTGGCCGGAGGCGAGCACGTGCACGTAGGCATAGCCACCGCGGAGCATCTCCACGAGCCGGGCGTGGAACACCGGGGCGCCGGGGGTGCGCTTGAGGATGACGTCTTCGCCGAGCACCCGGGCGGCCGCGCGGCGCGTGAGGTCGAGGATCTTCGGGCTGGCCTGGGCGAAGGGCGAGGCCTCGGGCTTGTGGCTCGGCTGCTTCGCGAAGGCGAGGCGGTAGGCCTCCCCGTTCTCGCCCACCATGTGCAGCCGCAGCACGGCCGCCTCGGTCCCCAGCGCGCCGGGGAGCTGCCCCTGGTGGAGCACCGAGCGGGCGTCGCCCTTCTGCGGTCCGCCGGCCGTGACGTAGCGGCTGATCATCCGCCACACGCCGCCGTTGGCCTGCTCCTGGGCGATGAAGGCCTCCCAGTCGGCGGCGCGCACGGGGTTGAACTCGCACGTGAAGCCCGCGATGCCGTCCGGCGAGAAGCGCGCCGCGCTCGCCAGCCCGTCCACCTGTGTTTCGTCGGGGAGGTGCAGCACGAACTCGAGCGGCGTGCCGACCTCGATGGCGGCCACGCAGGGCGCGCTGAAGCCGCCGAGCGAGACGTCTTCGGTGGTGGTCTCGACCTCGCCGGAGGGCAGCCTCAGCCTGAGGCGTAGGTTGACGGGGTACCTGGCGAAGCGGCGAACACCGGTCATGACGAGCGCCCAGCTTACCTCGTGCCGGCCCAGGAATACGGACGTCAGCGACCGGGGCAAGCTGGTACATGCGGCCTCATGAACCTGCTGCTGCTCCAGCCGGGCGAGGTGGACTCCGAGGGCATCGCCCGACTGTCGGGCCGGCGCTTCGAGCACGCGCGCGAAGTGCTGCGCGTGCAGGCCGGCGAGACGCTGCGGGTCGGCCTCAAGGGGGGCCTTCTTGGCACCGCCGAGGTCCTCACGAGAGACGCCGAGGGCCTCTCGCTGCGCGTCTCCCTCGACACCCCGCCCCCGCCGCGCGCCGGCGTCTCGCTGGTGCTCGCCATCCCCCGGCCCAAGGCGCTCAAGCGCGTCATCCCCGCGGTGGCCTCGCTGGGGGTCGACCGGGTGGTGCTGGTCAACGCCGCCCGCGTCGAGAAGAGCTACTTCGACTCGAAGGTGCTGGCGCGGGAGTTCCTCGATGGCCTGGTCGAGCTGGGCCTCGAGCAGGCGCGAGACACGGTGGCGCCGGTGCTGGGTGTGCGCGAGCGCTTCAAGCCCTTCGTGGAGGACGAGCTGGCCGGCTGGGCGCCCCCCGACGCGGTCCGCCTCGTGCCCCACCCTACCGCGAGCCAGCCGCTCTCACCGGTGCCGCCCTCGCGCCATGTGCTGCTGGCCATCGGCCCCGACGGCGGCTGGGTGCCCTTCGAGGTGGAGCTCCTCGCGCGCCACGGCTTCACCCCGGTGTCGCTGGGCCCGCGCGTGCTGCGCGTGGAGGTCGCCGTCCCCGCCGTATTGGGGGCCGTGAGAGCTTCCCCGGCGCTCTGAAGTCGCGCTATTCCACCTGGCGTGACCTTCCTCCGCGAGCTGCCGAAGTCGACGACGAAGCAAGACACCGTCAACCCGAAGGCGCTGGTCGAGTTCATGAAGACGCGCTGGCGGCCGCGGCTGGCGAAGCGGCCCCGACCCCACCGGCACGCGAAGGTGTTCCGCGCGCGCCGCGAGGCCCTCTCGAAGCTCTTCCCCGGCGACGTGCTCGTCATCCCCACCGGGCATGAGAAGGTGCGGGCCAACGACACGTACTACCGCTTCCGCGCCGGCAGCGACTTCTTCTGGCTTACCGGCAACCTCGAGCCCGACTGCGTGCTGGTGCTGGTGCCGCGCGCGGCGCGAGGGCACGACAGCTTCCTCTTCGTGGAGCCCAACCCCGGCCGCGGCGACGACACCTTCTTCACCGATCGCAAGAAGGGCGAGCTGTGGGTTGGCCCCCGCTTCGGCGTGGAGCAGAGCCAGGCGTACTTCGGCGTGGACGCCGCGAAGGGGCTCCCCGAGCTGCCGGCCTTCCTCGCGCAGCACCCGCTGGCCCGCGTGCTCCGGGGCCACTCCGAGCTGGTCGACGGCCTGCGCAGCCCCAGCCACGAGCGGCCCGGCGACAAGGAGCTGGCCGTCGCGCTGGGCGAGCTGCGGCTGTGCAAGGACCCGCTCGAGGTGAAGGAGCTCCGCGCGGTCATCGACGCGACGAAGCGCGGCTTCGAAGACGTGCTCCGGGCGCTGCCGAAGGCGAAGAGCGAGCGCGAGGTCGAGGGCCTCTTCGGGCTGCGCGCGCGCGTCGAGGGCAACGACGTCGGCTACGGCACCATCGCCGCCGCCGGGGCCCACGCCTGCACCCTGCACTGGACGAAGAACGACGGCGCGCTGAAGAAGGGCGACCTGTTGCTCCTCGACGCGGGGGTCGAAGGGCACGCGCTCTACACCGCCGACATCACGCGCACGGTGCCCATCAGCGGCCGCTTCTCGAGGCCGCAGCGGGAGATCTACGAGCTCGTCTGGGCCGCGCAGCAGGCGGCCTTCGCGGCCGTCAAGCCGGGCAACGACTTCATGGAGCCCAACCGCCGCGCGATGCGGGTGCTCGCTGAGGGCCTGGTCGACCTGGGCATCCTCACCGTGTCCGCCGACGAGGCGCTCGAGGACCAGAAGCAGTTCTACAAGCGCTACTCGCTCCACAACGTGAGCCACATGCTGGGCCTCGACGTGCACGACTGCGCGAAGGCCCGCAGCGAGGTCTACAGGTACGGGCCGCTCAGGCCCGGCATGGTGCTCACCGTCGAGCCGGGGCTCTACTTCCAGGTGGACGACCTCACGGTGCCCGCGAAGTACCGCGGCATCGGCGTTCGCATCGAAGATGACCTGCTCGTCACGGCGAAGGGGTACGTCAACCTGTCGAAGGACCTCCCCAGCGAGGCGGGGGCCGTCGAGCGGTGGATGAAGCAGGTCCAGCGCGCGCGCTAATCGAGTTCCTTCGCCAGCTCCGGCGGCGTGCCCTCCTCGTAGGTGAAGCTCTGCCGGCCGATCTCCCGCCCGTCGGCCGTGAGCACCCGCACGCGGTAGCGCCCGGGCTTGCCCATCGTCGAGTACGCGAAGGTGCGGTAGCCGCGCTCGTTACCGCCCGAGAGCGAGGTGGTGAAGGGCGCGCCCCGCTGCGTCCACCCCTTCTGTGGATCGTCGTAGTCCCACGCGAAGGACACCTGGTCCTGGAAACTCGTGGGCGCGAAGATGCGCACGAAGGCGTAAGCCCGGCTGCCCGTCGGCGCGACGAAGGTGTCGTCCTGCGTGCGCCAGAAGGTGGCCTTTGACGCCGGCTGGTACTCGAGCTCGTACTGCACGCCCCTCTCGCTCTTCAGCGGCGTCACCGTGGCGTAGATGCCGATGTGCTTGAGCGACAGCGGCACCGGCGGAATGACGTTGAGCGCGTAGAGCGTCAGCAGCACCACCTGCAGCACCAGCCCCGGCGCCGCCGCGCGCTGGAAGGTCCAGCTCGGATCGCGCGTGAAGCGGCGGAAGAGCTTCCACAGGCCCACCGTCGCGCCCGCGCCCAGCACCACCGACACCACGTACTGCCACGCGTGCAGCTTCCCCCACAGCACCGGCAACAGGTACGCAGAGAAGCTCGTCACCGAGAAGCTCAGCAGCAGCACCCGCACCACCGGCCCCTGCGCGCGGAAGCGAGGCAGCTCGTTGATGACGATGATGATCGCCAGCCCCACGAGGAAGAGGAAGGCCAGCAGCCCGCTCGACGCGCGGAAGTAGAACACCATGAAGGCGTTCAAGAGCGTGCCGAGGAAGAAGTGCATCACCCACAGCCGGTAGCTCGCCACCTTGCCGAGGAAGCCCTCCGGCTCCTTGCCCGCGACGTGCAGCCGGTGGTCCCAGAAGATGAGCAGCGCCGAGAGCACGAGGTACGTGCCCTGGTGGATGAGCAGCGGCGTGCTGTCGATGCGGTGCAAGAGCACCACGTCGAAGAGGAAGCCCGCGAAGAAGAAGCTCACCTCGAAGGCGAGGTGGTTGCGCGCCTTGAATGCCCGGAAGCGGTCTCCGAAGCCCGGAGCCGGAGCCTGTGCCGGCGGCGGAGCGGGGAGTGCAGCGTCGTCGCTCATGGCGCGCCGATCTCCCCGAGCCTCACGCCCGCTTGATGAGCGGCTCGAGCTCGCCGCGGGCCGCCAGCTCCGACACGATGTCGCTGCCGCCGACGAACTCCCCGTGGATGTACACTTGGGGGATCGTCGGCCAGCTCGAGTACTGCTTGATGCCCTCGCGCACGGCGGGGTCCTGCAGCACGTCCACCGTGTGCACCGGCCCGAAGGGCTTGAGCAGCTCGAGCGCCCGCGCCGAGAAGCCGCACTGGGGGAACAGCGCGTTGCCCTTCATGTACAGCACCACCGGGTGCCCCTTCGTCTCCGCGTCGAAGCGCGCCTTCAGCTCGTCGGTCAGCATGGTCGGTCTAGCCTTTCGTCTTCGCCCATTGCTCGGGCGTCCAGGTCTTGAGGGCCAGGGCGTGCAGCTCGCCGGTGGCCAGCTTGTCTTGCAGCGGCGCGTACACGAGCTGGTGGCAGCGCACCATGGGCAAGCCCACGAAGCGCTCGCTCACCACCGTCGCCTGAAAGTGGTCGCCCGTGCCGGTGGTGTCCACCACCTCCACCTGGGCGCCCGGCAGCGCGCCCTTGATCCGCTCTTCGATCCACTCAGGGGTCAACATCGTCAGTTCACGCCTCCAGTCGTCACCAACCGGGCCGGGTCGATGCCCATGCCCTGGATCACCTGCGCCCAGACCTGCCCGGGCTCGTCCTTCAGCACCGCCTGCGCGGTCGCCTCGGCGAAGAGCCAGCTCCCCTGCTTGAGCTCGTGCTCGAGCTGCCCCGGGCCCCAGCCCGCGTAGCCCAGGCAGAAGCGCAGGCTGGTCGCCTCGTCGACCAGCAGCGGCCCGAGCGCGTCGCTCGTCACCGAGAGGAACAGCCCCGGGACGAGCTCGGTGCGCTCCTCCACCGCCGTCGAGTCGTGCAGCACGAAGCCCCGGTAGGGCTCCACCGGGCCTCCCTGAAAGAGGGGGGCGCCCAGCCGGCCCGGCGCCACCTCGATCGCCTGGCTCTTGCCGAGCTCTCGGAATGTGAGCGGCACCTCGTGGTTGATCACCAACCCCATGGCCCCCTCGCCCGAGTGCTCGATCATCAGCACCACCGCCTGGTGGAAGTTCTCGTCGAGCAGTTGCGGCATGGCGATGAGGAACCCGGGCGCGAGCGACTTCACGGGCCGCACTCTATACAGCGCGGGCCCTGCCGCGTGAGGTAAGCAGTCAGCCATGCGCGCACTGGTCAACGTGAAGCCGGGCGGTCCCGACGTCCTCCAGGTGCAGCAGCGGCCCGAGCCCATGCCGCAGCCCGGAGAGGTCCTCATTCGCGTCAAGCGGGCGGGCCTCAACTTCGCCGACATCTCGGCCCGCGTCGGCCTCTACCCCGACGCCCCGAAGTTCCCCATGGTCATGGGCTACGAGGTGTCGGGCACCGTCGAGGCCCTGGGCAGCGGCGCCAGCGGCTTCACGAAGGGTGACCGGGTGGTGGCCATGTGCCGCTTCGGTGGCCAGGCGGAGTACGTCGCGGTGCCTACCGCACAGGCGCGGCGGCTGCCCGACTCGCTCGGCTTCGACGAGGCGGCGGCGCTCCCGGTGAACGCGCTGACGGCCTTCCACATGACCCAGTGGATCGCGCCGGTGCGCCCGGGCATGACGGTGCTGGTGCACATGGCCGCCGGTGGCGTGGGCCTGCTCGCCACGCAGATCTGCAAGAGCGTCGGCGACGTCACGGTCATCGGCACCTCGTCGGCGAGCAAGCACGACTACCTGCGCGCCCACGGCGTGGACCACTGCGTCGACTACCGCACCCAGGACTACGTGACGGAGGTGAAGCGCCTCACCAACGGCCGCGGCGTCGACCGTGTCTTCGACGCCCTCGGCGGCCCCGACTGGTCGAAGGGCTACGAGCTGCTCCGGCCCGCGGGCCACCTCGTCGCCTTCGGCTGGGCGAACATGGTGGACGGCGAGACGCGCAGCCTCATGAACATCGTGAGCCAGTTCGTCAGGCAGCGCCGCTACAGCCCCATGGAGCTCATGCGCGCCAACCGCTCGGTGTCCGGCGTCAACATGGGTAACCTCTGGGGCGAGCTCGAGCTCATGGCCCACCACCTCGACCGCGTGCTGGAGCTCAACGCCGCGGGCAAGCTCACGGCCCACGTCGACAAGGTCTTCCCCCTCGACCAGGCCGGCGAGGCCCACGCGTACGTGCAGGCGCGCAAGAACATCGGCAAGGTGCTGCTCGCGTGTGACTGACTCGGCGCTCCCCGCACCCCTCGCTTCGCCCCGGGCGCGACTCGGCCTGGGCCGTCGCCTGCGCCGCGGGGTGGCTCGCGTCGCGCGGCTGGTGCCCTTCCGCCCGGGCGCCGTGGCGCTCTTCGCCGCCGCCCTGGGGGTGGTGCTCGTCTGGAGCCCGAAGGAGGCCGACTTCCTCCTCTTCCCCGCCGGGCTCGTCGCCGCGGGTCTCGTCGCGCTGAACGTGGTGGTGGTGGTGCTGGGCACGCTCTGGCTCCTGCGCGCCGTGCGCCGCCTCGACGCCGGTGTGCCCGCGCAGCTCGAGACGACGCGGCTGGAGGCCACGGGCTTCCGCGTGCCGCGGCTGCGCGCCTTCGTGCTGCTCGACGTGCGCGTGGCGTGGCTCGAGCCCTCACCGGTGGAGGTGGCGCTCGAGCCTGAGGGCCCGTGGCTCGTGGAGCGCGTCACGCCGTCGCGCCGCGGCCGCTTCACGCGCGTCGTGCGCCGCTTCACCGTGGAGGACGTCTTTGGCCTGGCGCGCCTGAGCTTCGACTTCGCCTGGCCCGCCCCGCTGCGGATCGACCCGGTCGCCGCCCGCGCCAGCGCCGAGCTCGCCGCCAGCCGCGCCCACGGCGACGCCCTCGAGAGCCCGTCGGGCCGCGCCGAGGGCGACCTGGTGGAGATGCGCGCCTACGCGCCGGGCGACTCCATGCGCCACATCCTCTGGAAGACGTACGCGCGCACGCGGCGGCTCCTGGTGCGCATGCCGGAGCGCGCGCTCGCGCCCAGCCCCCTGAGCGTCGCCTTCTTCGTGGCCGGGCCCGGTGACGAGCCCACCGCCAGCGTCGCGCGCCTCTTCGTCGAGAGCGGCCTGCTGGGCGCCGACTTCTTCTTCTGCGCCGACGGCGCCGCTCGCCCGGCGCGCACGCCCGCCGACGCGCTCGACGCCCTCGTGGGGTCCGCCGCGCACCGCGAGGCCGGCGCCAGCACGCTCGATCCGCTCGCCCAGCAGGTGGACCCCTCGCGGCTCGGCGCCTGCCTGGTGTTCGCGCCCCCGGTGGACGGGCCCTGGCGGCCCCGCCTCGTCGAGTTCCTCACGCGCCTGCGCCTCGACACCACCGTCATCCTCGGCGTCGATCAGCTCCCCGCCTCGGCCCGCGCGCGCGGCCCCGTGGAGCGCTGGCTCCTGCGCCCACCCGAGGCCGGCGACGAGACACCCGACGTGTCGTCGCTGCGCGGCGCCCTCGAGGCCGCTGGCTGCCGCGTGCACGTCATCCACCGCGCGACGGGGCAGGCCCTGTGAAGGACACGCGCGCCGTCGTCCTCGCCAAGGGGGCCGTGCTGGCCGGCGCGGCGCTCGTCTACCTCTGGCCGCTGGCGACGCCCGCGGGCCTCGCCGCCACGGTGCTGGCCGTCTTCGCCGCGACGTGGACGGCGCACCGCCTCGAGGGCCTGCCGCTGCGGCTGGCGGGCTGGCTCGGCCTCGGCGCGGCGCTGCTCTTCTTCACGTGGGTCGGCACGCGCACCCTGCTCGCCCGCGCCTCGCTGCTCGACCCGAGCGTGACGCTGTGGCTCGTCGACGCCCTGCAGCTCGGCGCCGCGGCCTTCGTGCTCGCGCTGCTCCTGCGGCTCCTCACCTCGCGCTGGCGGGCCTTCTCGGTGCTGGAGCTCGCCGTCGTCCTCGGCGGCATCGGCAGCTTCTTCGCGGCCCACCGGCACCAGCGCATTCACCAGCCGCGCTTCTTGAGCGACTGGGCCTGGGCCCACGGCTACGAGCCCGAGGCCGTGCTGGCAGTGCTGGGCGTCGTCGCCGCGGCCTTCGCTGCGCTGCTGCTGCTTCAGGCGAAGCGGGCCTCGCGCGTGTTGGCCATGCTGCTGCTGTTGCTCGTGGGCGGGCTGCTCGTGTTCCTCCTCGGGGGCGCGCCCCGGCCCGCGGTGGCCACGCAGGACGACCTGGGCCTGCGCTCCGACGACCCGGACAAGCAGGACGAGCAGAACCAGTCGGGCGGCTCCGGCGGCGCCCCGCCCCAGCCCATCGCGGTGGCCGTGCTGCACGACGATCTCCCCGACACCGACGTGCTCTACTTCCGCCAGGCGGTGCGCTCGAAGCTGGTGGGCGATCGCCTCGTGGAGGACCCGTCGGGCCAGTTCGACGTGGACCTCGCCACGCGCTTCCCCGCGGGTGCGCCGGTGCGCGTCGAGACGCCCCAGGCCGCCGGCGTCCACCGGCAGCTCCACACCTCGATGTTCCTCCTGGCCGACCACGCGCAGCTCTTCGGCCTCGGCTTCCCCCGCGAGTTCTCGCCGCTGGCCAACCCCAACCCCGGCCGCTTCGTCTCGGCCTACGACGTCGACTCGCAGCTCCTCGTGCGCCCCATCGAGCGGCTGCTCGGCCGCCGCGCGATGAACTCCGCGTGGAGCGAGGCCCAGCAGCGGCACTACACCGAGGTGCCCGCCGATCCGCGCTACCGGGAGCTCTCTGACGAGCTCGTGCGCGACGTCGACCCCCGCTTCGTCGGCGACGACGTGGTGAAGGCGCTCACCATCAAGGCCTGGCTCGAGCAGAAGGGCTTCTACAGCCTCCAGCAGAAGCAGCTCGTCGGCGACGACGCGGTGGCCAGCTTCCTCTTCGGCGATCTGCGCGGGTACTGCGTGCACTTCGCCCACGCGGCGGCCTACCTCTTCCGCAGCCAGGGCCTCGCGGCGCGGGTGGCCATCGGCTACGCGGTGCAGACGCAGCAGCGCGGCGCGGGCTCCGCCGTCCTCATCTTCGCCAACGAGGCGCACGCCTGGCCGGAGATCTTCCTCGAGGACGTGGGCTGGGTGACGCTCGACATCTACCCGGAGCAGTCCGACGAGCCCCCGCCGCAGCGCATGGAGCGCGACCTCGAGGCCGCCATGGGCGAGCTCGCGCGCAAGCCTCCGCCCGGGCTCACGCCAGACACCCCGCCGTGGATCGTGCCGTGGCCGCTCGTCGGGGCCATCGCCGTGGCGCTGGTGGGCCTGCTGCTCGTCGCGGCCTTCGCCGTGAAGCTCGCCCGCCGCGTCGTCGTGCGCACGCACCGGCAGCGCTACCGCGCCGTGCTCGACACGCTGTCCGACCGCGGCGCCGCCCGCGCCTTCGGGGAGACGCGCGAGCGCCACGCCCAGCGCGTCGCCCGCCTCGCCCCCAGCTTCGTGACGCTCACCCAGGCCCACCTGCGGCTCGCCCTGCGCGGTGACGACGCGGCCACCGAGGCAGCCCTCGCCGCCGCCGCCCGGGCCACCCTCGCCGAGCTCCGCCGCAACACCCCTGCGCACCAGCGCGCCCTCGCCTTCTTCAACCCCGTCGGGTGGTGGTTCACCCGATGATGCCGAAAGAGAACATGTCCACGCCTCCCACCAGCCTCGACCAGGTCCGCACCCTCGCCGGTCTGCTCCGCGACCGCGTCCGCCACGACGTCATGGGCCGCGACGACATCATCGAGCTCGTGCTCGTCGCCCTCTTCGCCGACGGCCACGTGCTGCTCGAGGACTACCCGGGCTCCGGCAAGACGACGCTGGCCAAGGCCCTGGGCAACGCCATCGCCGACGACGCGCCGCACGACGGCATCGCCGACTTCCGCCGCATCCAGTTCACGCCGGACCTGCTGCCGTCGGACATCACCGGCGTCACCGTGTTCGACACCGGCACCAACGCCTTCACCTTCCGCCGCGGGCCCGTCTTCGCCTACGTGGTGCTGGTCGACGAGATCAACCGCACCAGCCCCAAGGTGCAGTCGGCGCTGCTCGAGGCCATGGCCGAGAAGCAGGTGACGGTGGACAACGTGAGCCACCGCCTCGACGAGCTCTTCTTCGTGCTCGCCACGCAGAACCCGCTCGACTCGGTGGGCACCTACCCGCTGCCCATGGCGCAGCTCGATCGCTTCCTCTTCAAGCTGACGATGAGGCACATCGCCCCCGACTTCGAGCTCGAGGTGCTGCGCGCCTGGGGCAAGCCGCGCCCCGCGGTGGACCTCCCGCGGGTGTCGCGGGGCGACGTGGTGGCCGGCAGGCGGCTCTTGCGCGAGACGGTGGTCGTCTCGTCGGCCGTGCACCAGTGCCTGGTGGACATCGCCACGGGGCTGCGCGACGCCCGGCGCACGCGGCAGGGCGTGTCGACCCGCAGCCTGGTGCAGGCCATCCCCGCGCTGCAGACGCTCGCCATGCTGCGGGGCCGTGACTACGTGTCGGCCGAAGATCTCGAGTACCTCGCGGTGCCGCTCTTCGCCCACCGCGTCGAGGGCATGCCCGGCGTGCAGGTGCCGCCGATGATCCGCGAGGTCATCCGCGCGCCCCTGGAGACCCTCTCGCGCAGCACCCTGGGCCTCGTGCCGTGATCCGCGCCCTGCTCGCCAGCGCCTGCCTCGCCTCCCTCGCCGTCGCCGGTCCCCTCGAGGACTCGCTGACGACCGAGGAGCGCGCGGTGCTGACCGAGCTCGACGCGGAGCGCCTCATCAAGGCCCGCGGCCTCGCCGAGAAGCTCCTCGCGAAGGACCCCGGCTCCTTCATCGGCGCCTGGGCCATGGCCCGCACGCACCACGACGAGGAGGGCAACCACGCCCGGGCGCTGGCGTGGGTGCGGCGCGCGCAGACGCTCCTGGGCGACCGCGACGCGGAGTGGGCGAAGAAGGCGCTCCTCGAGGAGTACTTCCTCCTCGCGGAGATGAACGAGAACGAGGCCGCGCTCGCGGTGCTCGACCGCCACGCCGCGCGCTACGGCGAGCCGACCGCCGCCTTCCGCATCTGGCCCCTCTTCAAGCTGGGCCGAAACCGCGAGTCGCGGGAGATCGCCACCCGCCTGGCCGCCTCCACCGACTGGGATGACAAGGTCGACGGGTACAACGGCATGCTGTCCATCGCCTTCGAGGAGCACGACCGCGCCGAGAGCTACCGCTGGGCCATGGAGGCCATCGGCGTCACCCAGGGGCAGAACTGCACCATCATGCGCAACGCCGCGGGCACGGCCTTCACCATGCTCCGCCTCGACGAGGCCGAGGAGCTCGCCACCCGCGCCACGAAGACGAAGCACTGCATGGACCCGGTGGACAACATGCGCGCCAGCCTCGCGCTCACCATGGGGCAGTTCCAGCAGGCCATCGCCGCCCTCGAGTCGGCGGGGCGCCAGCGCATCGAGAAGCGCTACCGGCCCCACTTCGCCCTGGTGCGGCGCGCGGTGCTGGTGGACCTGCTCGACGGCGTCGGCAAGCACGCCGAGGCGCTCAAGCTGGCCAGCGAGCTCTACGGCCAGCAGCAGCGCATCGGCGTCACCAGCAGCCCCCGGGAGATCGAGCGGCTCTCGCGCACCATCCGCCTGGCCTTCGCCCTCGACGGCCGCCTCACGCAGCTTCGGGAGCAGGCGGGCTACGCCGAGCGCCCCGGCGGCGCGCTGGCCCTGGCCCCCGAGGTCTCGTCGCTCGTCGCGAAGCGCTGGGAGGTGCGCCGCGCGCTCCTGCAGCTCCTCGCCGAGCCCGAGCGCCTCGCCTACCTCGCGCGCCCGAACCTCGCCGAGCCGTCGGACTGGCCGAGCTGGCGCATCGGCGACCTCACCCCCGTGGTGGGCACCGGCGTCATGCGCGCGGCCATCGCCCGGGCCCGCCTCCTCGACGCGCAGACGCCCGCCGCGGCCGGCTACCTCGACGCGCTGGAGGGCGAGGTCGCCTTCCGCGCGGGCGAGCTCGACGACGCCGTGCGCCTCGCGCAGCGGGCCCTCGAGGCGCTCTCGCCCCGCGCGGCCATGTGGCGCTGGCGCACGCAGGCCTGGCGCGCCGACGCCCTGCGCCGCCTCGGCCGGAACGCCGACGCCCGCGCCGACTACCAGGAGCTCCTCCAGCGCTGGCCCACGGCCTTCCGCCTCTTCGATCTGCGCGTGCCCGCGGTGATCTCCACGGACGGCAGCGCGCTGGCCACCGAGACGGCCGGCCGGCTCGCGCGCTCGACGCGCTTCGAGGTGGCTTCGCAGGCGCCCTTCCGCCTCGCCGTGGCGAGCGCCGGCGAGCAGGTGGAGATCTGCCTGCGCGACGAGTTGGGCTCCCAGCTCGCCTGCGCTACCGGGGAAGGTGCGCCCGCCGCCCTCGAGGCCTTCCACGGCGCCGCCTTCTCGCCGCGCATCTCGCTCACGCAGAGCGATCTCCGCAGCCTCGACGGCAGCCCCGTGCGCGTGGGCGCCGACACCGCCTTGAAGAAGCTCCTCGGCCCATGATCGCCACGTTCCTCCTCCTCACCCTTGCCGCACCTCCCGCGCCGACGCCGGCCACCGAGTGCGCTGCCCGCGGCGGCAGGTGGGTGGCCTCGGGCGAGCTCGGCACCGGGTGCCTGCTCAAGGGGCAGCGCGACGGCGCGTGGACCCGCGACGGCCCCGGCGGCCAGCCCATCGAGCGCTCGAGCTGGGTGCGCGGCAAGCGCGTCGGCCCGGCGGTGCTCTACCACTCGAACTGCCAGGTCGCCGCGCGCGGCGAGTGGAAGGACGGAAAGCGCCACGGGCCCTGGGTCTTCTGGGCGCCCGACGGCAAGAAGGTGCGCGAGGGCGCCTTCGAGGACGACCTCGAGACTGGCCCGTGGGTGACCTACCACCCGGAGATCGGTCAGAAGCACCTCGAGGGCCCCTACGTGAAGGGCCAGGCCCAGGGCACCTTCACCGAGTACCTGCCCACCGGCGCGAAGTGGCGCACCGTGGAGTTCGTGGCCGGCCTGCGCGCCGACGAGGCCCCGGCCCTGTGCACCTCGCGCGGCGGCGAGTGGCGCGTCGACTTCGAGGAGCGGCGCGAGGGCTGCGTCGTCGAGAGCCTCGAAGACGGCCTGTGGCTCACCTACGACGGCATGGGCGTCCTCAAGAGCCGCACGGAGTACCGCAAGGGCAGCCGTGACGGCCTCGTGGAGGACTTCCACCCCACCGGCGAACTCCTCCGCCGAGGTCAGCACCGCGGCGGCATCCCCACGGGCATCCACGAGTTCCGCGCGCCAGATGGGCGACTCTACGGCCGCTCCGTCATCTTCGAGGGCTCCGGGCGCTGGCGCTCGTACCACCCCAACGGCCGCGTCTTCGAGGAGGCCGAGTACCAGGGCGGCTGCGTCGTCGGCACCTGGCGCACCTTCAACGAGGAGGGGCGGCCGATGATCGAAGAGGACTACCGCGAGTGCGTGCGCGAGGGGCCCTACGCCTGGTACCACCAGAGCGGCGCCAGGCGCCTCGTCGGCCAGTACCGCGCCGCCGAGCCAGTGGGCGAGTGGCGCGCGTACTTCAGCAACGGCGACCTCGACTGGGTCGGAAGCTACGAGAACGGTGAGCGCTCCGGCGACTGGAAGTTCTACCGCTGGGGCAAGAAGCCGCGCGCCTTCGGCCCCATGGTGGAGGGGCTCCCCACCGGCGAGTGGACCGAGTTCCACCCCAGCGGCGAGAAGAGCGGCGTCGGCGCCAAGCGCCAGGAGCGCAAGGAGGGCCCGTGGCAGACCTTCTGGTCCACCGGCGAGGCCTGGCGCGAGGTGGCCTACGAAGGCGGCCGCGAGCGCGGCGAGGCCGAGGCCTGCGCCGCCGTGCGCGGTCAGTGGACCCCCGACGGCGAGAAGCGCACCCTGGGCTGCCTCGTGTGCCGCGCGCGCGACGACGACAGCATCGAGCAGCTCGGTGTCGGCGTGTGGACCTTCTGGCACCCCAACGGCGCCGTCGAGAAGCAGGGCCCGCTGGCTGAGGGCAAGCCGCACGGCGAGTGGCGCTTCTTCCACGACAACGGCACCGAGATGATGCGGGGCGCCTTCGACGGCGGCGTCGAGTGGGGCCGCTGGTCGGGCCGCTACCGCGACGGGCAGCGGCGCTTCGAGGGCGACTACCTCGCCGGCAAGGCCACGGGGGAGTGGACGAGCTGGCTGCCCGATGGCGGCGTGCTCTCGGTGGGCCGCTACGAGGAGGGCCTCAAGGTGGGCGCCTGGCGCTACGAGAAGCAGGGCGGCTGGCTGATGGTTGACGCCGGCACCGTCGCGGAGCGCCGGCCGGCGGTGCCCGACGCAGGCGTCGTCGACGCTGGCACGTTCGACGCTGGCACGCTCGACGCCGGCACGCGCGACGCCGGCACGCGCGGCGCCGGGCGCAGTGCCCCCGACGGGGGCGCGCGGGAGCCTTAGCCGCCCGTCAGTTCGCGCCGAGCCGCGCCAGCTCGGCGTCGATCAGCTTGCGGAACGCGGCCTCGGGCTGCGCGCCCGAGAGCATCAGCCCGTTGATGAAGAAGGCCGGCGTGCCGGTGACGCCCACCTTCGAGCCGGCCGCGAAGTCGCGCTTCACCACCGCGTCCATGCGCCCGGAGTCGAGGCAGTCGTCGAAGCGCTGCGTGTCGACGCCGACGCGCTGGGCCTGGGCCTTGAGCGCCTCCTCCTCGAGCTCCTGGGAGTCGAAGAGCGCGTCGTGGAGCGCCCAGAACTTCCCCTGCTCGTCGGCGCAGGCCGTGGCCTCCGCGGCCTTGGGGGCCCTGGGGTGGAACGAGAGCGGGTAGTGCCGGAACACGAGGCGCACCTTGTCGCCGTAGTGCTTGAGCACCGCCGTCACCGTCTCGTGGGCGCGGGCGCAGAAGCCACACTCGAAGTCGGCGAACTCCACGATGGTCACCTTCGCCGCCGCGTTGCCCCGGCTGGGGCCCGTGGCGTCCACCGCCTTGCGCGGCTTCTCGGGCGCCTGCAGCACCATGGTGAAGCCCGCCTCGCGCTTGAGCGCCTCGAAGACGTCCCGCGCCCGCTTCACCCGCACCTCGCGCTCAGCGAGCGGCACCAGCTTGTCCTTCGCGTCCTCGAAGGTGGTGCCCGGGGGCAGCCGGCCCTTCACGCGCGTGAAGACGGCGTAGACCTCGTCGCCCGTGGGCGGCGCCAGGTCGCGGTCGACCTGCTTCGAGAGCCACTCGTCCTCCGGCAGGCCGGCCGCCTTCGCCTTCGCCTCGACGAGCGCCTCCAGCGCGAGCCGCTCGGCCGCCTCGGCGCGCAGCTCGTACAGCTGCTCCTGCAGCTTGAGCAGCTCGTCGGCGACCTTCGCGTCCACCTCGCCCTGGCGGATGACGCGATCGCCGTAGCGGGCCACCACGGGGCTGGGGCCGGCCTCAGCCGTCACCGTGGCCGCGGTGGTGGCGCAGCCGGTCAACACGAGCAGCGGGAGGAACCTCATGGCGTCACGCTCCTATGCGCGCACAGCCCCACGCGCGGTACCTGCGGCCCTGCGCCGCGCGCCGGCACGAGCCGGCCCTCCTGCTCCACCCACTCGCCGCAACTCCAGCCGTTGGGGCACGCCTCGTCGTCTTCGCAGGGCTCGCCGCACTGGCCGAAGGTGACGAAGCCGTCGGCCTTCGGCACCACCGCGCAGCGCTCGCCCTTCTGGCAGTCGCGGTCCGACAGGCACTCGGCCCGGGGGCCCCCGCCCACCGGCCCCTGCCCCGCGAAGAAGAAGGACAGCGCCGCCGAGAGGCCCAGCAGCCCGAAGATGAGCCAGCGGCGGTTCATTTACATCGCCGCGGGCGCGGCCCCGCCCTCGGCCGTGGGCAGCCGCGCGAACTCCGCCGGCTTGTCGAGCACCAGGGCCTCGCGGAGCACCTCGTCGACGTAGTCCACCAGCACGATGCGCAGCGCCTTGCGGACCTTGCGGGGGACCTCCTTCAAGTCTTTCTTGTTCTCGCGCGGCACCAGCACCGTCTTGATGCCCAGGCGGTGCGCGGCCAGGCACTTCTCCTTGAGCCCGCCGATGGGCGTCACGCGGCCGCGGAGCGTGATCTCCCCGGTCATCGCCACGTCGCGCCGCACGGGGATGCGGGTGATCGCCGAGACCAGCGCCGTGGCGATGGTCACGCCGGCGCTCGGCCCGTCCTTCGGGAAGGCCCCGGGGAAGTGGATGTGCAGGTCGTTCTGCTCGAAGAACTTGTCGTCGATGCCCAGGCGCCGCGCCTTGCTGCGCACCCACGTCACCGCCGCCTGCGCCGACTCCTTCATCACGTCGCGCAACACGCCGGTGACGATGAGCTTGCCCTTGCCCGGCATGCTGGTGGCCTCGGTGATGAGCACCTCGCCGCCGAACTCCGTCCAGGCCAGGCCGTTCACCATGCCGACCTGGTTCTCCTTCTCGTTGCGATCCCTCGGCACCTTCGGCGTGCCCAGCAGCTTGATCACCTGCTTGCCGTCGATCTCCACCGGGCGCTTGCCGTTCTTGAGCACGTCGCGCGCCACCTTGCGGAACACGCCGGCCAGCTCGCGCTCGAGGTTGCGCACGCCCGACTCGCGCGTGTAGCGGCGAATGACGGTGCGAATGGCCGTGTCGGCCAGCGTCACCTCGGCGTCGCCCAGGCCGTTGGCCTCCTTCTGCTTGGGCAGCAGGTAGCGCCGAGCGATCGAGAGCTTCTCCTCCTCGGTGTAGCCCGCGATGCGGATGACCTCCATGCGGTCCTGCAGCGGCTGGGGGATGCTGTGCATCGAGTTCGCCGTGCAGATGAACATGGCCTTCGAGAGGTCGTAGTCGAGGTCGAGGTAGTGATCGTTGAAGGTGTGGTTCTGCTCGGGGTCCAGCACCTCCAGCAGGGCCGACGACGGGTCGCCACGGAAGTCGCTCGAGAGCTTGTCGATCTCGTCGAGGAGGATGACCGGGTTGCTCGCCTCGGCCTTCTTGAGCGACTGCACGATCTTCCCCGGCATGGCGCCGATGTACGTGCGCCGGTGCCCGCGGATCTCGGCCTCGTCGCGCACGCCGCCCAGCGCGATGCGCACGAACTTGCGGTCGAGCGCCCGCGCGATGCTGCGCCCCAGCGACGTCTTGCCCACGCCCGGCGGCCCCACGAAGCAGAGGATGGGGCCCTTGAGCTTCCCGACGAGCTGCTGCACCGCCAGGTACTCGAGGATGCGCTCCTTCACCTTCTTGAGCCCGTAGTGGTCGGCGTCGAGCACCTTCTCGGCCTCGCCGATGTCGAGCTTGTCCTTCGTCTCGTCGCCCCAGGGGAGCGCCAGCACCCAGTCGATGTAGTTGCGGACGACGGTGGCCTCCGCCGACATCGGCCCCATCATCTTGAGCTTCTTGATCTCCTTCTTGACCTTGGCCTGGGCCTCCTTCGGCATCTTCTTCGCCTTGAGCTTGTCCTCGAGCTCCTGGATCTCGCTCTTGCCGCCCTCCTCCTTGTCGCCGAGCTCGCGCTGAATGGCCTGCATCTGCTCGTTCAAGAAGTACTCGCGCTGCGAGCGCTCCATCTGCTTCTTCACGCGCGACTTGATGCGCTTCTCGGCCTTGAGGATCTCGATCTCGCCCTGCATCAGCTCGTAGAGCTTCTCGAGCCGCTTCACCGCCGACTCCGTCTCGAGCAGGGCCTGCTTGTCACCCACCGACTTGAACGGGAGGTGGATGGCGATGGTGTCCGCCAGCCGCGAGGCGTCCTCGATGGCGCCGACCTGCATCTGGAGCTCCGGCGCGATGCGCTTGTTGAGCTCGACGTAGGCCTTGAAGGTCGTCTGCACGGCGCGCATGAGCGCCTCGATCTCCACGCCCTTCTCCGGCTCGTCCGCGACGCGCTCGTACTCGCACAGGAAGAAGGGGTCGTGCGGCACGAACTGCGAGATCTTCGCCCGCGCCACGCCCTCGACCAGCACCTTCACCGTGCCGTCGGGCAAGGGGAGCAGCTGCACCACCTGCCCCAGCGTGCAGAAGTGGAAGAGCTCCTCGGGCGCCGGGTCGTTCGTCTTGGCCTTCTTCTGGGCCGAGAGGAGCAGCCACGCCTTGCCGTCGGCGCCCTTCTTGTTCATCGCGTCTTTCAGCGCCGCGATGGACTTCTCGCGGCCCACGTAGAGCGGCCGCACCTCGTGCGGGAAGAGCACGATGTCGCGCAGGGGCAGCATGGGCAGCGAGACGGCCGCCGCGTCCTTCTTGTCGTCGCGGTTGAAGAACATGGATGTGCGAGCTTGTAGCGCCGCCGAGGGAAGCCGTCACGTTTCGGGCACCTGGGCCTCCCCTTCGGGGGGGCGACTCTGGTAGGAGGGCCGCTCGTGCGCCGCCCCGCCCTCCAGACCCTGTTCTCCCTGACCGCCCTCGGCCTCGTCGCCTGCGGTCCGCCCGCGCTCGTCGGGACTGACGTGTCCTTCCTCGTGCCGCTGGAGCAGGCCCGGGGCTTCCTCGCCGCGCCGACGCTGCTCCCCCGCCCCCTCTTCGACCAGCTCCACCCCCTGACCGTCGTCGATGAGCCTGACGATCTCTACGCCACGCTCTCGGTGGTCGCCGTGCGCTTCGACGCCTGCTTCCTCGAGGGCGGCGACACCCGCTGCCGCCCCCAGGTGCGCCTGGTGCTCCAGCCCATCTTCGACGGCCCCGATGGGCCCACCACCCGCGATGCCGCCGTGCACCTCTTCTTCTCCACCACCGAGGCCGAGATCGTCGGCGCCGTGCGCGCGCTGGCCCAGGTGCGCGCCCAGCGGAGCCTCTCCATGCCCGAGGCGCTCGCGACCCCGCACCCCGGCTTTGCGGACCCGAGCTGGACCCGGGCGCTCGCCGCGCAGCTGGGGCCCCTGACCGAGGCGCGGCGCCTGGAGCGCGTCACCTCGATGAGCGTGCACGCCAGCAACCTCGCGTGGATCTTCTCGGGCATGGACCTGGTGGCCGGCGAGACGAGGACCATCCCCATCCCCACCCTCGGTGGCACGCGCGAGCACCACGTGACGAGCACCGGCGGCAGCGCGGCCCCCGAGGTCACCCTGGACCCCGCGCCGGCGGTGGAAGGGCCGCTCGTGCCCGTGCTGGCGCCCGGCGGCCTCGCGAGCGCCACGCCCGAGGCCCTCGCCGCCGCCGCGACCGCCGTGCAGCGGCTCGAAGACCCGGTGACCCACAACCCCGGCACCGTGGACTGCGGGAGCTGCCACGTCGCGGCGCTCGCCCAGCGCGCCCTCACCCGCCACGGCGTGCCCGTGGACACCAGCGCGCCGGCCTCGAGCGCCTTCGACGACACGCGGAACCTGCGCGCCTTCGGCTACTTCTTCCGCGCCCCGGCCGTCAGCCCGCGCGTGCAGCGCGAGACGGCCCTCGTCCGCGACGACTTCACCCGACGACTCGAGAGATGACCCCCATGCGCCTCGGCCTGCCCCTCGCCTTCGTCCTTTCCCTCGCCCCCGGCCTCGCCGCCGCCCAGGTCTGCGCCAGCTCGCTCTTCGGCGACCAGATCTGCGACTGTGGCTGCGGCACCATCGACCCCGACTGCCCCACCGGCTCGAAGTTCGACGCCTGCGAGCGGAGCCACTGCGCCGCCGGCACCGTGCCCTGGGAGCACCAGCCGTACTCCTGCATGGCCTCGGCCTGCGGCGACGGGTGGAACGACACCGCCGGCGGCGAGGTGTGCGACGACGGCAACGCCCTCAACAGCGGCGGCTGCTCGGCGACCTGCCAGGCGGTGTCTGTGGGCTACACCTGCGGCGAGCGGGCGGCGGGCTGCGCGCTGACCCCGCCCGACGCGGGTGCGCCGGTCACCGACGCTGGGCGCCCGGCCCCGGAGGTCGACGCCGGCACGGGCGGCGGGGCCGGTGGTGGCGGCGGTGCAGGTGGTGGCGGTGGCGAGGCGACGACCCAGGCGGGCTGTGCAGCCGCCGGGGAAGGCCTGCTGGCCGCCGCCGCGCTCGCCGGGCTGCTGCGCCGCCGCCGGCGCTGACTGGGCAGCGGTCACCCAAGTGGCCT
>CAYUZK010000053.1:0-29414 GCA_964449625.1 uncultured Archangium sp.
GTTCTCAGCCGGCGGGGCGATGGGCGCCGTCGTCGCCACCCACCGCG
Source organism: uncultured Archangium sp. (assembly GCA_964449625.1). GTDB lineage: Bacteria > Myxococcota > Myxococcia > Myxococcales > Myxococcaceae > Archangium_A. Next base: position 48 of record CAYUZK010000053.1, read on the forward strand.
CCGCGCCCACGGTGATGTCGAGCAGTCGCTGCGCCTCGTCGTAGCGCGCGACGAAGCGCTGGCCGGCGAGGGTGCCCGTCACCTCGGCGCCTTCGCCCGCGTCGACACAGAGCTGCTCCGCCTTGCGCGTGCGCTCCTCGAGCACCGCGCGGCAGCCGGGCGCGGGCCTGCGGCTGAGCGCCAGCACCTCGGGCTCCGGCGCGCCGGGTGAGAGGGCGAGCTCCACGGTGCGCTCTGTGGGGCCCTCCTCGAGGAAGTGGGTGGACTCGTAGCGGTAGCGCCTGCCGTCGCTCGTGACGCGCAGGGCGGCGACGGGCACGTCGGCCACCACGAGGAGGTACTTCGCGTCGAGGGGCGCGGCGGCGAGGACGAGGGCGGCGAGTAGCATGGCGGGGCGCAGTGTCGCACGACGCGAACATTCCCACCCCCCGACGGGCGCTGTAGGGTGCCGCGCACCCCATGGAGAACCGCTGGTACCTCGCCCTGTTCGGTCCCGTCGGCGGGCTCGCGTCCGGGTTGGTGGCTGGCCTCGTGCTGCTGGCGCTGACCGGCCAGCCGTCGACGCTCGGGGCGTGGGTCGCCCTGTGCCTCGTCACCATCGCGGGCTTCACCGGCGCCGCGTGGGTCACCTTCTACCAGCTGGGCCAGCGCCGCTCGGAGCGCCGCCGCGAGGTCATCGAGCGCTTCGCCGAGGGCGACCTGACGGTGCTGCCTGAGGACGATCGCGGGGCCGAGGGCGACCTGCAGCGCCTGGCCCTCTCGCTGCGCCGCGCGCTGTGGCAGGTGCAGCGCGTCACCCGCTCGCTCCGCCGCAGCGCCGGCGACGTCGGCGGCCAGGCCCACCAGCTCCTCGAGGCCGCGCGGCGGCAGGGCTCGGCCGTGGAGCGCAGCCAGCAGGCCGTGGCGGGCATGGGCGAGAGCCTCGAGGGCAGCCAGAAGCGCGTGGTGCAGCTCGAGGCCTTCGCGCGCGAGACGACCTCGGCCCTCACGGAGATGACCGAGAGCATCGAGGAGGTGGCCCGCGCCCTGAGCGGCCTCAACGGCACCGCCGAGAAGACGTCGAGCCGCGTGGAGTCGATGAGCCACCGCTCGCAGCTCGTCGCCGACGCCGGCGCCGCCGTGGCCCGCCTCACGGTGCAGTCGCGAGAGGCCGTCTCGGCCGCCGAGGACTGCATCGACGCCGTGCGCCGCCGCAGCGACGAGACCGGCGAGCTCTCGCGCGAGGTGACCACCACCGCTGAGCACGGCGCGCAGCTCGTGCACGACGCGCTCCGCGGCATCCGCCGCATCGACGACACCGTCAGCCGGGCCGCCCGCCTGGTCGACGCGCTGGGCACCTCCAGCATGGAGATCGGCCGCGTGGTGGACGTGATCCAGGAGATCACCGACCAGACCAACCTGCTCGCGCTCAACGCCGCCATCATCGCCAGCCAGGCCGGCGAGAGCGGGCGGCCCTTCGCGGTGGTGGCCCAGGAGGTGCGCAGCCTCGCCGAGAAGACGGGCCGCTCGACGCGGGAGATCGCCCACCGGGTCAAGGCCGTGCGCGAGGGCGTGGAGCGCGCGGTGGAGCTGGTGACGCGCAGCCGCGACGAGGCGGCGGCGGGCGTGCAGCTCGGCGAGAAGGCCAGCCAGGCGCTCGCCACCATCCAGGCCACCTCCCAGCGGGCGCTCATGGCCGTGGAGGCGACGCAGGCCGAGGCCGCGCGCCTCGAGAAGCAGGGCACCAGCCTGGTCGAGGTGAGCCAGCAGGTGACGGAGCGGGTGGACGAGGTGATGCGCCTGACCACCGACCAGGCCAGCCAGGGCCGCGAGCTCGTGCGCCAGGTGCAGGACATGGCCCGCACGGCCCGCGCGACGTCCGAGCGCGCCGAGGTGCAGGTGACGACGGGCCGCGAGCTGTCCGACTCGGTGCTGCGGCTGACCGCGGCCATCGACGAGATCCGCGCCACGCAGGAGGTGCTCAAGCACGGCGACGCGGCCATCGGCGAGGAGATGGCCGAGGTGCGCGACGACGCCCAGCGGGTGGTGCGCATCGGCGACGCCATGAGCCGCAGCGTCGACCAGCTCGCCCACGAGGCCGAGACGCTCGACGCCGAGGTCGAGCGCTTCAAGCTGCCGCGCGCGCGGGCCGGCGGCACGCTGCACGTCGGCGTGCACAGCGCGCTCCAGGTGGACGAGCGCACGGGCTTCGACCCGCTCCAGTGCATCGACCTGCAGCTCTCCGAGCTCTCGTCGGCGCTGTACTCGACGCTGGTCCGCTACGAAGACGGCATCCTCGTGGCTGACGCGGCCGAGTCGTGGGAGGCCGACCGCACGGCCCGCCGCTACCGCTTCTCGCTGCGCAAGGGCGTGACCTTCCCCGACGGCGTCACCTTGACCGCGGCGCACGTCAAGGCGCACTTCGAGCGGCTGCTCGACCCCCGCTCCGGCGCGCCCGACGCGGTGCTCTTCAAGGACATCGAGGGCGCCGCCGCGTACCTCAGCGGCGAGGCCAGCTCGCTGGCCGGGGTGGAGGCGCTCGACGAGCACACCCTGGAGATCCGCCTCGAGGAGCCGCGCGCCTTCTTCATGCGCCTGCTCGCGCTGCCCTCGACCGCGGTGACGCGGCTCGACGGGGTGCGGCTGTTGGGCACCGGGCCCTTCCGCATGGCCTCGGCCACGGCCTCGCGGGTGACGCTCGAGCGCAACCCCACGTACTACGTGGCGGGCCTGCCGCTCCTCTCGCGCCTCGACTTCCACCTCTTCGGCTCGCGGCGCCTGGCGCTGGAGGCCTTCCGCCGCGGGGAGGTGCAGGTCGTCTCGTACCTCCACTCCGAGAACCTGCGCGAGGCGGGCCTCAACCCCGCCGAGGCGCTCACCGTCAACACGCCCTCGGTGTGGTTTCTGGGCTTCAACCAGCTCCTCGCGCCCTTCGACGACGTGCGCGTGCGCCGGGCGCTCCGGGCGGGCCTCGACGTGCGCGCGGTGGTCGACCAGTACCACCCCTCGGCGCGGGTGGCCCGCTCGCTCACGCCGCCCTCGCTGCTCGAGAACGACCGCATTCACGAGCCGCGCACCGACGTCGCGCTGGCCCGGCGGCTGCTCGCCGAGGCGGGCCACGGGCGGCTCAAGCTGACGCTGCACTACCCGCCCGACCGCGACACCCGCGAGGAGGACCGGGCCCTCTTCAAGCCCCTGATCGACGCGGGGCTGGTGGAGCTGCAGCACGTCGAGCTCAAGGACTTCTGGGAGCGCGTGCGCGAGGGCAAGCTGGCCGTCTTCCGCGGCAACTGGATCGCCGACGTCGCCGACCCCGACAACTTCCTCTTCGTGCTGCTCAACTCGAAGGCGCAGGGCTACTACGGGCTGGGCTACCGGAGCCCCGAGTTCGATCGCCTCACCGACGAGGCCCGCGTGTCCATCGACCCCGGGCTGCGCCAGCCGCTCTACCGCAAGGCCGAGGCCCTGGTGCGCGAGGACTGCATGCTGGTGCCGCTGTACCACGAGCGCTTCCACGCAGCGTCGAGCCAGGCCATCCAGGGGCTGCGGCTGCACCAGACGCCGCCGCAGGTGCGCTTCGAAGACATCTGGCTCGCGAGCTGACCCGTCGGTAGTTAAGGTGTCAGCTCGTTTGAATTACAACTGGGTGTCCAAGTGAAGGTGCTGCTGACGAACCACCACCTGGTGGACCGGGCGGGGTCCGAGCTCTACGTGGCCGAGCTGGCCACGGCGCTCGAGGCTCGCGGCCACGACGCGCGGGTCTTCACGCTGTACCCCGGCCCGGTGGCCCAGCAGCTCACCGAGCGCGGCGTGCCGGTGTACACGCTCGCCGAGCAGCACCTGGTGCAGGCCTTCGCCCCGGAGGTGGTGCACGCGCACCACCCGCCCACGCTGTGGGTGGTCGGCTCCCTCGCGCTCGGCTGCCCGGCCATCGTGTCCTCGCTGGGCGTGCTGCCGGCGCTGGAGGCACCCACGCCCATCTGGCCCGGCGTGGCGCTCGGCGTGGCCGTGTCGGAGGAGGTCAAGGCGCGGGTCGATCGCTCGGCCTTCGGGCGCGCCGTGCCGGTGCGAGTGATGCGCAACTGGTTCGACGACCGCGGCTGGGCGCCGGAGCCCGCCGTGCCGCCCGCCCGGGTGACGCGCGTGGCGGTGGTGACCAACCACCTGGCCCCTGAGCTGGCGCAGCACCTCGACGCGTGCGTGAGGGCGCGGCCGGGCTTCAGCTGGGCCCACCTGGGGCTCCCCGCGAGCTCGGTGGAGGTGACGCCCGCGGTGCTCGGGGCCTTCGACCTCGTCATCACCATCGGGCGCACGGCGCTCCAGGCGGCGGCGGTGGGGCGGCCGGTGCTGCTGGCCGACGTGTACGGGAGCGACGGCCTGCTCGACGCCGCGCGGCTCGACGCGCTGGCCTCGGTGAACTTCTCCGGGCGCCTCGAGCGGCGGCCGCTGAGCCCCGGCGCCGTCGTCGAGGCCCTCGAGGCCGCGCCGCGGCACGACGTCGCGGCGGTGCAGGCGCGGGTGCTGCGCGACTTCCGCCTCACCACGCGCGCGGCCGAGTGGGAGGCGGTGTACGAGGAGGTCCGCGCGTCGCCGCGACGCCTTGACGAGGCGGCGAAGCACGAGTTCGAGCCGCTCGGGCAGCAGTACGCGCTGCTCGTCGAGCAGGGGCGCCAGGCCGCCTCGCGCGCTGCCACCGCCGAGGCCGAGCGCGACGCGGTGGCTGCGCGGCTGCGAGACACGGAGGCCCGGCTGGCGGCGGCGCGCGGGGAGCTCGACGCGCCGGGCGTGGCGACGGTGCTGAGGCTCACCGCGCGCGCGCGGGAGCTGGGCCGCGACGTGGCCCCCCACGGCTCGCTCCGCCGCGACGCGCTGGTGAAGGCCCGCTGGCTGCTCGGCGACTGAGCCGCCGCGCCCTGCCCCTCACTCGAAGGGGATGATCGACACCCGGTCGCCGGCCTTCACCCGCAGCACCTCGCGCGTGGCCCTGGGCAGGAACACCACCTGGTCGTCGAAGCGCACCTGCGTGCGCACCGCGCGGAAGCGGTTGGGCCCCGTCGGCCGTGAGAGGCCCACCACCACGTCCTGCGCCTCGAGCTCCCACGGCTCGCGGCCCACGGTCGCGGTGCGGAAGTGCCGCACGAGCGACACCTCCGACAGGTTCGCCTCGTAGTGCGGGCCGCCGTCGAAGGGGTCGATGTGGTTGGAGTACTTGAAGCCGATGCGCTCGAGCATGCGCTGCACGCCGCGCGTCTCGGGGCCCACCTCGCCGATGAGGCGCTGCGCGTTGGCGGGGAAGAAGGTCGCGTAGATGTCCGAGGCGGGGAAGAGCTCCTTGATGAACTCCTTGTTGCGCCGCGAGAGCTTGTCGGCCTCCGGGTAGTCGAGGCCGGTGAACTTCTTGCCGATGGACTCCCACAGGAGCGAGCGGCCGTCCTCCATGAGCGGCGGCAACAGCTCGGCCAGCACGCCGTCGCGGAACAGGGAGCGGTGCATGGCCATGAAGAGGAAGCGCACGTACGAGAGCTGCTTGCCCGGTTTGTCGGGCCCGCTGCGCCGCGGTGGGTCCACCACCAGCCCGCCGATCTCCGTGGGGCCATCGTAGTTGTACCCAATCGACAGCACCTTGTGCCGGAAGTGCTTGTCGATGCTGGCCGAGTAGTGCTCCGCCTCGGTGACCTGGAAGTAGATGTGCGGCGCCTCGCGCGTGCCGTGCTGCGCGATGACCATCGAGGTGCCGATGATGGCCTTGTTCCGCAGATCCTCGAGCACGAAGAGGTACTCGCGCTCGAGCGGATCCTCGAGCTTCCCCGAGAAGCTCTGCGCCGACCGGGTGATGAGGGCCTGGAGCACCTTCTCGTTGTCCGGCAGGTTCACGCTGTTGAGCGTCGCGGCCAGGCGCTTGAGCCCTGCGAGGTCCCCCCTGGCCACGTCCCGGAGCAGCAGCATGCGCCGGGCTTTACCTGACGCACCTACCTCTGGCCACCTGAGGCGGGTGTCCTTTGCTCTAACTGCCTGATTTCAGGAGTATGCTGGCGGCCATGACTGACGCAGCAGCCTGGCTGGGGGAGCAGCTCCCGGCGATGGAGGTGGCCTTGGCGGCCCTGGTGGAAGAGAACTCCTTCACGGGGAACCGCGAGGGGTCGCTGCGGGTGGCGCGGCTGCTCGAGGAGGTCTTCGCCATGCCCGGCCTCACCGGAGAGCGGGCGCCGAGCGAGCGCTTCGGCGATCACCTCGTGTTCCGCTCGGTGGGGCGGGCCGGGGCGGCGCCGGTGGCTTTGCTGGGGCACCTGGACACGGTCTTCCCGCCCGGGCGCTTCGAGGGCTACCGGGTGGACGGGGCGCTGCGCCGCGGCCCCGGGGTGCTGGACATGAAGGGCGGCCTCGTCGTCATCGCCTGGGCCCTCAAGGCGCTGGCCAGCACCGTGGGCCTCGACGTGCTGCCGCCGCTGCGCCTCGTCGTCGTCTCGGACGAGGAGGTGGGCTCGCCCGAAGGGGCGCCGCTGATTCGCGAGGTCATCGCCGGCTGCCAGGCCGCCCTGGTGTTCGAGTCGGGCCGGGCCAACGACGCCATCGTCACCGAGCGCAGCGGCACCGGCTCGGCCCTGGCCCGCGCCACGGGCATCCCCGCGCATGCGGGCAACGCGTACTGGGACGGGGCCAACGCCATCTGGGCCCTCTCGCGCTTCGTGGACCGCGCGCAGCAGTACTCGAGCCGGGAAGGCGGCGTCAGCGTCAACGTGGGGCTCATCGAGGGGGGCACCTCGAAGAACACCGTGCCCGCCGCGGCGCGCGCCGAGCTCGACCTGCGCTACCCGACGCAGGCCGTCGGCGACGCGCTCTGGCGCGGCCTCGAGGGCGCGGCCGAGAGCCTCGGCGTGCCCGGCGCTGGCGTGCAGCTGGAGCGCGGCCCGGGGCGCATCCCCATGGAGAAGCAGCCGGGCACCGAGGTGGTGCTGGAGCGCTACCGGCGCTGCGCCCACGCGCACGGCCTGGGCACCGACGAGGCGCCGCGGCAGGGCGGCGGGAGCGACGGCAACACCGCCGCGGCCCTGGGCATCCCCACGCTCGACGCGCTCGGCCCCCGCGGCCGCTTCTTCCACACGCCCGACGAGTACCTCGAGGTCGACACGCTCGTGCCCCGCGCCCGGGCCCTGGCCGACTTCCTCGCGGGCTGAGCGCGAAGCGTCACGCTCGGGCGACACCGGCCGAAACTGCGGCGTGACGTCGTCGCGTCGGTCAGCCCCGAAGCTCCACTGCCCGAAGGTCGGCGCCCGGGGAGCCGTCAAGCCTCCTTACGTCCTCCGAGCGTCCCCCTCGGAGCGGCGCCGTTGGCACTCCCCCTGCTGAGGGTGGCCCCGGGCTTCACTTCCAGGAGGAACGCATGTCTCGAAAGTTCTTGGCCGCGGCGTTGGTGTTGGTCGGGTGTGGCACGGCGGTAGTGCAGGTCTCGGAGGCGCCGAGCGAGGCCGACGAGCTCGCCTCGACGCAGCACCAGCTCGGCGTGCGCCTCAAGGAGGCCTTCGGGCCCGACGCGGAGCTCCGCGCGTCCTTCGGCACCGGGAACCGTCGCCTGCTGGCCGTGGGCCTCGAGGCGCTCCCCGAGGCGAGCGATGCCCTGCCGGGCGTGGCGCTGGCCGCCTTCGACGTCGCGCGCGACCAGCTCGAGGTGCTCGACACGGCGCCGCGCTACCGCGAGGCCCGCCTCGTGGGTGCGCACGCGGCGCTGCTCCGCACGGAAGGCGAGCTCGTGCTGCGGGGCGCTGACGGCGTCGAGCAGGTGCTGGCCCAGGGCGTGCGCGGCGACCTCGCGGCGCTGCCCGATGGGCGGGGCCTGGCCTTCACGCTCTTCGGGGCCGAGGCCGACGAGGGCGAGACGGCCGTGGCCATGACCGACCTCTCGGGTGAGCTGCGCGTGCTGGCCGACGGCGCGGGCGTCGATGATCGCCCGATGCTCTCGCCCGACGGGCGCACCGTCGTCTTCGTCTCGGGGCGCACCGGCGTGGCGGCGCTCTACCGCACCTCGCTCGAGGGCGAAGAGGCGGTGCAGCTCACCAACACCACCGTCGAGGCCGGCCTCGAGCGCGACGGCGACCCCGCCGACTTCGTGCCGCCGCCCCTCGACGCGGCTCGCGTGCACTGGGTGACGGCCGACGTCATCCGCTACGACGCGGGCGGCGGCGAGCACTGGAGGGTCGACGTCCGCACGGGCGTGGCGACGAAGGAAGGGGGTGCGCGATGAAGCCCGCGCACGTGTGGACGAGCCTGTGCGCTGCGCTGCTCCTCGCCGGCTGTGGCGTCGAAGGCGTGGCGGGTGACGAGCAGGGCGAGGTGGGCGTCGACGAGGAGTACGCCACCACGAGCCAGGCGCTCACCACCTCGGTGCCCATCGGCTCGACGCTCCGCACCACGGCGGCCCTCAACCTGCGCACCGGCGCCGGCACCGGCTACGCCATCCGGCTCACCATCCCCTCCGGGGCGACGGTGAAGACGGTCAACCGCACCGCGCCGTCGAACGGCTTCTACAACGTCTCGTACAACGGCACCGTGGGCTGGGCGCACGGGGGCTGGCTCACGCTCGTCTCGAGCCCGTCGACCGGCAGCAGCACCAACGTGAAGTTCCGCCTGCCGCTGTCGATGGCGTCCGATCAGTGCGCGGGCGGGCGCTGCTACGTCACCGCCTACTACGACACCAACCGCAGCTCCGGCTATCGGCGCGACTGGTCGTGCCGCACGGGCTCGAACGCGAAGACGTACGACAACCACAAGGGCACGGACATCGGCATCGGCGGCTTCGCGGCGATGGACTCGGGCAGCCGCGTGGTGCTGGCGGCGGCGCCGGGCAAGGTCATCGCGGCGCACGACGGCGAGTTCGACCGCTGCACCTCGGGCCGCTGCGGCACCTCGAACTCGGTCGCCATCCAGCACGCCGACGGGCGCATCAGCTACTACTACCACCTCAAGAAGTGGTCGGTGGCCGTGCGCGTGGGCCAGACGGTGAGCTGCGGTCAGCGCCTGGGCCTCGTCGGCTCCTCGGGCAGCTCCACGGGGCCGCACCTGCACTTCGAGCAGCGCGCCAACGCCAGCACCGCCTCGACCGACCCGTTCGCCCAGGCTGGCGCCTGCGGGGGCAGCACCAGCTCGCGCTGGGTGTCACAGAACGGGTGGAGGGGGCTCCCCTCGGCGACCTGCCAGTAAGTGGCCGGAGCCACGCGGGCCCTGCCCGAGTGGTCCACAGGAAGGTTGGCGGCCGGGGGGCCCCACCGTGATGCCTCTTGAGGAGGCATCATGGGAGCCAAGTCATCGATTGCACGGAGCGTGGTCGCGAAGCCCGCTGCGCATGAGCGCAGCGCCGCCGTACAGGGGAAGGTGGCGGAGGCGGCCGCGGAGCGCGCCGAGGTCAACGACGTGCTCTCCGAGGAGATCGACCGCGGCGGGCGCACCCCGGAGGTCGAGAAGGCCATCAGCCAGAGCGAAGACGTCGAGGTGAAGGTGGACGGCGCCGCCCGGGATCTCGTCGCCGTGACGGAGAGCCTCAAGGTGGAGTCGGGCGAGCGCGCCGCGCTCGAGCAGAAGCTCGAGGTGAGCGAGGCCGCCCTGGTGAAGAGCAAGAAGCGCGAGAAGAAGACGCGCGTCGACGCCATGCATGATCCGCTGACGCGGCTGCCCAACCTCACGCTCTTCAATGACCGACTGCGTCAGGGGCTGGCGCAGGCGCAGCGCCACGGCTGGACGCTGGCGGTGCTGTTCATCGACCTCGACCAGTTCAAGCCCATCAACGACTCCCACGGGCACAGCGTCGGTGATGCCGTGCTGAAGCTGGTGGCGCAGCGCCTCGGCGCGGGGGTGCGCGCGAGTGACACGGTCTGCCGGCGCAGCGGCGACGAGTTCCTGGTGCTCCTGCCCGAGATCTCCAGCGCCGAGGCGGCCCTGACGCTCGCCGCGACGCTGCGGGCCGCCATCGCCGAGCCCGCGGTGATCGGAGGCCAGGCGCTGACCGTTGGCGTGAGCGTCGGCATCAGCCTGTTCCCCGAGCACGGTGCCGCGGTGCAGGAGCTCATCGACCGCGCCGACGCCGCCATGTACCTGGCGAAGCGCTCGGACGCGGGGGTGGCGGTGTACCAGTCCGCGGCGAAGGCCTGACCGCGGCCGATTCAGCGCGGGGCTCCTGTTGACGTATGGTGCGGAGCCATGCGCACCACCGCCCTCCTCGTCCTCGCCGTCAGCGCCTGTGGTGCCCCGACCAGCCCGGGCAGCACGGCCACGCCCCGTGACGGCGGGGCGCCGCTCGACCTGAGCCGCGCCAGCCTCGCCGCCTTCGCGAAGGGCGAGTCGTGGAAGAGCTGGCCCGCCGAGGCCGCGCCGCACGACTCCGCCGGGCCTCACGGCAAGGTGCGCACCTGGCTCAACCCGGAGCTGCTCGCCTCGCTCAAGGCGGGCAGCGACACGCACCCCAACGCCAGCATCGCGGTGAAGGAGCTCTACGACGCCGCTGGCGCCCGCAAGGGCTTCGCCATCAACGTCAAGAGCGACGAGGGCAAGTGGGTCTTCTACGAGGGCTTCGAGCCGTCGCTCGACGAGTATTACTTCGTCGGCCCCGGCAACCTGTGCGCCAACTGTCACTCGGTGGGGAAGGACTTCCTCCTCACCGAGGCCAGCGCGTTCCCGTGAAGGGGCTGAAGTCGAACGCCGACCTGCTGCGTGAGCTCGGGGCGTTGCCAGAGGGCGAAGCGGGCGAGGTGATCGACGGCGCGCTCTACGTGATGGGTCGGCCGAACCTTCGGCACCAGGCGGCCAAGGACGAGCTCGTCGGCCTCTTGAAGATCTGACTCGACGCGCCTCAAGGACCTGGGGCCCAAGCGGGCGCTGTTCGCGCGGCAGGGCGTGCCCCTCCTGTGGCTCATCGACCCGCGCGCGCAGGTGCTGGAGGCCTTCGAGCTCGTCGGCGCCGCGTGGCAGCTCCTGGGCACCTGGAGTGAGGGTGACGTGGTGAAGGGCCTCGCGCCGTTTCCGGGGCTCACGCTTCAGTTGCGGGACTGGTGGGTCGAGTAACTCACCGGAGGACGACGGCTGGCCGAGCTGGCGATGGGCCGCGCGCCCCGCTACCCGGAAGATCAACCGGTTGAGCAGCGGTTGAAACCCAGCCCCGGCTGCGCGCATTCTGAGTCTGCCGTGCTCCGCCTCCTCTCCCGCGCCCCCGCCATCACCCCCGAGACGCCCGACGAGGCGCTGGTGCGGCGCGCCCAGGCGGGAGAGTCGGTGGCCTTCAAGGCCCTCTTCGAGCGGCACGTGGTGTCGGTGCGGCGCTTCCTGCGAGATCTCCTGCGCCAGGCCGACGCGGCCGATGACGCCACTCAGGAGACCTTCACGCGCGCCCACGTGCAGCTGGTGAAGTTGGGCGAGCACGATCGCTTCAAGCCCTGGGTTCTGGGCATCGCGCGCAACGTAGCCTTCGAGGCCCGGCGCGTGCGCCAGCACGACGTCTACGAAGAAGACGACGAGGCGCTGCCCGCGGCGGTCCTCCCGTCGCCAGACCCTGAGGCGCTGCTGCTCGACGCCGAGCTCGAGGCGCACTTCACCGAGGCCCTGGGCGTGCTCTCGCCCAACCGGCGGGCGGCGCTGCTCATGCGCGTCGACCACGGGCTCGGCTACGAGGAGATCGCCCAGGCCTTCGGCTGGTCGATGCCCACGGTGAAGAACGAGATCCACCGCGCCCGCCTCAAGCTGCGCGCGCACCTGATGCCGCACCTGACCGGAGGTCGTCGATGAGCCGGTGTGGACGCACGCAGTCGATGGAGGCCGTGGCCCAGGGCGCGCTCAGTGGGCCGCGCGCCGAGGAGCTCCGCGCCCACGCGCGCGAGTGTGCCCTGTGCCGCCACGAGCTGAACTGGCTCGAGACCGAGGCGACGCTCTTCCGTCACCGCGCCGGCCGCGAAGAGGTGGCCCAGCTCTGGGAAGGCGTCGCCGCCAGCCGGGGCCTTCCGGCGCCGCGCCCGTGGCCGCGCGTGCTGGCCGCCGTGGCCGCAGGGCTCGTGCTCCTGGTGGGCGCCGCGCGCCTGGTCGCCTCGCCGCCCGCCGGGAGCCTCGAGGCCCGCGCCGCCGACGAGCAGGAGGCCCTCGAGAGCCAGGTGCTCATGACGCCGGTGCTCTTCGCGCCCTCCGAGACGCCGTGCTCGCGGCTGCCTTCGGGCACGGGCTTTCGCTGCGAGCCCGCGGTGCCGGCCAGCTTCCTCGCCTCGCGCTGAAGCGTCTTCACCGGTTGAGGTAGGCTTGCCCAGATGGCTGCGCCAGCGCTCGGGCCCGCGACGTACGAGGACGTGCTGAACGCGCCCGAGCACCTCGTGGCTGAGCTGATCCACGGCGTGCTCTACACGCACCCCCGCCCGTGGACGGCGCACGCTCGCTCGGCGACGGTGCTCGGCGGCGAACTCCACGGGCCCTTCGACCGGGGTCGCGGGGGGCCGGGCGGGTGGCTGCTCCTCGACGAGCCAGAGCTCCACCTCGGCGGCAACGTGCTGGTGCCCGACCTCGGCGGCTGGCGTCGCGAGCGCCTGCCTCAGCTGCCCCTCGCCCCGGCCATCACCGTCGCGCCCGACTGGGTGTGCGAGGTCCTCTCCCCCTCGACGGTGGCGGTGGACCGCGCGGTGAAGCTCCCGGCCTACGCCGCGCAGGGCGTGACGCACGTCTGGTTGGTCGACTCCGACGCGAAGACGCTCGAGGTGTTGCGGCTGGACGGGCGCACGTACCGGCTGGTGGGCACCTTCGCCGACGACGCGCAGGTGCGCGCCGAGCCCTTCGAGGTCTTCACGCTCGCGCTCGCCGAGCTCTGGTCGCGCTGAGCCGCCGTCAGAGGCTGGCGAGGGCCACGCGGTACAGCGCGCGGTAGCCCATGCGCGGCGCGAGCTCGAACTTGTCGGCGTGGAAGCAGTCCTTGAGCAGCTGCGCCCCGGCCGCGCTCTGCGGCAACGTGAGGAACGTGCGCTCGAGCTCCGTCACCACCACCGCCGGCGCGTTCATCGACACCGCCACGCCGTCGTTGGGCGCCTCGTCGGTGAAGCCCAGCACGCGGAAGGCCGTGGCCTGCTCGGGCCACACCTCGGACAGCCCCGTGCCGTCGGGCGTGCCGGTGTGCGCCGCGGGCGCGAAGACGCTCGTCACCTGCGCGTCGCCGACGTGCACCGCCTCGAGGGCGCGGCGGTAGTTGCCCACGAAGTCCTGCCGGGCGAAGAGGCGCGCGGGGTCCAGGCCCTTCTCGCGCAGGAAGGCCATCGGCAGGAGGTAGCCGCCCACCGAGTCGCGATCGCTCCAGGCGGCCACCGTGCCCGGCAGCGTCTCGAGCGTCAGCGGCGCGTCGGCCCGGGTCACCAGCGCCGCGCGGTACACCGAGGCGCCGCCGCGCACGCCGCGCACCAGCACGCGCACGCCCATGGCCTCGATGCGGGCGCAGACGAAGGGCGGGGCCCAGGCGGCGTCCACCTTGCCGCCGAGGAGCTCGCGGGCGAGCTGCTCGTACGTCGGCGGCACCACCACCTCGGTGTCGCGCCCCAGCGCCGCGGCGAGGTGGGTCTGGAGCTGCCGGGCCCGGGCGTGGGCGTCGGGCCCCAGCGTGGGGGGCAGGGCGAAGCGCACGTGGCTCCGCGTGGGGCGGGTGCTCATCAGGCCTCCACCGTGATGCGCGCCACCTCGGCGTCGCTCAGGCCGAAGGTGGCCTGCAGCAGCTCGAGCGTGCGCAGCTCGGCCGGCGAGGGCTTGCCGCCGGCGTAGGCCACGCGCACGCCCAGGCGGAAGGCCTTGCTGCGCTGCCCGTGGGTGTTGAGCCCGTGCGCGAGCGCCGAGAGCCGCGCCGGGAGCCCCTCGGTGGTGAGGTCGGTCAGCGCGTCGCGCAGGTACTTCTGCGCGAGCTCCAGCGAGACCTGGTGGAAGGCCGGGTCGCCGGCGAAGTTCTCGAGCATCGCGTCGAGCTCGCTGGCCTGCACCGCGCCGTCGGCGGCCGACACCAGCACCATGGTCTCGGCGTAGAGCCGCTCGGTGGGCTCGCCCAGCACCTCGGCCAGCGACATGCCCGCCTGGATCGACTCGAACACCTTCGTCACCTCGGCCTCGGTGAGGTTGAAGCCGGCCTGGAGTGTCTTGAGCAGCCCCAGCTCGTCGCGCGTGGCCTTGCGGTCGGCCAGCGCCACCGCGGTGGCGAGCCCGAAGGCCAGCAGCCGGTTGCGGTGGTCGGGCAGGCGCTCGCGCAGCGCGTGGAGGATGTCCTCCAGGGTGCGCGCCGCGGCCAGCCGCTTCGCCGAGGCCTCGACCATCTCCGTCAGCTCGTCGGGCGTCAGGCCCTCGAACTCCGGCCGCTCCAGCACGCGCACCAGCAGCTGCTTCATCTCGACGTCGGCGATGGTGCCGTCGGCCGTGGCCGTCAGCACCATGGCGTCGAGGAGCGCGGCGTTGCGGTCGCGGCGGGCCTGCGAGAGTGCGTCACGCGGCATGGGGCGTCTCCGTGCGGGTTGAGGCTGCCTGCGTCGCACCTTCCACCGGGAGCGTCCACAGCTTCTGGTCGAGCAGGTGGCTCACGTGCAGGTTCCCCATGGCCGAGAGCAGCGAGCTGCGCACCATGGGGATGTCCTTCGAGAGCTCGTCCACCAGCTTCTTCACCTTCTTGCGCTGGAGGTTCTCCTGCGAGCCGCACAGGTCGCAGGGGATGATGGGGAAGGCCATGAGCTCGGCGAACCGGGCGATGTCGGCCTCGGGCGCGTAGGCCAGCGGTCGAATGACGGTGTTGCGGCCGTCGTTGCTGACCAGCCTGGGCGGCATGGTGGCCGTGGTGCCGGCGAAGAACTGGTTGAGCAAGAAGGTGTGGATGAGGTCGTCGCGGTGGTGGCCCAGGGCGATCTTCGTGCAGCCCATGTCCACCGCCGCGGTGTAGAGGATGCCGCGGCGCAGGCGGCTGCACAGGCTGCACTGCGTCTGCCCCGGCTTCAGCTTGTCGAGCACGATGCTGTAGGTGTCTTCCTTCAGCAGCCGGTAGGCGTAGCCGTTGGCCGACAGCCACCCCTCGAGCGTCGCCGCGGGGAAGCCCGGGTGCCCCTGGTCGAGGTTGACGGCCACGAGCTCGAACTTCACCGGGGCCCGGCGCTGGAGCTGCCGCAGCAGGTGCAGCATCGTGTACGAGTCCTTGCCCCCGGAGATGGCCACCATGATGCGGTCGCCCTCCTCGATGAGGGAGAAGTCGTGCACCGCCTTGCCGACGTGCTGCAAGAGCGATTTCTCGAGTCGGTTGAGCTCGTCGACCATGTGCGTCCTCGCGCGCGTGCCCCCCGGCGACCGCGTCGCGGCGGCCCTTAGCCCACAAGCGGGGCGAATGGCGAGAGGCCATGCTAGGGGGCGCCGGTGCCCTTCCCAGAACGCGCGGTCGACGTCGTCGAACCCCAGCAACTCCACGAGGTGACCGCCGCCCTGCGCGGCGCCACGGAGCTGGCGGTCGACGTCGAGGCCGACTCCATGCACCACTTCCACGCCCGGCTGTGCTTCGTGCAGCTGGGCACCGACGCCGACATCTTCCTCCTCGACACGCTGGCCCCCGGCGTCTCGCCGCAGGCGCTCGCCGAGGCCTTCGCCGACCCGGGCCTCACCAAGTTCTTCCACGCCGCCCAGGGCGACCTGCAGTACCTCGCCGAGGCCGGCGTGCGCGTGCGCGGGCTCTTCGACACCCACCGGGCGGCGACGCTCATGGGCTGGCCGAAGGTGGGCCTGGCCGACCTGGTGAAGGAGCGCCTGGGCCAGGTGCTCAAGAAGGAGCACCAGCAGGCCGACTTCTCGCTGCGCCCCCTGCCGCCGGAGCTGCGCGAGTACATCGCCGACGACGTGCGCTACCTGTGCGACGTGGGCCGCTGGGTGCGCGAGGCGTGCGTCGCCGCCGACGTGCTCGAGGAGGTGCAGCTCGACTGCGACCGCATGTGCGACGACGCGGCGGCGCGGCCCGACCCGGCGGCCGACTACCAGCCCAAGCTGCCGCGGCAGGGCCTGAGCAAGGAGCAGTACGCGCTGGCCTGGCACCTCGCCCACGCGCTGCACGCCCGGCGCCTGGCCTGGGCCGAGGCGGTGGACCAGCCCATGGGCCGGGTGCTCTCGAACATGGCCCTGGGCGCGCTCGCCACCCGGCCCCCGGCGGACCTCAAGGCCATGGCGCGCCTCGAGGGCGTGCGCGGCGCCTTCGTGCGCGAGCGCGGCGAGGAGGTGCTGGCGCTCGTCGCCTCGCTCACCGCGGCGCAGAAGGCCGGCGCGCTCGCCCCGCCCGACGAGAAGAAGGACCGCGACCCTCAGCGCAAGAAGCGCGAAGACGCGCTGGTCGACTGGCGCAAGGCCCGCGCCGCCGAGCGCAAGGTGACGCCCTCGGTGGTGCTCTCGAACGCCCTGGTGGCCGAGCTGGCCACCGCGGCACCGGACTCCCTCGACGCGCTGGCGAAGGTGCCGTACTTCGGCGCCCGGCGCGCGGAGCGCTACGGCCGGGCGCTGGTCGAGCTGCTGGGGCCCCTGCGCTGACCGCTCGGTGGGGTTGTCGGCAGGCGGCGGACCATGTAGTGACTGGGCTCAAGCAGCACTTCACTTTTCCCGGAGGCGCCTATGTTCAACGGCCCATCAAAGCGACAGAAGGAGCTGGCCCGCCTGGAGCACAAGAAGGAGAAGGCGGCGGAGAAGAAGCAGCGCAAGCAGGAGAAGGCGGCCCGCGGCCCCAAGGACCCCAACGCCCCCGACTCCGACATCGCGCACATCGTGCCCGGTCCGCAGCCGCTCCTCGAGGAGTGACCGCGGCCCCCAGGTGTCACGCGCTGGAGTCATCGAGCTCGCCATCGCCGGTCGAGGCCCCTCGCGGGGCTTCGTCTTCGACGCGCATCGCCTCGCGCTGCCCTGCTGGGCCGACCTGGGCGCGCCGCCCGCGCTGCTGCTGACGCTCGATCGCCACTTCGACACGGTGCCGCCTCGGCTGGCGCCGGCGAAGGGGCTCTCGGGTGACGCGCTCGACGCCTTCGCGCGCGAGCAGCTCGACCCCCGAAACTTCGATCACGTGCTGGCGGCCATGAGCGCCGGGGTGCTGACGCACGCGCTGTGCGTGGCGCGCGCGAAGCCCGTGGGCGCGGTGGTGGGCGAGCGCTGGGGAGAGCACGAGCTGGTCTGCGCGCCGACCGTCGACCAGCTCTCGGCAGAGTGGGGCACGCCGCACGCCACGCCCGAAGGCAAGCGGGCCCACGCGCTGGTGCAGGCGGCGCAGGCCCTCATCCTCGACGTGGACCTCGACTGCTTCACCACGCCCAACGACGCCGACCCCACGAGCGTCGTGCCGTGGCCGCGGGAGCTCATCGCCGACTTCGTGTCGCCGCGCGGGAGCGAGGCCTTCTGGGCCGACGTGCTGGGCAAGTGCGTGGGCTTCACCTTCGCGCGCGAGCCCGGGCACTGCGGCGGGCTGGTGGCGTCGGGGCGGCTGTTCGAGGCGGCGAGCGAGGTGCTCTTCGTGGAGCTGCTGGGCGCGGACCTGCCGTGAGGGCGACGGCGCGCGTCAGTCTTCGGGGTCTGCGCCCAACAGCTCGTCGATGCGGAGCTCGACCGCGTCGAAGGGCTCCGCGTGCACGCGCTGACCACGCAGCGCGGTGAGGACGAGCGCGTAGGCGAGGTCCAGTCGGCGGAAGACCTCGAGCGAGCCAGCCACGGGGTCGATGATCCAGTAGTGGGGCACTCGCGCCGCGAAGTACGTCTGGAGCTTCTCCACGCGATCGCGCTGCGGGTTCGTCGGCGAGAGGATCTCGCAGACCCAGTCGGGAGCGAGCGTGAACGGCCGGCCCTTCGGGGGCTCCGCGACCCGCTCCCGCCGGTAGGCGCAGACGTCCGGGCGGAGGACCTCGCTGCCCAGCTGCACCTCGAGCTCGGTGAAGAACCACCAGCCCCCGGGCCACTTGCCGCCGGGCTTGCGCTGAAACGGGTTGCCCAACGTTCGGGACGTCGAGGCCTGCGCGAGCGAGTGCTCGGCCGTCGCCTCCGCCTTCTCGACGAGCGTTCCTTGAATGAGCTCCAGGCGCTCGTGCTCGGGCCGCGCCAGGTAGTCGGCGATGGTGTCCACGCGGCGCGGTGAGGCCTTGCTCATCACGGGAGACCTTAGCCCGACCCGAAGCCGGCGGTCCGGGGGGGGGGACGTGCTTCAGCGCAGCATCGCGCGCGCAGCCGCCGCGCGCTTCTTCACCAGCCCGCCGAGCTTGAGCAGCACGCCCAGGCCCCCGCCGCGGCCGCGCTCGAGGAGCGCCTGCACGAAGGCCGCCTGGTCGGCGTTGGCGGGGATCCACCACGGGTCCGGCGCCTTCGCCCCGTCGACGATGACCGTGCGCGGGCGGGTGAAGACGCCGTAGCTGTGCGCGCTGGCGGCGACGCCGGGGCCGGTCTCCTTGACGCCCGTCCACGGCACGTCGGCGAGGATGCCGCCGAAGCCGTGGTTGTTGACGTAGGCCACCCCGACCTGGAGCTGCCGCGCCAGGGCCGCGCCGCGCTGCAGGTCGCGCGTCCACACCGAGCCGTTGAGCCCGTAGCGCGAGTCGTTGGCGCGGCGCACGGCCTCGGCGGCGTCCTTCACGCGCACCACCGCCACCACCGGCCCGAAGGTCTCGTCGCGCACCACCTCCATCGCGTCGGTGCAGCGGTCGAGCACCGTGGGCTGGTAGCCGAGCCCTGCGCCCACGCGCGCGCCGCCGCAGGTGACGACGGCGCCGGCGGCCCTCGCGGCCTCCACGTGCCGCTCGACGAGGGCGAGCTGCGCCTCGTTCTGCAGCGGCCCCAGCTCGCTCTCGTCGTTGCCGGTGGAGACGCGCAGCTGCTTGACCACCTTCGTCAGCGCCTCGACGAAGCGGTCGGCGATGGCCTCCTCGACGTACACGCGCTCGATGGCGGCGCAGTTCTGCCCGCAGTTGTGCATCGCCCACTGCGCGACGCCCAGGGCCGTGCGCTCGAGGTCGCAGTCGGCCAGCACGAGGGCCGCGTCCTTGCCGCCCAGCTCGAGCGAGGTGGGGATGAGGCGCTCCGCCGCGCGGGCCGCCACCTTGCGCCCCGAGGGCACGGAGCCGGTGAAGACGATGGCGTCGACCTCGTCGACGAGCGCCTGGCCCACGTCGCCGGCGCCCTGCACGAGCTGCACGAGCCCCTTCGGGAAGGCCTCGGCGCACAGCCCCGCGAGGAAGGCGCCGGTGCGGGGCGTGTGCTCGGAGGGCTTGAGCACCACGCCGTTGCCCGAGAGCAGGGCGGGGAAGAGCGACTTCCAGAAGTTGCCCAGCGGGTAGTTCCACGGCGCGATGACGCCGATGACGCCGCGGGGCACCAGCTCGGTGACGCCCTTCTTGCCGGGGAAGTCGAGGGCCGACAGGCGCACCTTCGAGGGCTCGAGCGCGCGCCTGGCCACGGTGATGGCGGTGGCGATGTAGGGCGCCAGCGAGGTGAGCTCGCTCGCCTTGCACTCCACCTCGGAGCGGCCCGTCTCGCTGGACATGAGGCGCGCCACCTCGTCGGCCTTCGCCAGCACGAGCTGCCCCAGGCGCGTGCAGGCCGCCGCGCGCTCGGCGAAGGGCAGGGCGCTCCAGGCCGGCTGGGCCGCCCGGGCCGCGGCGACGGCGGCGCGCACCCCGTCGGGCGGAGACGGCGGCACGGGCTCGAGGGTGCTGCGCGTCGCGGGGTTCAAGCTGCCAGGGGCGGCGAGGGTGGTCATGGGGCGCGCAGACTTGGCGAAAGTCGCCGCGAGCTCAAGGGGCCTGCGTCGAATCCGCTCAGCGCGCGGGGTGAAGGGTGAACTTCCGTCCCTCCGTGGTCCGGTACGCGCGGAAGCCCCGCCGGTCGAGCGTCAGCACGTCGGCGACGTGGGTCTCCTCGGCCAGCGCCACGAGGAGGGCATCGACCAGGTTCATGGGCACGTCCTCGTACTGCGCCATGAGCTCGACGGCCCGGTCGAGCCGGGGACGGCTCGCGGCGACCACGACCGTCCCCACCGCCCGAAGCAGGCTCCACGCGGCCCGGTACCCGCCCTGGCTTCGACGGAGCAGGTGTGCGCTCTCGACCAGCACGCCCTCGGTGGTGACGAAGGGGCCGGCGATGCGCGCCCACACGTCAGCGCAGGCCTCGTGGTCCGGGTCGCGCGCGTTGATCAGCGCGACCAGGAACCCGGTGTCGAGGAGGAACGGGCCCCGCTTCATCGACGGTCGGGTGTCCAGGCTTCCAGGGCCGCGCGCGCCGAGCGGCCGGCGGGAAGGTGCGCGTCCGCAATGGCGCCCACCCACGCGCGGCTCAGGCTCATGGCCGACACGTCGTCGCGCGGGCTCCACTCCGCCTCGATCAACGCCCGAATGACGTCGGAGGCCGACTTCTTCTCGGCCTTCGCCCGCGCTCGCACGACGCGCAGCGCCTTCGCGCCGAGCCTGACGGTGATGCTGCCGGTGAGCCGAGGCTTCATCTCACGAACGTAAGGCAGATGTCCTACGTTCGGCAACCCGGCTCGGTCAGCTGACGCCAGACACACCGAGGCCCTCGCCAACTGCGCTCGAGACCTCCGCGCAGCCTCGTGCGCCGCGCTGGAGCGGGCTACTCCTGCGTCACCGTCAGGCCCGGCTTCACCTCGAAGCCCCACGCCTTGAGCAGCGCGATGGGGTCGACGAACTTGCCGCCGTCGTCCTTGATCTTCCCCAGGCGGCCCGACATGCCGACGTAGGTGACGACGCCCTTGTCCATGTGCAGGTGGCCGTTGAAGAGCATCTGCTTGCCGCGGCCCAGCGACGCCGTGGTGAGGATGAGGCCCGGGTTCGACTTCGACCGGCGCGAGGCCGGCACCGCGTGGATCGACCCGTCCGCGAGGATGGCGAAGTTCGAGGCGTGCTTCTGGCCGCCGCGCCCGCGGGCCGTGGTGTCGGGGTGCGTCGCCTCGTCGTAGAGCGCGGTGATGTTGCCGCTGCCCTTCATGGTGACCTTCTCGTACTCGGCGACCTTCTGACCGTTCTCGGTCTTGATGCCCTTGATGATGTTGAAGGTCTGCTCGGTCTCCATGTCCTGCTTCATCTTCGCGGGCGTCAGCTCGGTGTGGCCGAAGGCGAGCGTGTCGCCCTTGCCGGCCTCCTGGGAGTACGGGTTGTACTTGCCGTCGAGCGTCAGCTCCGGCTCGCCGTGCGAGGTGTCGTAGACCGGGTCGGGCTTGAGCTCGCGCACGTCGTAGACCACGACGCCGGCCTTCACCTGCTCGTTGACGAGCGCCTTCACCGCGTCGGGAATGGGGGAGCCGCCGAAGCTCTTGGTGGCGACGCCCTCGGTCAGCATCGTCTTCGTCTCGGCCGACAGCGAGGCCTGCTTGAGCTCGATGTTGCGGTTGTGGCGCGTGGCCTGATTGCGCAGCGTGTCGATCTCGCCCAGCTTCTCTTGCAGCTTCCGCTTGGCGTCGGGGTCCATCATGCCGGCGAACTTGTCGGCCTCGACCCTCATCGCCGCCTGCTCGTCGCGGCTGATGGCGCCAGCCGACGAGAGGATGCGGTCCACGTCCTGGGCGGTGATGCGGCGGTCGGCGGCGACCTGCGCGAAGGCATTGCGAACGTCTCGAACGGCCATGGTGAAACCCCCGTGAAAGGAGAAGCGCCCGGAGCCTAGGCCCGGGCGGAAAGCGCCGTCGTGACCCAAATCGCCCCGACGGGTACGTCGATGTAGGCGTTCTCGGCACCCGGCGCCAGAAGTTGCCTACTCGCCCATCACCTTGACGATCACCCGCTTGCGCCGCTGGCCGTCGAACTCGGCGTAGAAGATCTGCTGCCACGGCCCCAGGTCGAGGCGGCCCCCGGTGATGGGGACGATCACCTGGTGGTGCACCAGGAGCGACTTGAGGTGCGCGTCACCGTTGTCCTCGCCGGTGCGGTGGTGCTGGTAGTCGGGGCCCTGGGGCGCGAGCGTCTGGAGCCACGCCCAGATGTCGTCGAAGAGGCCCGTCTCGTCATCGTTCACGAAGACGCCGGCGGTGATGTGCATGGCCGAGACGAGCACCATGCCCTCCTGCACGCCGCTCTTCTTCACCAGCTGCGCGACGGTGTCGGTGAGGCGCACGAGCTCGCGGCGCTGCTCGGTCTCGAACCACAGGTAGTCGGTGAGGGTCTTCATGGCCGGGTTGGAGCGCGATTCAGGTGGCTTCGCAAGCCAGTCCCACTACCGTGCCGCGCCCATGACCCCCGTTCCCGTGCCGCCGTCCGCCGCGAAGCCCGCCGCGCTGCCGCTCGTCGCCCTCATCCTCGGCATCATCGGCTTCTGCATTCCTCCGCTGTTCCTCGTGGCCATCGTGCTGGCCATCGTCAGCCTCGCGAAGGGGCACGAGCCGGCCTACGCCGCGCGCAAGGTGCTCGCCATCATCACCCTCGTGCTCGGCGTGGCCTACGTGCCCGTCGTCGGCATCCTCGCGGCCATCGCCATTCCCAACTTCATCAAGTACCAGTCGCGGGCCAAGCAGAGCGAGTGCAAGTCAAACCTGCGGGCGGCCCTCGTCGCCCAGCGCGCCTACTTCGCCGAGCACGACGCCTACGCGCCCGACCCGAAGGTCGTCGGCTTCGAGCCCGAGCGCCCCCGTTACCTCTACCGCTTCGACGCCGACGGGGCCCTGGCCTCGGTCGGCATCGCGCCCTCGCACCCCGAGGCGCCGCCCGTCGCCGAGCTCGAGGCCGGCGTGCCGCGCGAGGTCCTCGCCGAGGTGGGCCTGCGGGGCGAGTGCCCCGAGTGCGACGTCACCATGCTCTGCGCGGGCAACGTCGACGGCGACGCCACCATCGACGTGTGGACCATCTCCACGGGCGATCGCACCATCCGCGGGGAGCCCGTCGCCGCCGGCCAGCCGTACCAGCACGTCGACGACACCCGCGAGTAGCCAAAGCGAAGAGAAATTCCGCGCTTACGGCGCGGGTGCTACCCTCGCGCACCCGTTCGCCCCATGGCCGAGAAGGACACCTCCCAGAGCGCCCCGCGAGTCGTCGGCCCCGAGCTGCGGCTGATCGACCGCCGCGCGTTCGTCGGCTTCCCGGCGCTGACGCTCTCGCCCGGCGTGGTGGTGACCGACTTCGCCCTGCAGATCCCCGACGTCACCTTCCCGATGAACCTCTCGGGCGGGGCCTCGAAGTACCAGAAGAAGAAGCTCGACTTCGGCTTCCTCGAGGTCGCCCTCGACGCCGAGGTGCTCCAGCGCGAGCTGCGCGCCGTCGCCGGCAAGCTGCCCGAGCTCTCCGACGTGCGGCTGCACTTCCGGCCCGGGCACCTCGAGGTGCAGGCGCGCCTGGCCGGCCCCGAGCGCACGCCCGTCACCTTCAAGGTGGCCTTCGACGGCGACGGCGAGAAGCTGGCCGTCTACCTCTACGACGTCCGCCTCTACTCGTTCTCCACCACGCCCGCGGCGCGCCTGGGCGCCATCGTCAGCGAGGCCGTGCGCGCGCTGGGCGTGCTGCCCGAGGTCGAGCGCCGCGGCGCCAACGGCTTCTCCACCCGCATCCTCCCCGGGCTCGTCGAGCAGTCGGCCGTGGGCCGCGGCTACAAGATGCCCGCCCTCGACCAGGCGCGCCTCGCCGAGGCCACCGTGTCGTCGAAGGGCCTGCGCCTGCGCTTCACCTCCGGCGGCCTGCCGCCGCCCGGCGCGCCCGACGAGGAGCTCATGCTCGCGCTCGAGGGCGCCCGCGCCTTCGCCGACGCCGAGGAGCTGCTGGCGCAGAACCAGCTCGCGCAGGCCCGCGAGGCCTACCTGCGCCTGGGCGACGCCACCGAGGCCCACCCCTTCGCCGTCGAGCGGCTCCTGACGCTGCTGGTGGCCGACGTGCAGGCCCACGAGCTCGCCCTCGACATCGCCGCCTCGCTCCAGCGCCGCCGCGACCGCAGCGCCACCGCCCTGTGGGCCGAGGCCGTGGTGCGCGAGCGCCGCGGCGAGTTCGCCCGCGCCTCCGAGCGCTTCCTCGCCCTCTCGGCCCTCGCCCGGAAGAACCAGGAAGAAGCGGGCGCCTTCTTCGCCGCCGAGGCCGCCGCGCGCTCGAGCCGCGACCACGCGCCGCAGATGGCCGTCAAGGCGCTCCACGAGCTGCTCGGCCTCAAGCCCGATCACCTCCCCTCGCTCAAGGCCCTCGCCCGCGCCTCCGACCAGGCGAAGGACCGGGCCGGCGCCATCCGCGCGTACCGGCGGCTGGCCGCGCTCGCCCGCGACCCCGCCGACGCCGCCGAGGCGCACGTGCAGCTCGCGCGGCTGTGCGCGCAGACCGAAGACGACCTCGCCGGCGCGCGGCTCCACTGCGAGGCCGCGCTGCGCCTCACGCCGGACCACCCCGAGGCCCTCTTCCAGCTCGGCGAGCTGTGCTACCGCTCCGGCGAGTGGCTGCGCGCCATCAAGGCCCTCGATCGGCTGCGCGAGGTGGCCATGGGCCGCCACGAGGTGGACCGCGTCGGCCGCGCCAACCTCCTCGCCGGCCTCGTGTGGGAGACGGGCCTCAAGCAGCCCGAGAACGCGCTGCTGCGCTTCCGCGAGGCGACCTCGCTGCTGCCCGGCGAGCCCGAGCCGCACTACCTCGCGGCCCGCGTCGCCGAGTCGCTCGGCAAGCTGCAGGAGGCCGTCGCCGGCTACCAGCAGGCGGTGGAGCTCGCCGGCCCCGCGCCGCGCACCGAGGCCATCCGCCAGGCTGCCCACGCCGCGCACCACGCGCTGGCGCGGCTGCTCAAGACGAAGCTGGGCGAGCCCGCCCGCGCCCGCGAGCACCTCGAGGCCGCCCTCGCCCTCGACCCGCAAGACGCCGCCGCCCTCGACGAGCTGCTCCCGTACTTCCGCGCCTCGGGCAAGGCCGCCGAGCTCGCCGACGCCTGCGAGAAGGCCGCCGCCGTCGTCGAGGAGCCCGCCCGCCGCGCCGCCCTGTGGGCCGAGGCCGGGGAGCTGCACCGCGGCCGCCTGAACCAGCCCGACAAGGCCGAGCGGCTGTTGGGTCAGGCGCTGGAGGCCGACCCGAAGAACCGCCTCGCCCTCGAGGGCATGCTGGCGCTCGCCGAGAGCAAGCGCGACGGCGGCCAGCTGTGCCGCTGCCTCAAGGCCCTCGCGGAGCTCGCCGACGACGCGAAGGAGCGCGTGCGGCACTACCGCCGCCTCATCGTCGCCGCCCGCGACCTCGCCTTCGACCTCGACCTCGCCGTGGCCGCCGCCCGCGAGGTGCTGCGCGCCGAGCCCGACGACCTGCCCGTGCTGGGCGAGCTCACCGCGCTCGAGCGCCGCCGCTCCGACATGGCGGGCCTGGCCTGGGCCCTGGAGCAGCGCGCCCGGGTCGCGGAGAGCGCCGGCGACAAGCGCCTGGCCTCCGCCGCGCTCCGGGAGCTCTCGCAGGTGCTCGACACGCGCCTGGGCCGCGCCGGCGAGTCGCTCGTCGCCCTCGAGAAGGCCACGCGCCTGTTCCCGGAGGTCAACTCGCTGCTCGAGTTGGCCACCGTCTCGCTGCGCCTCGAGCGGCCCCTCAACGCCCGCCGCGCGCTCGAAGACGTGCTGGCGCTGCTGCCCAAGCACGCGCCGCCCGAGAAGCTGGCCGAGGTCCGCGCCCGCCTCGGCCGCGCCTGCGAGCTGCTCGGCGACAAGGACGCCGCGCGCGAGCACTACGCCCTCGCCTTCCCCCTGCGGCGCCTCGACGACGAGCTCGCCGGCCGCCTCGAGGGGCTGTACCTGGAGGACCGCTCGCTGCGCGAGCTGACGGAGCTGTGGGCCTCCCGCGCGCAGGCGCTGCTCCAGGCCGGCCGCGCGCACGACGCCGCGCCGCTCTTCTTCAAGGCCGCGCAGGTGCTGCTCGAGGCCGGCGACACGCAGGGCGCCATCTTGCGCCTCAACGCCGCCCTCGACGCCGCGCCCTCGGGCGAGAAGGCCGCCGAGGCCCTCGAGGCCATGGCGAAGCTGGAGCTCGAGCGCGGCGCCATGCAGGAGGCCGCGCGCCTGTTCGGTCGCCGGGCCGCCCTCGCCGCCGAGGGCCGCGACGCCGCGCGCTGGTTCTTCAAGGCCGCGACGCTCACCCGCGACACGCCGCGCGAGCAGCCCTACCTCGCCCAGGCGCTGGAGCACGACGGCACCTTCATCCCCGCGCGGCTGCGGCGGGCCGAGCTGCTCGAGCAGGTCAACCCCCGCGAGGCGCTGGCCGACTTCGAGGCCGTGCTGGGCGCCGAGGCCCGCGACGAAGACGTGGCGGGGCTGCAGCTCGACCCCGCTGCCCTCACGCGCCGCGCCGCCCGGGCCGCGCAGAAGGCCGGCCACTACGACGCCGCCCGGCGCCTCTTCGCCCGCTACGTCGCCTACGCGCCCGACGACGTCGAGGCGCTCGTCGAGCTCGCCGCGCTGCACCGCCGCGCCGGCGCCCTCGAGCCGCTCGTCGATCTGTTGGGCGAGCTGTGGCCCCGCCTCTCTGGCCCCGCGCGGCTCGGCTCCCGCCGCGAGTACGCCGAAGGGGCGCTCTCGCTGGGCCGCACCGCCGCCGCTCTCGAGGCCCTGCGCGCGATGCTCGCCGACGAGCCGACCGACGCGTGGGCCGCCGGCCGCCTCCTGGCGCTCCTGCCGAGCGACGACGCGCACCTGCGCGAGCGCCTCGACCTGCTCTCCCGCCTCGCCGCGCACGCCACCGGCGAGGCCCGGGCCGAGCTCCTCGCGCGGCGCGCCGAGCTCCAGCGCGTGGCCGGCGACCTCCTCGCCGCGCGGGCCGACCTCCTCGAGGCCTCGCAGCTCTCGGCGCACCCGGTGCCGCTCTTGCGCGCCCTCGCCGAGCTCTCGCGGCAGTCGCACGACGAGGCCGCCGAGCTCTCGGCCTGGACGCTGGTGCTGGAGCAGGCCGACGGTGACAGCGCCGTGCGCCAGGACGCCGCGGAGCGCCTGGCCGTGCTCGCCCGCACCCGCGCCGCCGCCGGCGACACGGCCCGCGCGCTCGAGGCCTACGAGGCCCTCGTCACGCTCCCCGCCGCGCCCGCCGAGCGCCTCGAGGCGTGGTTCGGCCTCGCCGACGTCGCCCGCGCCGCCGGCGACGGCCGCCGCGCCGAAGACGCGCTCCTCGAGGCCTCGCGCCAGGGCCCGGTGCCCCGCCGCGTGGAGGCGCTGCTCGAGCGCGCCGCTCTCCAGGAGGGCCGCGCCGCGCTGGAGGACGCCGTCGCCTCCTTCGCCGCGGTGCTCGCGCTCGCGCCGCGGCAGGCGAAGGCCACCGCCGGCCTCATCGCCGCCCTGCGCGCCCTGGGCGACTGGGCCGGCCTGGCCGAGGTGCTCAGCGAGGAGGCCGCGCTCCTGCCGAAGGCCGAGGCGGTGCCGGTGTACCGCGAGCTTGCCGCCCTCTACCTCGAGCGCCTCGCGCTGCCGGGCCCGGGCGAGGCCGCCCTGCGCCGCGTGGTGGCCCTCGACGAGGCCGACCTCGCCGCCCACGCGCAGCTCGTCGAGCTCCTCGCTGCGCGCGGGGAGCGGGCCGAGGCCGTCGAGCGCACCGAGGCCCTGGCCGAGCGCCTCCCGGCGGGCGACGGCGCCGGGCTGCTGCGCCGCGCCGCCGCCCTCGCCCGGGAGCTGGAGGACCCGGCCCTCGAGCTGCGCCTCATGCGCCGGGCCCACGCGCTGGTGCCCGCCAGCGGCGACGAGCTCGAGCGCCTGGCTACTGCGCTCTACCTCCACGGCGCCATGCGCGAGGCGCTGCCCCTGCAGCAGGACCTCTGCCGCGGCGCCGCCTTCGACGAAGACCCCGAGGGCGCCGAGCGCGTCTGGCTGCGCCTGGCCGACCTCGCCGCGGTGCTCGAGGAGACCGTGCAGGCCGAGGCCGCGCTCCGCCGCGTGGTGAAGGAGCGCCCGCTCAACGCCAGCGCCCTCGAGCGCCTCGCGGCCCTGGTGGCGCAGCGCGACCCGCGCGAGGGCTTCGAGCTCCGCGCCCGGTGGACCGAGGGGCTCTCGCGCTCGGAGCGCACCGCCGAGCGGCTGCTCGACCTCGCCCGCGAGGCGCACCGCGCGCACGGCGACCCCGACACTGCCGCGCGCCTCTACGCCCGCGCCGCCGAGGCCACCGAGGCGCCGCTGCCCGTGCGCCGCGAGGCCATCGAGGTGCTGCGCGCCGCCGGCCGCACGGCAGAGCTGATGCGGGAGCTCGCCGAGGTCGCCCAGCTCCACCTCGTCGCGGGCGAGCTCGACGCCGCCCTCGCCGCGTGGGACGAGGAGGCCCGCCTCGCCGAGGGCACCGGCCGCGTCGACGACGCGCTGCGCACGCTGGCGGCGATGACCGAGGTCTGCGCCGACGACGAGCGCGTCGAGGCCGCCGCGGCGCTCCTCGCGCGCCGCGCCGAGCTCCTGCGCGACGTGAAGCTCGACCTCTCGGGCGCCGCGGGGCTGCTCGACGAGGCCTGGCAGGTGGCGCCCACCCTCGCGCTGGCCCGCGAGGGCCTGGGCCTGGCCCGCCGCCGCGCCGACCGCGAGTCGGAGATCGACTGGCTCGAGCGCGTGCTGGGCCGCCTCGCCGGGCCGCAGGAGCAGGCGGTGGCCTTCGTGCAGCTCGCGCGGCTGCACCTGGGGCTCCCGGCGGAGGGCCCCGGCGACGTCGCCGACGCGCCGCTGCTGGCGCCCGACCAGGCCGAGGCGGCGCTCCGGCGGGCGCTGGCGCTCGTGCCGGGCCTGGGCGAGGCCGAGCACATGCTGCTGGGGCTCTACACCCAGCAGGACCGCCCGGTGGACGTCGCCGCCTATTACGAGGAAGCCGCGAGCCGGGAGCCGCGGTCCACGAGGCGGGCCGAGCTGCTGCTCCAGGCCGCGCAGCTCTACAAGGACCGCGCGGGCCGACCCAACGACGCGGCGGCCGCGCTGCTCGCGGCGCGCTCGGCCAACCCCGACGATCTCTCCCTCACGGCGCGCGTGGCCGATCTCCTCGTGGAGCTCGGCCACCGGCAGGACGCGGCCGACTTCGACGCGGTGCTGCTCGACGCCGACCCCTTCCACGTGTCCTTCGCGCGCCACGCGGCGTACCTGCGCGAGAGCGCCGATGACATCGCCCTGGCGGGCCTCCTCTCGCGGCGGGCCGAGGCCCAGCAGGGCGAGGAGGCGAGCGGCACGTGGCTCTCGGCCGCCGAGGCCTTCCGCCGCGCCTCCGCCGACGAGCGCGCGCAGCTCTGCGAAGGCCAGGCCTTCGAGGCCGACCCGGCCAACACCGCCGCCTTCGAGGCGCTGCTGGCCCACGCCGCGAGCGAGCCCCGCCGCCAGGCCGAGCTCTTCGCCGCCCGCGCCCGCGCGGTGCCCGGCGAGGCCGCCGCGCTCCTGCGCCGCCGCGCCGAGGTGTTGACGAGCGCCGGCGAGGCGCTGCACGCCGCCACCGCGTGGGACGAGTACCTCGCCGCCGTGCCCGACGACCTCCCGGCGCT
>CAYUZK010000054.1:0-29250 GCA_964449625.1 uncultured Archangium sp.
CGGCGCCGCAGCGCGAGCAGCGCCACCAGGGCCGCGGGCAGCGGCAGCGCTCCGCACCCGCAGCCGGTCGGCGGCGTGGAGCCTCCCGTGCCGCCGTGAGCGGTGCCGGCGCCCGCGTCGGGGCCGACCAGGCCGGCGTCCTCCTCCGCGGTCTGCTGGCCGCCGTCGTCCGGTGGGGGCGGCGGGGTGATGATGCCGCCGTCGTCGTCGGCAGAGGGCACGCAGTCGAGCGTCACCGCGAGCGTGTTCGACGGCACCGGGGCGGTGACGCCCATGACGCGCGCGAGGAGGCGGACCTGATGCGTTCCCGGCGCGAGGCGGGTATCGAGGCGCCCGCCATCGGTCGGCGCGCCGCACTGCACCTGGAAGGTGTCGATGAGCTGGAGGCCCGACTCCGCGGGGCGCCCGGTGCGCGGCGCGCTGGTCACCGCGCCGAAGGCCGAGGTCGCGTAGTTCAGGCCGTCGATCTCCAGCTCCCAGCGGGCGAGCGGCAGCCACGGCACCATCTCGCTCGTCGCCTCGAGGTGGAGCTGCGCGTGGTGCACGAGGCCCTGCGGCCCTCCGCAGAACCCGCCCAGGCCGTCGCGGAGCCGGGTGTTGGCGAGGCTGATGGTCGCCGACTGCGAAGGCAGCGGCGCGGCGGCCGCGACCGTGATGTCGCCGGCGCTGGTGCACTGCTGGCTCAGCCGGGCGCTGGCGAGGAGCACGTCTCCGGGCGCGAGGCCGGCGTCGAGCGCCAGCGTGACCTCATGGCTGCCCTGCACCCGATTCACCGGCACGGCGCCACCGTCGGGCCACGAGAGCACCACGAGCGGATCGCTGCCGAGCAGCTCGATCGGCGTCGTGCCGCCGTCCCACGCCGCCTCGCTGAACAAGGCGTGCTGCACGCCGAGCGCCGGCGCGTTGGCGGGGATCGTCGAGCCGGGCCGCGGCACCAGGCCAAAGTAATGGTCGCACGTCGCGCCCGAGCACGGCCACGCCGCCCGCGCCGCCACCAGCACTGCCACTACGCCCAGTCGTCGCATCACGCCCTCGTGTCCCGGCCCCGCGGGGCGATCAAGCGTCCTTGCGCTCGAGCCTGTCAAGCGACGCCGCGGCGGCGAGGGCCGAGAGGCCCAGGAGCGTGAAGTAGTAGTTCGCGAAGGCCCACTTGTTGATGACGAAGAAGCTCGTCACCGAGGCCACCACGGCCATGGTGATGCGGCCGATGGTGCGCGGCCCCTTCCACGCCGCGAGGCCGATGAGCGTGGCGGAGACGGGGAAGGCGAGCACGTAGGGGATCTCCACGCCGAACTTCCGCCGCACCCAGGTGATGTACGTCAAGGCGTCGGGGCGCACGGGCAGCGCGCTCAAGAAGTCGAAGTTCGCGTGCTTCCAGGCGCCGAAGTCCCAGAGCATCCACGGGAGGAAGGTCGCGAGCGCGACGGCCCCGGCCAGGGCCCACTGCTTGAGGCTGAAGCGCAGGCCGAAGCCGTAGAGGCCCGCGACGATGAGCATCGTCTGCTTGGCGCCGACGACGAGGCCGGCGAGCACGGCCGTCAGCCACGGGCGGTTGTAGGCGGCCGAGAGCACCAGCGCGCTCACCCAGGCGATCTGCACGGGGTCCACCCAGGCCTGCTCGAGGATGAAGAAGAACTTCGGCGTGCACCACACGAAGAGGGCGGGCGCGTCCTCGAGCACAGCCGGCAGCGAGGCCGCGCCGAAGCGCCGGGCGATGGCCCGCAGCGCGAAGCCCAGCAGCAGCGCCGCCGCGAGGATGGCGTAGCGGGTGTCGCCCACCAGCTTCCACGCGGGCGCCGTCACGTAGAGCTGCATCGGCGGGTAGACGTAGGGCACGTCGTTGGCCGTGCGCGGGCCCGTGTCGCCGGCGTGGACCTCCTGGAAGGGGTTCTTGCCCTCGAAGAGCGCGTGCGCGCCCTGCTGCTGCACGGTCCACACGTCGATGCGGGGCGTGGGGCTCGTCAGGTACGTGTCGTGGCCCGCCGCCGCCACGCAGGCCGCGACGAAGGCGAAGCGGAGCGTGCGCACCCAGCGCGGCTCGACCCACGTGAGCATCGAGGGCAGGTAGCCCAGCAGCGCCACGAGCAGCCACCCCTGGGCCTTGCGCCCGAGCTCCCAGAACTTGACGGGGTAGATGATGATCTCCGCGTCGTTCCAGGCAGTGAAGGCCATGGCGAGCGCGCCGCCCCAGGCCAGCGGCGCCAGCACCCGCGCGGGCACCAGGTCGAGGCGACCCTTGAAGTCCACCACGTAGCGCCAGCCGACGACGAGCGTGCCGAGCACCACCATGGTCATCGCCGGGTCGGAGTAGGCGCCGCGCGAGGGCGTGATGGCCCAGCCGAAGAAGAAGCTGGCGAGGAGGGCTGCGGCGTAACCGACGGGCACCTGACGGTCCATGGGGGGCGCTTCTTGCCAGAAGCCGGGGCCCCCGTCGCCCGCGACGCCGCGCTTCGCCGGGGGCAGGGCCTCTGCTAGGTCCGCCGCCCATGATCGAAGGCATCGTCGTCAGCCCCCGCCGCGTCATCGCCGACGACCGCGGCAAGGTGATGCACCACCTCAAGGCCACCGACCCCGAGTTCGAGAAGTTCGGGGAGATCTACTTCTCGACCATTCACCCGGGCATCGTGAAGGGCTGGCACCTCCACAAGGAGATGATCATCAACTACGCGGTGCCCTCCGGCATGATCAAGCTCGTCTGCTACGACGACCGCGAGGGCTCGAAGACGAAGGGCGAGCTCAACGAGTTCTACCTGGGCGAAGACCACCACGTGCTGGTGAAGGTGCCGCCCTTCATCTGGAACGGCTTCACGTGCGTGGGCCCGAAGACGGCCGTCGTCGCCAACCTGGCGAGCATCCCCCACGACCCGAACGAGATCGTCCGCCTCGATCCACACCAGAGCCACATCCCCTACGACTGGGCCACGAAGGACCGATGACGTCGCGGCTGCTCGTGGTCGGCGCCTCGGGCCTCGTGGGCGCCGAGGTGATGCGCGCGGCGCACGGCCGCCCCTCGCTCGGCGTCGCGCGGCACGTGGCGGGCCCGGCGACCGAGGCCATGGACCTGCTCGACCCCGCGGCCGTGGCGCGCGTGGTGGAGCGCTTCCAGCCCGACGCCGCGGTGATCGCCTCCGCCTGGCCCTGGGTCGACGGCTGCGAGCAGGACCCCGCCCGCAGCGAGCGCGAGAACGTGCAGACCGTGCGCACCCTCCTTGCGGCCCTCGGGCCCCGGCCCCGCGTCGCCTTCTTCTCGACGGAGCACGTCTTCGATGGCCTCGCGCCGGCCTACGCCGAGGACGCCCCGACCAACCCCCTGAGCGTCTACGCGAAGCACAAGCGCCAGGTGGAGGAGCTGCTGCTCGCCCGCGGCCGCGCCCTCGTCGCCCGCACCAGCTACGTCTTCGGCGCCGAGCCGCGGCGGAAGAACTTCATGTACCGCGTCATCGACGCCGCCGAGCAGCGCACGCCGCTCAAGGTGCCCAGCGCGCAGGCGGGCATGCCCACCTGGTCTTGCTGGCTCGCGGCGTCGGCCCTCGCGCTCCTCGACCGGGGCGCCGAGGGCCTCGCGCACCTCGTCGGGCCGGAGGTGCTCACCAAGGCCGAGTGGGCCGCCCGCCTGGCCCGCGGGCTGGCGCTGTCGAACGTGGAAATCGTCGAGGTCCCGTGGCAGGAGTCGGGGCAGGTGGCCCCGCGCCCGGAGCGGGTCCGCCTCCTCTCGACGAGGCACGAGTTGCAGCACCCCCCGCTGTTGGAGTTGTTGACCCGGGAGCGCGACGCGCTCCTCTCGAAAGCGAGCTGAGGCGATGGCCACCCCGATTCCCACCTGCCGCATCTGCGGCGCCGGCTCGCTCGAGCCCATCCTCTCGCTGGGCGACATGCCCCCGGTGAACAGCTTCCTCGCGGGCCCGCAGGACTTCGCGAAGGAGACCCGGGCCCCGCTGGCCATCGCCTTCTGCGCGGGCTGCAGCCACGTGCAGCTCACCCACCAGCTCGACCCGAAGGACGTCTTCACCGACTACATCTACTTCTCGTCGATGTCCGAGTCGGTGGTGCGCTGGGGCGAGCAGCTCGCCGCGCGCTACGCGAAGGAGATCAGCCTCGAGAAGGGGCAGCTCGTCGCCGAGCTGGCGAGCAACGACGGCTGCATCTTGAGGCCCTTCAAGGCGCACTGCCGGGTGCTGGGCGTCGAGCCGGCGAAGAACATCGCCGAGGTGGCCAACCGCGACGGCGTGCCCACGGTGGCGGAGTTCTTCGGCCACGCGCTCGGCCAGTCGCTCCGCAGCGAGCACGGCCCGGCGGAGCTCGTCATGGCGCGCAACGTGCTGGCCCACGTGCCGGACCTGGTGGGCTTCGTGAAGGGCGTGCGCGAGTGGCTCTCGGACGACGGCATCTTCCACGTCGAGGCGCCGTACCTCAAGCCGATGGTGGACCACCTCGAGTTCGACACCATCTACCACGAGCACATCTCGTACTTCTCGGTGACGGCCCTCGAGCGCCTCTTCAAGGAGGCCGGCCTGGTGCTCTGGGACGTGGAGGAGATCCCGCTCCACGGCGGCAGCCTCATCGCGCGCGGC
This sequence comes from uncultured Archangium sp., assembly GCA_964449625.1. GTDB lineage: Bacteria > Myxococcota > Myxococcia > Myxococcales > Myxococcaceae > Archangium_A. Next base: position 4,572 of record CAYUZK010000054.1, read on the forward strand.
AAGCGCCAGGGGCCGGCCAGGCCAGCCGTCGCGCAGTACCTGGCGATGGAGAAGACCCAGGGCTACACGGGCAGCGCGAAGCTGCACGCCTTCGCCGAGGGCACGCGCAGGCTGCAGACGGCGCTGCCCGAGTTCCTCGCCGGCCTCAAGAAGCAGGGCCCGCTGGCGGCCTATGGCGCCGCGGCGAAGGGCGTGGTGCTGACCAACTACTGCCGCATCGGCCCCGAGGTGCTGTCGTGGGTGGCCGACCGGAGCCCCTACAAGCAGGGCAAGCTGACGCCGGGCATGCACCTGCCGGTGGTCGGCCCCGAGCGCGTGCTGGAAGAGAAGCCCGCGCACCTCCTCGTGCTCGCCTGGAACTTCATCGACGAGATCGAGCGGCAGCTCGCCGCCTACCAGCAGGCCGGCGGGAAGTTCGTCGTGCCGGTGCCGTCTCCCCGCGTTCGCTGAGCGTCCCTTTTCGAGGCAACCTCATGGGCATCAAGGCCGTCATTCTCTGTGGTGGGCAGGGCACGCGCATTCGCGAGGCGAGCGAGGCGATGCCCAAGCCCATGCTCCCCATCGGTGGCAAGCCCATCGTGTGGCACATCATGAAGATGTACGCCGCGCACGGCATCACCGAGTTCGTCCTCTGCCTCGGCTACAAGAGCTGGGTCATCAAGGAGTTCTTCCTCAACTACCGCGCGATGACCAACGACGTCGCGGTGACGCTGGGGAAGAACCACGCCGTGGAGATCATCGGCGGCGGCCCCGAGGAGGAGTGGAAGATCACCCTCGCCGAGACGGGCGAGGACACCATGACTGGCGGGCGCGTGGCGGCGATCCGCCGGTACGTCGAGCGCGACGAGCTGTTCTGCCTCACCTACGGCGACGGCGTGGCCGACGTGAACATCACCGAGCTGCTCGCCTTCCACCGCGGGCACGGCAAGGCCTGCACGGTGACGGCGGTGCGGCCCCCCGGGCGCTTCGGCGAGATGCAGCTCTCCGGCGACTCCGTGGCGGAGTTCAACGAGAAGCCCCAGGCGTCGGGTGGCTTCATCAACGGCGGCTTCTTCGTCTGCGACAGCCAGCGCATCTGGGACGTGCTCCCCCCCGACAAGAAGCTGGTGCTGGAGCAGGACCCGATGCGCGGCCTGTCGGAGAAGCAGGAGCTGCGCGCCTTCCGCCACACGGGCTTCTGGCAGCCGATGGACACGCTGCGCGAGTTCACGCTCCTCAACGATCTCTGGGCGAGCGGCAAGGCGCCCTGGAAGACGTGGAAGGACGCGCCGTGAGCCTCGACCTCGCGGGCACGCTCCGCGCGGCCTTCGCCGGCAAGCGCGTGCTCCTCACCGGCCACACCGGCTTCAAGGGGGCCTGGCTCACCCTGTGGCTCGAGCGCCTCGGCGCGCAGGTGACCGGCTTCGCGCTCGCCCCGGAGCCCGACTCCCTCTTCGCCGCGGCCGAGCTGGCGCCCACCTGCCAGCACCACGAGGGCGACCTCCGCCGGTTCGAGGTGGTGAAGTCCATCGTGCACGCCACCCGGCCCGACGTGGTGCTGCACCTCGCGGCGCAGGCGCTCGTGCGGCACGGCTACGCCGAGCCCCTGGCCACGCTGGAGACCAACGTCAACGGCACCGCGCACGTGCTCGAGGCCGTGCGGCAGCTCCACCACCGCTGCGCCGTCGTCGTGGTGTCGAGCGACAAGTGCTACGAGAACCGCGAGTGGGTCTTCGGCTACCGCGAAGAGGACGCCATGGGTGGGCACGACCCCTACTCCATGAGCAAGGGCGGCACGGAGCTCGTCACCGCCTCCTGGCGGCGCAGCTACTTCCCCCCGGCGCGCCTCGCGGAGCACGGCGTGGCCGTCGCCTCGGCCCGCGCCGGGAACGTCATCGGCGGGGGCGACTGGGCCGCCGATCGCATCGTGCCCGACTGCCTGCGCGCGCTCTCGAAGGGGCAGCCCATCGGCGTGCGCAACCCCCACGCGGTGCGGCCCTGGCAGCACGTGCTCGAGCCGCTGGGCGGGTACCTCCTCGTGGCGGCACGGCTGCTGGGCGAGGGCACCGACCGCCCGCAGGACTTCTGCGAGGCCTGGAACTTCGGGCCGGAGCAGGGGGCGGCGCAGCCGGTGTCCGCGCTCGCCACGGCCCTGGTGAAGGCGTGGGGGAGCGGGGCGTGGGTCGACCAGAGCGACCCCCGCGCGCACCACGAGGCCTCGCTCCTGCGCCTGTCCATCGACAAGGCCCACGCGCGCCTCGGCTGGCTGCCGCGGTGGGGCTTCGACGAGACGATTCGCCGCACGGTCGAGTGGTACCGGGCGCAGCTGGGCGGCGCGTCGCCCGCGCAGCTCCGGGCGCTCACGGTCGAGCAGCTCGCCGCCTACGAGGCCGCCTGACGCGTCAGAAGACGCGCCACTGGTGCGAGTAGAGGAAGAACCACATGCCCTGGAAGAGGAAGAGCAGCCCCACCAGGGCGCCCTGCAGCGACGGCCGCCGCGAGAGCCACACGCCCAGCGGGAGGAAGCAGGGCCAGATGCTGGCCATGTAGCGGCCCATGCCGGCGGCGCCGGAGCTGAGCACCACCGCCAACAGCACCAGGCCGAAGGCGGCGATCTCCGTGTACTCCCAGCGCCGCTGCTTGAGGGCGAGGGCGAGGCCGACCCCGCCGGCGAGGGGCACCGGCGCGAACACCAGGTAGAAGAAGTACTCGGGGCGCTCGGTGTACGGCACGTAGAGCAACACCTGCCGGGCGCCGTACCACACCCAGTCGTTCCACCCGATGCGGCGCGAGGTCCACCACGCGAGCGGGTCGCCCGTCTGCTCGCCCAGGTACCAGCTGAAGGCGGCGAGGAAGGCCCACGGCATGAGGAGCGCCAGCACCGCCGGGCTCGCGAGGAAGCGCCTGGAGTTGAGCCCCCGCTGGCGGATCTGCGCCGCGAGGAGCCCCGCGCCCCCGGCCAGCGTCAGGTGCCGCGCGGCGAAGCCCAGGGTGAGGGCCAGGCCGCTCGAGAGGTGATGCCCCCGGCGCGCGAGGGCGATGCTGCCGGCGGTGGCCAGCACCATGAGCGACTCCGGGTAGCCCGCCGCCTGGTAGTAGTGAAAGGGGAAGGCCGCGAAGAGGAGCAGCGCCGCGCGCGAGGCCGCCTCGTCTTCGAGCTCGCGGAAGAGCCGGTAGATGACGAAGTACGAGGCGAGCGACGCCGCGTTCGCCACGAGGACGAAGCCCACCAGGTGGTTGATGCCCAGGAACTTCTCGAGCGCGCCGCCGAGCGCCGCGAAGAGGGGGAAGACCTTCGCGTACTCGGCCGTGGCGTAGCCGTCTTCGACCACGCGGTGGAACCACGCGCAGTCCCAGCGGCAGAGGCCGTCGAGCCACTTGTGGGGCTGCAGCACCCGGTGGCGCGTGTCCTCGTGGTAGTAGAGGTAGGGGACGGCCGTCAGCCCCATGAAGGACATGCCGGCGTAGGCCAGCCGCGTGCCCACGAAGAGCAGGAAGGGGAAGGACCCGAAGAAGGCCCTCAGGCGCCCGGGAAGGTCGGCAGCCGCGTCTGCTGCGCCAGCGGCAACGCCTCCGCGTCCTTCTTCGAGAGCAGCGGTGTCTGGCTCGGCCATTCGATCCTCAGCTCCGGGTCATTCCAGAGGACGCTCTGCTCGCAGTCCGGCGCGTACAGCGCGGTGCACTTGTAGACGAAGTCGGCCACGTCGCTCAGCACGGAGAAGCCGTGCGCGAAGCCCGCCGGCAGCCACAGCTGGGCGCGGTTGCCCTCCGTGAGCTCCGCGCCGTACCACTGCCCGAAGGTGGGCGACCCCCGGCGGATGTCCACGGCCACGTCCCACACGGCGCCGCGGGTGACGCTCACGAGCTTCCCCTGGGCGTTGGGGTGCTGGAAGTGCAGCCCGCGCAGCGTGTGCTTCACCGAGCGGCTCCAGTTGTCCTGCACGAAGGGCCCGTGAATGCCGTGCGGCGCGTACTTCTCGGCGTGAAAGGTCTCGAGGAAGAAGCCGCGGCTGTCCTCGAAGACGCGAGGCGTGATGAGCAGCACGCCCGGCAGCGGGGTGGTGTCGACCTTCATGTCAGCGGCCCTGCCGGATCATCGCCAGAAGGTACTGGCCGTAGTCGTTCTTCTTCATCGGCTCGGCGAGGCGCTCGACCTGGGCCGCGTCGATGTACTTCATGCGCCAGGCGATCTCCTCGAGGCACGCCACCTTGAGGCCGGTGCGCTTCTCGATGACGTGGATGAACTGCGAGGCCTCCATGAGCGACTCGTGGGTGCCCGTGTCGAGCCACGCGAAGCCGCGGCTCATCACCTCGACCGAGAGGGCGCCGCGCCTCAGGTACTCGTCGTTGACCGAGGTGATCTCCAGCTCGCCGCGCGGGGAGGGCTTCAGGTCGCGGGCGATGTCGAGCACCTCGTTGTCGTAGAAGTACAGGCCGGTCACCGCGAGGTTCGACTTCGGGGCCTTCGGCTTCTCCTCGATGGACAGGGCCTTGCCCGCGGCGTCGAGCTCCACCACGCCGTAGCGCTCGGGATCGTTCACCGGGTAGCCGAACACCGTGGCGCCCTTCGTCAGCTTCGAGGCGCGCTGCACCATGGCGCTGAAGCCGTCACCGAAGAAGATGTTGTCGCCCAGCACCAGCGACGACGTGTCCTTCCCGACGAAGTCGCGGCCGATGATGAAGGCCTGCGCGAGCCCCTCGGGCCGCGGCTGCTCGGCGTAGCTGAACGAGATGCCCCACTGCGCGCCGTCGCCCAACAGCTCGCGGAAGCGCGGCAGGTCCTGCGGGGTGGAGATGATGAGGATCTCCCGGATGCCCGCCAGCATGAGCGTGCTGATGGGGTAGTACACCATCGGCTTGTCGTGGATCGGCAGCAGCTGCTTCGACACGACGCGGGTGAGCGGGTACAGGCGCGTGCCCGACCCGCCAGCGAGGACGATGCCCTTCATGGGGACTCCTTGTATTCGGCGTAGAGCCGGTCGAGCGACGCGGCGAGGGTCAGGGGCTTCGCGGTGAGCGCCTCGGCCGTCTTCGTGACGACCAGCCCGCTCTTCGCGGGCCGGGGGCTCGGGAGCTTCACGTCGGCCATGCGGCTGGGCTGCACCAGCGCCTGGTCGAAGCCGAAGCGCTCGCAGAGCCGGTGCCCGAAGGCGACGCGGTCCACCACGTCCGCGCCGCAGGTGTGCCAGGTGCCCGCGAGGCGGCGCTCGGCCAGCTCCGCCAGCATCTCGGCGCAGTGGCCGGCGTGCGTCGGCGACACCCACTGATCGCAAAAGAGCTTCACCGGCTTGCCGTCGCGCAGCGCGGTGATGAGCCAGGTGCCGAAGTTGTTCTTGCCCGTCGACGGCCAGCCGTACACCACGGCGGTGCGGGCGATGGTCCACCCGTCGGTCGGGCACAGCGCCTTCACCGTCTGCTCCCCGAGGTGCTTGGTGATGGCGTAGACCCCGCGCGGGTTCGGCACCGCGTCGACGTCGTAGGGCCCCGCGTCGCCGTCGAAGACGTAGTCGGTCGAGACGTGCACGAGGTGGGCGCCCACGTCGCGGGCCGCGCGAGCCAGCGAGGCCACGCCCTCCACGTTCGCCACGTAGGCCGCGTCGGGCTCGCGCTCGCAGCCATCGACGTCGGTCATGCCCGCCGGGTTGACGATGACGTCGGGCCGCGTCTCGCGCACCGCGCGCATGAGCGCCCCGCCGTCGCCCAGGTCCACCGAGTGGTACTGCGGCTGGCCCCCGCGGGCGGCCCCGCGGCCGAGCGCGAAGACCTCGTGGCCCCGCGCCTGGAGCAGCTTCACCAGCCTGCTGCCGACGAGTCCGTTCGAGCCGGTGACGAGGAGCCGCATGTCAGCCCTGGAGGCGCGTCGCGTACTGCGTGTCGAAGTAGCCCTTGTAGGCGCCGGAGAGGATGCGCTCCCACCAGGGGCGGTTCTCCACGTACCACTTCACCGTCTCGGCGAGCGCCTGCTCGAAGACGTGCGACGGGGCCCAGCCCAGCTCCCGCTTCGACTTGCTCGCGTCGATGGCGTAGCGCTGGTCGTGGCCCGGGCGGTCGGTGACGTACTTGATGAGCGACTCAGGCTTGCCCAGCGCCGAGAGGATGGCCTTCACGAGCTGGATGTTCTGCCGCTCGGAGTTGCCGCCGATGTTGTAGCACTCGCCCTTCTTGCCCTTCTCGAGCGCGAGGGTGAGGGCGGCGCAGTGATCCTCGACGTGGAGCCAGTCGCGCACGTTGGTGCCGTCGCCGTAGACCGGCAGCGGCTTGTCGGCGAGCGCGTTGGCCACCATGAGGGGAATCAGCTTCTCGGGGAACTGGTAGGGCCCGTAGTTGTTCGAGCAGCGCGTCACCACCACGTCGAGGCCGAAGGTGCGCTCGTAGGCGAGGGTGATGAGGTCCGCCGCGGCCTTCGACGACGAGTACGGCGACGAGGGGTCGAGCGGGGTGGTCTCGGTGAAGAGGCCGGTGGGGCCGAGGGAACCGTACACCTCGTCGGTGGACACCATGAGGAAGCGCGAGAGCTTCGCGTGCCGCGCCGCCTCGAGGAGCACGTTGGTGCCCAGCACGTTGGCCACGATGAAGGCCTCGGGCCCGAGGATCGAGCGGTCCACGTGGCTCTCGGCCGCCAGGTGCATGATGGCGTCGATCTTCTCCGCGCGGAGCAGGTGGTCGACGAGCTCCCGGTTGCCGATGTCGCCGCGCACGAAGACGTGGCGGGGGTCGCCCTCGAGGTCCTTCAGGTTCTCGAGGTTGCCCGCGTACGTCAGCTTGTCGAGGTTGACGACCTTCCACCCCGGCCGGTGCTTCCGCAGGTACTTGACCAGGTTCGACCCGATGAAGCCGCAACCGCCCGTCACGAGTACGTTCATGGGCGGTGCCATTAGGGGGCGTTCTGCCGCGGGTCAAGCGCAGAGGCGGGGCTCGGGGGCGCGAGCACCGAGCAGGGCCGCGCGGAGGTCAGCCCAGGCGCCCGCACAGCGCGCGCGCCTCGACGAGGTTGTCCTCGATGCTGCAGTAGGTCCACCCGCCGTAGCGGCCGATGGAGTGCACGCCGGCGCGCGCCAGCTCGCCGCGCAGCCTCGCCACCTCGGCGGTGGAGCGCTGCGTGATGTGGACGTAGGCCGGGTTCATCACCACCGAGTGCTCGGCGACGAGCCGCTGCGTGGTGATGACGCCCTCGCGCTCGAGGCCCGCCAGCACCCCTTCGCGGAGCGCGGGCACGTCGAGGGTCGCTCCGTTCGGCGCGCCTACCTCGACGTAGAGGCTCATGCGGGGCCCATCGAAGATGTTGTCGTAGAAGCCCACCCGGTAGAAGGGCAGTGCGCGATCGGGGAAGTAGACCCAGTGCACGTCCTTCGGGCCCTTGCCATCGAAGCCCAGGTTGAAGACGAGCACCTGGTTCCAGGTGAAGACCTCGGGGTCCACCGGCAGGCCGCAGAGCGCCAGGAGCGAAGGGAAGGGGGCCGAGCTGACGAGCCGCTCGAAGCGGTACTCGGCGCCGGTGGTGGTGCGGACCACCTTGCTCGCCAGGTCGATGGCCGCGACGCCCTCGCCCAGGTGAATGGCCGAGGGCTCGACCTCGCTGGCGATGGCCTTGACGTACTCGATGGCGCCGCCCGCGGGGTAGGTGAAGGTCGCGTTGTACGAGGCGTTGTCGGCGGCCCTCATGTTCCGCACGATGTCCGTCAGGTCTGCGTGAGGGAAGAAGCGGCCCATGGCGTCGCGGTCGAGGGTGGCGAGGTCCGTGGCGTAGAGCTTCTCGTTGTACGGAATGAGGAACTTCTCGGCGATGCCGCGGCCGAAGCGCGCGTACAGCATCTCCTTGAAGTTGCCCTCGGGCTGCGGCGGTTGGCCGGGCGCGCGGGCGAAGTAGAGATCGACCAGGCAGTCGATGAACTCGGCCTGCGGCAGCTGGTGGATGTTCTTCTGGAAGGGGAAGTCGATCTGCCGGCCGGCGTACGAGATGAACGACTTCTTCACCACCGTGCGCACGTCCTGCCCCGGCATGCGCGCGCGGAGCCAGGCCTCGAGGTCGGGGTGCTTGAAGTGGAAGAAGTGGCCCGAGTAGTCCCAGACGAAGCCGTCTCGCTTCACCGTCTTGCAGTAGCCACCGAGCTCGGCGTCGCGCTCGAGCACGACGAGGTCGCGCCCCTTGCCCAGGAAGGCCGCCGTGGCCAGCCCGCTGATGCCGGCGCCGATGATGACCGTCTCGACCTTCTTCATGCGCGGCTGTCTACGCGACGTAGGCCCCCGCGCCCAGCGCCAGGGCGCAGCAGGCCAGCCCCACGGCCGACAGGCCCAGGAGCGCCCAGCGCAGCCGCGGCCGGTGCTCGACGAGCGCGGCCGCCGTGAGGAACAGCGGGAACGCGGCGATGGCGTAGCGGCCGAGCCCCTGGAAGTCCTTGCTCGACACCGCGGGAATGCCGATGACGCACAGGCAATACAGCGCGTAGCCCGCGCCCAGGCGCTTGTACGTGGGCACCACCAGCGCGAGCGCGACGAAGGTGACGAGGGCGTGCGTGGCGAGGCGGCCGACGATGGGCGCGCCCACCTCGCCCGCGAAGATGGCCTTGAGGGCCGCCAGCTTGAGCCACGAGTCCCACCCCGGCGGCTGGTCCCACCCCGGGGCGCCCTGCACGTGCACGAAGGCGAGCGGGTCGCCGAAGGCGAGGCCCAGGTAGGCCATGTACGCGACGAGCCCCAGCGCCGCGAGGCCCGGCGCGAGGTCGAGCGCGCGCACCCGCTCACCGTTGCGCAGGCGCCGCTCGACGCTGCGCGCGACCAGGCCCAGGACGACCGCCGGCGCGACGGGGCGGCAGGCCGTGGCCAGCAGCCCCAGGCCCGCGGCGACGAGGGGGCGATCGCTCTCGAGCGCGGTGAAGGCGCCCACCACCAGCACGAGGAAGAGCGCGTCGGAGTAGACGACGCCGTAGAGGTACTCGGCGAAGGGGTAGAGCGCGAGGAGCCACCAGGCGTGCTCGGCGACGGCGGGCGCCCGGCCCCGGGCCCAGCGCCGGAACAGCACGAGGCCCGCCAGCGCGCTGGCGAAGGAGATGAAGCTCGCCGCGACCCACCGGTTGACGCCCAGCTCGCTGAGCGCGTGGATGGCCATGGGGTACAGCGGGAAGAACGCCACCGGGCTCTGCTGGCCCTCCTTGAGCCAGTACCCGTTCGCGGCGATCTCCCCGTACCAGCCCGCGTCCCAGCGCACGAGCGCCTCGAGCGGGTCGAACTCGGGCAGGTCCTCGGCGTCCCAGGTGCTGACGGGCCACAGCACGCTGCCCAGGGTCGCCAGGGCGACGCTCATCACCGCGACTGGCAGCCCTCGCCTGGCGACGAAGGCCAGGTCCCCCCCGTGGGTCATGGGCCGAGGTGTCGCAGGACGACCAGCGCTCCGTCAACGTCTGGTCGATCCTTCAGGTCGATGGTGCCCTCGAGGTACCAGTCCTGCTCGCCCTGGGAGTCGACGAGCGCGTGCCGCACCGTCCACGTGCGAGCGGCGTCACCGGGAATGAGCTGGGTCAACACGGGCTGCCTCGCGCGGGGGCTCGTGTCGAGGGTGGGGTGAGCCGCCCAGTACGGGGCGAGCGCCTGCTCGAAGGCGTCGGCCGTCCACCCGCCGTCGGGGCCCAGCAGCTCGGCCGCGTCTTCGTAGCCCTTCTTCGCCAGCAGCCGCACGAGCTGGTGGCACTCGGCGCGCACGCGGGCGGCGAGGGCCTTCGGGTTGGTGGCCAGATCGAGCCTGGGCTTCGGCGCGCTCTGGCCCGGCGCCGCGACGGTGGCCTGGTCGCCGCCGAAGCGCATGGCCTCCCACTCCTCCAGGAGCGAGCTGTCGGTGTGGCGGATGGTGGTGCGCAGGTACGCCGCGATGTCCTCGAGGGCTTCGGTGCGCGCGGCCTCTGGCACGTTCTGGACCAGCGTCTTGTAGGCGTCCGACAGGTAGCGCAGCAGCACGCCCTCGCTGCGCTGGAGCCCCAGCTCCTTCACGTAGTCGTTGAAGGTCTGGCAGGTCTCGAAGAGCTCCCGCGCGATGGACTTGGGGCGAATGTTCTCGTGCCCCACCCACGGGTGCCGGGCGGCGAATTCGTCGAAGGTGCCGTAGATGAAGGCCGCGTTGGGCTTAGGGTGCTCGACCTTCTCGAGCTCGATCATCCGCTGGTCGTAGTCCATGCCCTGCGCTTTGAGCTCGCGCACCTTCTCGCCCTTCGCGCGGTCGCGCTGCGCGTAGAGCACCGCGTCGGGGCTCTCGAGGATCGACTCACACAGCGTCACCACGTCGAGCGCGTAGCCCTCGCCGTCGGGGTCGAGCTTGGGCAGCACCTCGAGCAGGTAGAGCGAGAGCGTCTGGTTGAGCGAGAAGTCTTTCTGCAGCCCCGGCGCCACCCGCACCTGCGCGGGCATGGTGGGCGTCCGTGGGCTCACCACCACCACGCCGGCCGACACGAGGGAGCGGAAGAGCGCCCGCGCGTGGCGCAGGAGCCGCTGCTTGGCGGCCTCGTGCGTGTGCGAGAGCGCGATGAGCTCCACCAGGCGCCGGTAGCCGCTCGTGGAGGCGTCCTCGTAGGCCTGGAGCAGGTTGACGATGAGCCCGTGGGTGACGGTGAAGCGCGACTCGAGCCGCTCCGGCTGCTGCGCCTGGAGCTTGCCGAAGCTCTGCGCGTCCCAGTGCACGAAGCCCTTCTGTGGGGGCTTCTGCAGCACCACCTTCTTGCCTTCGGCCTTCTTCTGCTGGAGCCGCGCGTTCTCGATGACGTGCGCCGGCGCCTGGGCCACCACGTAGCCGCGCTCGTCGAAGCCCTTGCGCCCCGCGCGCCCGGCGATCTGGTGGAAGTCGCGCACCGGCAGCTGCACCGTCTTCTCGCCGTCGAACTTGCACAGCTGCGTGAAGAGCACGGTGCGGATGGGCACGTTGACGCCCACGCCCAGCGTGTCGGTGCCCGAGATGACCTTGAGCAGGCCCTGCTGCGAGAGGCGCTCCACGGTGCGGCGGTAGCGCGGCAACAGGCCCGCGTGGTGCAGCCCGATGCCGTGCAGGAGCAGGCGCTTGAGCTCCTTGCCGAAGGGCGTGTCGAAGCGCGCGCCGACGAGCGCGTCCTTGAGCTTCTGCTTCTCGTCCTTGGTGCAAACGTCCACCGACATGAGGTTCTGCGCCTGCTCGGCGGCCACGCGCTGCCCGAAGTTGACCAGGTACACCGGCGCCTTGTTCTCGTGGAGCAGGTCCAGCACCGTCTCGTGGAGCGGCGTCTCGGCGTAGCGGAACTCGAGGGGCACCGGCCGCTGCGCGGAGCGCACCTCGGCCACCCCGCGCGTCGTGAGGTCGGTGAGGCTCTGCGCGATGGCGGTGGTGTCGCCCAGCGTCGCGGACATGAGCAGGAACTGCGTGTCGGGCATCGAGAGCAGCGGCACCTGCCAGGCCACGCCGCGGTCCTTGTCGCCGTAGTAGTGGAACTCGTCCATCACCACGGCGTCGGCGAAGCGCCGCTGCTCGCGGATGGCGAGGCTCGAGAGGATCTCCGCGGTGCAGCAGATGATCGGCGCGTCGCGGTTGATGGCCGCGTCGCCCGTCATCATGCCCACGTGCTCCGCGCCGAAGGCGTCGCACAGCGCGAAGAACTTCTCGTTCACCAGCGCCTTGATGGGGCACGTGTAGAAGGAGCGCTTGCCCTCGGCCATGGCCTGGAAGTGGAACGCGAGCGCCACGAGCGACTTGCCCGAGCCCGTGGGCGTCGCCAGCACCACGTGCTTGCCCCCGAGGAGCTCGAGCAGCGCCTCCTCTTGCGCCGGGTAAAGGGTCAAGCCCGTGTTCGTCACGTACTGCACGAAGCGATCGAGCACCTCGTCGGTCGACAGGCGCGGGGCACCAGCAGCGGGGAGCAGGGCGGCGAGCGGGGCAGTCACGGCGCGCGCCAAGAGACCACGCCCGGCGCTCGGCCACAGCCCTTCTTTCTGCGCGGCCCATGAACGCATGCCGACCCCGAGATCAGGGGGGCCGGCCTCCGCTCGCCAGCCCAACTTATCGATTTACTTGTCTTTGCTGCGTTGACTTTTCAGCGTTTACAAGAAGCGGAAAATTATCTCTCTGACGCAGCTTGTCATCATTCGTGAGCGTGACTACTTTGTGTCTCGTTCCGCGCTGATGCGGCGGTTAGCGGATTCACAAGGGGTTTCAATGGCACTCGTCAGCGGCGTCGACATCACCGGCCGGGGCTCAGACCTCCTCAGCGCTCCGGCGGTGGACTTCCTGGCCGCGCTGGAGCGCCGCTTCGGGGCTCGCCGGCAGGAGCTGCTGGCCCGGCGCGCGAGCCGCACCCGCTTCGACTTTCTCCCCGAGACTGCTGCCGTGCGCGCGGGCGACTGGCGCGTGGCCCCGGTGCCCGCGGTGCTCGCCGACCGGCGCGTGGAGATCACGGGCCCCACCGACGCGAAGATGGTCATCAACGCCCTCAACTCGGGCGCGAACGTCTTCATGGCCGACTGCGAAGACTCGATGGCGCCCTCCTGGGAGAACGTCATCGGCGGCCAGGAGGCGCTCTCCCGCGCCGTGCGGCGCACCCTCGAGTTCACCAGCCCCGAGGGCAAGCGGTACGCGCTCAACGAGCGCCTCGCGACGCTCTTCGTGCGGCCCCGCGGCTGGCACCTCGACGAGGCGCACGTCACGGTCGACGGCAAGCCCATGAGCGGCGGCCTCTTCGACTTCGGCGTCTTCTTCTTTCACAACGCCAGGGAGCAGCTCGCCCGCGGCCTGGGGCCCTTCTTCTACCTGCCCAAGCTCGAGAGCCACCTCGAGGCGCGGCTGTGGAACGACGTCTTCGAGTTCGCGCAGGACACCCTCGGCGTCGCCCGGGGCACCATCAAGGCCACGGTGCTCATCGAGACGCTGCCGGCCGCCTTCGAGATGGACGAGATCCTCTTTGAGCTGCGCGCCCACTCGGCCGGGCTCAACTGCGGCCGGTGGGACTACATCTTCAGCTTCATCAAGAAGCAGCCCGACGTGCTCCTGCCCGACCGCGCCCAGCTCACGATGGACAAGGGGTTCCTGCGCGCCTACGCGCAGAAGCTGATCCAGACCTGTCACCGCCGCGGCGCCCACGCCATGGGCGGCATGGCCGCGCAGATCCCCATCAAGGACGACCCGGCGGCCAACGAGGCGGCGCTCGCCCGCGTGCGCGCCGACAAGGAGCGCGAGGCGAAGGACGGCCACGACGGCACCTGGGTGGCGCACCCGGGCCTGGTGCCCCTGGCGAAGGCCGTCTTCGACGCGCACCTGCAGGGCCCCAACCAGCTCCACGTGCTGCGCGAGGACGTGCACGTGACGCGCGACGATCTCTTGCGCGTGCCCGAGGGCACCCGCACCGACGAGGGCCTGCGGCACAACGTGCGCGTGGGCGTGCGCTACCTCGAGGCGTGGCTGCGCGGGCAGGGCTGCGTGCCCCTCTTCAACCTCATGGAAGACGCCGCCACGGCGGAGATCAGCCGCGCCCAGGTCTGGCAGCAGGTGCGCCACGGGCTCGTCAGCGTCGAGAAGCTCGACCAGGTGCTCCGCGAGGAGCTGCCCGCCACCGACGAGGGCAAGTTCGCCGAGGCCCGCGCGCTCTTCCGCGAGCTCTCCACCGCGCCCACCTTCGAAGAGTTCCTCACCCTCTCCGCCTACCGCCGCCTGCTCGCCTCCGAAGCCACGTCGTCCGCACCGTAACCACCGAAGGAGCCGTCATGACCGAACGCGCGAAGAACCTCACCACCGCCGACCTCCACGCTCGCCGCTTCGATGGCATCACGCGGCCCTACTCCAAGGCCGACGTCGAGCGCCTGCGCGGCACCATCCGCGTCGAGCACTCGCTCGCGCGCCAGGGCGCCATGCGCCTGTGGGAGCTGCTCCACACCCGCGAGTACGTCAACACGCTCGGCGCGCTCACCGGCGGCCAGGCCGTGCAGATGGCGCGGGCGGGCCTCGAGGCGCTCTACATCTCGGGCTGGCAGGTGGCCGCCGACGCCAACACCGCCGGGCAGATGTACCCCGATCAGTCGCTCTACCCGGTGGACGCGGTGCCCTCGCTCGTGCGCCGCATCAACAACGCCCTGCGCCGCGCCGACCAGGTCGACCACGCCGAGGGCAAGAAGGAGCGCAACTGGCTCTTGCCCATGGTGGCCGACGCCGAGGCCGGCTTCGGTGGCCCGCTCAACGTCTTCGAGCTGATGAAGGCGATGATCGAGGCCGGCGCCTCGGGCGTGCACTTCGAGGATCAGCTCGCCAGCGAGAAGAAGTGCGGCCACATGGGCGGCAAGGTGCTGGTGCCGACCTCGCAGTTCATCCGCTCCCTCGTGGCGGCGCGGCTGGCGGCCGACGTGGCCGACGTGCCCTCGCTCATCATCGCGCGCACCGACGCGCAGTCGGCGAAGCTGATCACCTCGGACATCGACGAGCGCGACCAGGCCTTCATCGCCGGCAAGGACCGCACCCCCGAGGGCTTCTTCCGCCTCAAGGGCAACGGCGACGACTTCGCCATCGCCCGCGGCCTCGCCTACGCGCCGTACGCCGACCTCCTCTGGTGCGAGACGAGCACCCCCGACCTGGTGCAGGCCAGGCGCTTCGCGGAGGCGATCCACGAGAAGTTCCCCAACAAGATGCTCGCGTACAACTGCTCGCCCTCGTTCAACTGGCGCAAGAACCTCGACGACGCCACCATCGCCAGGTTCCAGCGCGAGATCGGCGCCATGGGCTACAAGTTCCAGTTCGTCACGCTCGCCGGCTTCCACTCGCTCAACTTCTCGATGTTCGAGCTCGCCTCGCAGTACCGCGAGAGCGGCATGGCGGCCTACAGCCAGATGCAGCAGGCCGAGTTCGACGCCGAGAAGCACGGCTACACGGCGACGCGGCACCAGCGCGAGGTGGGCACCGGCTACTTCGACCAGGTCTCCGAGGTCATCTCGGGCGGGCTCTCGTCGACCAAGGCCCTCGACGACTCCACCGAGCGCCACCAGTTCTGAAGGGCCGCCCTTCAGACGCCTGAGCGGAGGCGCTCGAAGGCCTGGCGGAAGACGCGGGCCTCCTGCGCTCCCTGGAGGACGAAGCGGTTGCCCACGAGGAAGGTGGGCACCGCGCTGATGCCGAGGTCTCGCGCTGCCGCGAGCCCGGCCTCCACGGCCTGGGTCCACGTCCCGGCCTCGACCTCCGCCTGCATGGCGTCGGGGTCGAGGCCCGCCTGCGTCGCGGCCGCGCGGAGCACCGGCCACTGGCTCACGTCCTCGGCCCGGCTCCAGTAGGCGTCGAGGACCGCCCGGTGGAAGGGCTCGAGCGTGCCCTGCGCGCGGGCGTACTCGGTGCACTCGTGCGCCCGCCGCGTGTTGGGGATGCGCTCGCCGTGCTTGAGCGGCAGGCCCAGCTTCCGGGCGCGCTCGAAGAGCGGGTTGTTCGGGTCGGCGATGAACTGCTTGACGTACTCCGGCAGCGGCGAGCCCTCTGGCGGCGTGTCGGGCCGCAAGAAGAACGGCCGCCAGTCGACGACCAGCTCGAACTCACTTCGCAGCGTGTCGACCTCGCCGAGGCCGATGTAGCACCACGGTCAGACGTAGTCGGACCAGATGGTGAGCGTGATGGGGCTCATGGCTCCGCGCTCTCGCACGTCGCCCGAGGCGAGGCAAGTGCCCACGCTTCCTGAGGATTTTCGGGGTCGCTGGAAATGCCTCCGCCCGGCGGGGGCGTGGTTGTAGCGTCCCGCCTCCATGGCCAAGGCTCCCGCGAAGAAGAAGGCGAAGTCCTCCGCTGCGAAGAAGAAGCTCGCGCCGAAGAAGGTCGCGAAGGTGAAGCTGGCGCACAGGAAGAAGGTCGCCGCGCCGAAGAAGAAGGCCGCCGCCGCGCCCCAAAAGAGCGCGAAGAAGGTCGCCGCGAAGAAGGTCGCCGCGAAGGCGCCGCCGGTGAAGAAGCGCCTCGTGGTGGTCAAGCGCAAGGCCGTCGAGGTGGTCAGCCGCCCGTCGGTGCCCAAAGCCGTCATCGCCGCGAAGGTGGAGCGCGCGCTGGCCCAGGCCGAGGTCGAGGGGCTGCTCCGCCGCCTGCCGCCGCCCGTGCAGCCGGTGGTGAAGACGCTGCGCCGCCTCATGCTCGACGCGGCCCCCGAGGCCACCGAGCGCCTCGAGGACGGCGCCCCGGCGTACTTCGCCAACGGCGTCTTCGCGCGCATCGAGCCGCAGGAGCGCGCGGTGCTGGTCAAGTTCATGCGCGGCGGTGAGCTGCCCTCGGCGGTGGACCTGCCCGGCGACGGCGAGAGCCGCGTGGTGTCGCTCTCCTCGCTCGCGGAGCTCAAGGAGAGCGTGCTGCGCAAGCTGGTGCGCGAGGCGGTGATGCTCAACCTCTCGCCCGTGCCCCCCAACGCGCGCGCCTGACGCCGTGGCCGTTCGCCTCGACGCCCTCATCTTCGACCTCGACGGCACCCTGGCGGACTCGCTCGGCGACCTGAGCGCCGCGATGAACGCGGTGCTGCGCGCCCGCGGGCTCCCGCCACACCCGGTGGAGGCCTACAAGGCCTTCGTCGGCGAAGGGGCCGAGGTGCTGGTGCGCCGGGCCTTCCTCGGAGCCCTGGGCCTCGACTGGCAGGTCGAGTTCGAAGACGGGCTGCCTGCGTCGCTCGCTGTGCTCGCCGACGACTACCGCCGCGAGTACCAGGCGCTGGAGCACGCCAGCTCCGCGGCCTACCCCGGCGTGGCCCAGATGCTCGACGGCGTCGTCGCGAGGCGGCGGCCCATGGCCGTGCTGTCCAACAAGCGCGACGACTTCACCAGGCACCTCGTCGCCCACGCGTTCGCCCGCTGGCCCTTCGTCGACGTGCGCGGCGAGCGCGAGGGCGTGCCGCGCAAGCCCGACCCGACGGCGGCCTTCGAGCTGGCCCTGGCGCTGAACGTGCTGCCGGCGCGCATCGGCTTCGTCGGCGACACGCCCATCGACGTCGCCACCGCGAAGAACGCGGGCATGGTGCCCATCGGGGTGCTGTGGGGCTTTCGCACGCGCGAGGAGCTCACGGCCGCGGGCGCCAGGCACCTGCTCGAGAAGCCGGTGGAGCTGTTGGCCCTGCTCTGACTGTCGGGGGCGCGTGCTATGCGTCGCTGATGGAACCGCGCTGGGTCTTCCCGAAGGACAAGCCCGAGCTGGCGTCGCTCGATCTCGAGCAGGCGGCGCTCGAGGTGGGCGAGGCGCTCCGGCTGCACCCGGTGGCGGCGCGCGTGCTCGTGGGCCGCGGCTACACCTCGGCCGACGCGGCGACCCGGTTCCTCTCCGACGCGCTCACCGAGCTGCCCGACCCCTTCACCATGAAGGGCCTGCCGGCAGCCGTGGACCGCCTGGTGCGCGCCATCGCCGCGAAGGAGTCGGTGACGCTCTACGGCGACTACGACGTCGACGGGGTGTCTTCGACCGCGCTGCTCACCTCGTTCTTGCGGCAGGTGGGCCTCGAGCCGCGCACCTACATTCCGCACCGGCTGGGCGAAGGGTACGGCCTCAACCGCGCGGCCATCGAGCGGCTGGCGGCGGAGGGCACGAAGCTGCTCGTGACGCTCGACTGCGGCATCACCTCGCACGCGGAGATCGAGCGGGCCAACGAGCTGGGCGTGGACGTGGTGGTGGTCGATCACCACGCGGTGCCCGAGACGATGCCGCCGGCGGTGGCAGTGCTCAACCCGCTGCAGCCCGGCTGCGAGTACCCGACCAAGTGGCTCTGCGCGGGGGGGGTGACGTTCAACCTGTGCATGGGGCTGCGCAAGGTGCTGCGGGAGCAGGGCGCCTTCGCCGGCAAGCAGGAGCCGAACCTCAAGCAGCTCCTCGACCTCGTGGCCCTCGCCACCGTGGCCGACGTGGTGCCGCTGACGGGCGCGAACCGGGTGCTGGTGACGCACGGGCTCAAGGAGCTCACCGCGGGCCGCCGGCCGGGCGTGCGCGCGCTCAAGGACGTCGCCGACGTCGGCACGGCCGAGGTGACGGCGAGCACCGTGGGCTTCCGCCTCGGGCCGCGCATCAACGCCGCCGGGCGCCTCGACGACGCCTCGGTGGGGCTCCAGTGCCTGCTGGCGAAGGACTACGAGTCGGCGCTGCCGCTGGCCCGGGCCCTCGACTCGGCCAACGCCGAGCGCCAGCAGATCGAGCGGGCGATGCTCGCCTCAGCCATCGCGCAGGCCGAGGCGGCCGTGGCCCGGGGCGTGCGGGGCCTCGTGCTCTCGTCACCCGACTGGCACCCGGGCGTGGTGGGCATCGTCGCCTCGCGCATCGTGGAGCGCTTCCACCGGCCGGCGGTGCTCATCGGCGTGCACGAGGGCGTCGGCAAGGGCTCGGCGCGCAGCATCGAGGGCTTCCACCTCCACGACGCGCTCAAGGCGAGCAGCGGCTCGCTCACGCGCTTCGGCGGGCACAAGGCGGCGGCGGGGTTGACCATCGACCCGGCGCGAATCTCCGAGTTCACCCGCGCCTTCGAGGCCATCACCTTCGAGCGCCTCGACGACGCAGCCCTGGTGCCTCGCTGCCGGGTCGACGCGGTGGTGCAGGCGAAGGACCTCGACGAGGCGGCCGTCTCGGCGCTCCAGGGGCTGGCGCCCTTCGGCATGGGCAACCCCGAGCCGGTGCTGGCGCTCCGGGGGCAGGTGGCCCGGCCGCGCATCCTCCAGAACAAGGCGGCCGGTGAGCCGGGGCACCTCAAGCTCGCGCTCGAGGCGGCGCCGGCCTTCGACGTCATCGGCTTCCGCCTCGCCGACGCGGCGCCGCTGACCGAGGGCCCGGTAGACCTCGCGTTCAAGGTGTCGATCGACGAGTTCCGCGGCGTGCGGCGGCTCTCGCTCAAGCTCTCGTCGCTGCGCGCGAGCCCCTGAGCGTCAGAAGATCAGGCCCACGCCCCCGCCGATGAACATGTCGTGCATGTACCCGCGGATGTAGCGGGTCACGTCGATGCGGAAGCTGATGCGCACCGAGCCATCGCCCACCACGGCGGGGCGGCCGCGTAGGCCGATGCCGTACTGGAAGAGGAACTTGGTGCCCGAGAGCGCCACCGCGGCGCTGTCGATGCGCGTGGTGGTGGAGGCGAAGTTGAAGCCCGCGCCCACCTGCGCGAAGGCCGACATCACCGAGCCGCGGCCGAAGGGCAGGGCCACGGCCGGCGCCACCGTGAAGTTGTGGAGCGTCGACTCGGTGGACACCTGGCTGGTGCCGTCCTTCGTCGTCGCCATCGTCCACTGCACGTCGGCGAAGAACATCTCGCGCAGGTACTCATCGGGGATGAGGCGGCCCCACTCCCACGTGAAGCGCACGCCGAAGACGAAGCGCGGGTCGAGGCCGCCGCGGCTCGCGTCGAGGAGCCCCAGGCCCGCGATGAGCTCGCCGCCCACGCCGATGTTGGGGTCGTCGACGGCGGCCAACGACTCTTCGCCGGCGGCCTCCTCTTCGTCTTCTTCGCGGATCTCGGTTCGGCGCTTCTTCTTCGCCTTCTTCGGCGCGTCGCGCTGCTCGGACACGCCGTCATCGCCGTAGGGAATGGGCGCGTCGTCGTCGGACTGCGCGAAGGCGGCGTAGGAGACGACCAGCGACACGGCCAGGAGCTGTCGGATCATGGAGAGGGCGGGAGCAGCGGGCAGTAGTTCTCGCGGCGCGAGGTCGAGGGGCAGGCGGGCATCTCGGGGCAGTTGCCCCCGCCGAAGGTGCCACAGGTGGTCTGCAGGCGCGTCGAGTACTCGTTGCAGAAGAACTTCTTGAGCTCCGGGTCGGAGATGTGCGCGGCGATGGAGTTGCCCACCGCCTCGAGGGTGAAGGCCTGCGGCGTGTTCTGGTTGCGGCCGACGAGCTGGCGCAGGCCCGGCGTGGTGTTCGACTCGTCGTCGTAGGCCAGCAGCACGGCCTTCTGCATCACGTCGAGCTTCCCGAGCTTGTTCGCCGACTGGTAGAGCGACGCGGCGATCAGGTTGCCCACGCGGTACATCTCCTGGCTCGTCACCCACTGGCTCTGGTTGAACTGCTGGAAGGCCGTGCGCGTGGCCTCGTCCATGCACGCGTCGGTGCGCGCCAGGTCGCGGTTGCGCACGGTGCGCTCGTCGGACAGCGAGATGGCGAGGAAGTTCGACCGGCAGCCCGCCGCCTCGGGGCAGGTGACGCCGAAGCCGTGGAAGTCGGCCAGGCCCTCGTCGAGCGACTTGAGGAGGTTGAAGGGCGTCTGGCTCCAGGAGGTGATGGCCGGGTGAAAGCCCCTGTCCTCCAGCACCTTGAAGTTGAAGACCCGGTGCGCCACCTCGTGGCCGATGACGCCGATGTTCATGGGGAGCGGGATGAGCTGCTCCTTCTCGAAGGGCACCACCGTGAAGGCCTTGATGAACGAGAGGTACAGCGCGTTGTCGGTCAGCGGGTTGACCGAGTTGAGGCGCACGTCGCTCCAGTACAGCACCTTCATCGGCCGCAGCTCGGTCGGGTCGACCCCGTCGTAGAGCTCGTTGAAGTAGGCGTAGGCGCGCTCGAAGTTGTAATAGGTCGAGACCATCTGCCAGGTGTGGAAGTCGCCGGGCCACAGCACGCCGCCGCGGTCGATGTAGTGGCCGCGCACGTCGACGCCCTGGTCCTTCACCAGCACCTCGTAGCGCTGGCTGTCGGTCATGTTGAGGATGTTGGCCTGCAGCGGATCGGTGGGGTCGAGCACCACCCGCGCGCCCCCGACGAACTGAACCACGTCGCCCTTGAGCGTCGTGACGTTGCTCACCGTGGTGAGCTCGACCTCGGTCGTCTGGAAGGCGCCGGCCTGGTCGGGCAGCAGCGCCATCACCCTCACGGGGGCCTTGGGGTTCGGGCCGCAGGCGCTCAGGCACGCCAACAGCCCCAGCATCGCGGAGCGGGACATGAGGCGCGTTCTACTACGGAATTTCTGCTAACGAGCCGCTCCCATGAGCGAGTTCATCAGCAAGGTGAAGCGCACCCACTCGTGCGGGGCGGTGCGGGCGAAGGACATCGGGTCGACGGTGGTGCTCTTCGGGTGGGTCCAGAACCGGCGCGACCACGGCGGCCTCATCTTCATCGATCTGCGTGATCGCGAGGGGTTGACGCAGGTCGTCTTCGACCCGGGCCTCTCGAAGGACGCCCACGTGCTGGCCGAGGCGCTCCGCAGCGAGTGGGTGGTGGGCATTCGCGGGGAGGTGCGCTCGCGCGGCATGCAGTTCTCCAAGAAGGAGAACAAGCTGGTGCCGGCGACCAACCCCAACCTGGCCACCGGCGAGGTCGAGATCTACGTCTCGTACGCCGAGGTCTTCAACAAGAGCGAGACGCCGCCCTTCGAGATCACCGAGGGCCTGCAGACCAGCGAAGAGAAGCGCCTCGAGTACCGCTACCTCGACCTGCGCCGGCCGAACCTGCAGCGCTCGCTCATCACGCGCTCGAAGATGAACGCCGCCACGCGGCAGTGGTTCCACGAGAACGGCTTCCTCGAGCTCGAGACGCCCTTCATGGGCCGCTACACGCCGGGCGGCGCCCGCAACTTCCTCGTGCCCTCGCGCCTGAGCCCGGGGAAGTTCTACGCGCTCGCCGAGTCGCCGCAGCTCTACAAGCAGCTCTTCATGGTGGCCGGCCTCGACCGCTACTTCCAGATCGTCAAGTGCTTCCGCGACGAAGACCTGCGCCTCGATCGCCAGCCCGAGTTCACGCAGATCGATCTCGAGATGTCCTTCGTCAGCCAGGACGACGTCTTCACCATCGTCGAGGGGCTGCTCAAGCGCCTGTGGAAGGACGTGCACGGGCTCGACCTGCCCACGCCGTTCCCCCGCCTCGACTTCGACGAGTCCATGCAGAAGTACGGCAACGACAAGCCCGATCTGCGCTTCGGCATGCAGCACACGGTGCTCAACGGCGTGCTCGAGCAGTTCGGCGCCGAGGGCGGCGTGGGCCCGATGTGGGAGACGGTGCAGCAGCAGGGCCTGGTCAAGGCGCTGGTCGTCTCGCCGGTCGGCGCCGGGCAGCACAACCCGGCCGTGGTGAAGGCGAAGGAGGAGGCCTTCCGCAAGGCGAACCCCAACCCCACCGCCAAGCTGCCGCCGCCGCCGCACGAGCTCTCGCGCAAGGACATCGAGGAGCTCGAGGCCTACGTCGTGGGCATGGGGGCCAGGGGGCTGGCCCGCGCGAAGATCGCCGAGAACGGCGAGTGGACGCAGGCGCCGCTCTTCAAGACCATCAAGCCCGAGCTCCGCGCGGCGATCATGGAGGCCACCGGCGCCAGGCCGGGCGACCTGATCCTCTTCCAGTTCGGGCCGGAGGCGAAGGTCCACACCATCATGGCCAACCTGCGGGTGTACCTGGCCAAGAAGCTCTGGCTCATCCCCGAGTACGGCTCGGGCGGGCAGTGGAACTTCCTCTGGGTCGTGAACCCGCCGCTCTTCGAGTACGACGAAGAGACGAAGACGTGGCACCCGGCGCACCACGCCTTCACGCGCCCCATCGACGAGTGCCTCCAGTACCTCGAGCCAGAGAGCTTCGACCCGGCGAAGGTGTACTGCTACCGCTACGACGTGGTGCTCAACGGCTTCGAGATCGGCGGCGGCTCCATCCGCCTCCACGACCCCGTGGTGCAGGCGAAGGTCTTCCGCGCCCTGGGCATCAGCGACGAGGAGGCGCGCAACAAGTTCGGCTTCCTCCTCGACGCGCTCAAGTTCGGCGCCCCGCCGCACGGCGGCCTGGCCCTGGGCATGGACCGCCTGGCCTTCCTCATCACCGAGACCGAGTCGCTGCGCGACGTCATCCCCTTCCCCAAGACGCAGAAGGGCACCGACCTGATGACCCAGGCGCCGGGCGAGGTCGACGAGAAGCAGCTGCGAGAGCTGTACGTGAAGTCCACGCCGCCTGCGAAGAGCTGACGGCCCGGTTACGCCTGCCGGCATGACGACCACCCAGACCTTCGAGCGGCGCACGGTGATGCCGGTGCCCGCCGCCGAGCTCTACGCCTGGCACGCGCGGCCGGGCGCCTTCGAGCGGCTCAACCCGCCCTTCGACCCCGTCGAGGTGGAGGAGCGCACCGGCGGCCTCGAGGTGGGCGCGCGCACGGTCATCCGCCTCAAGGTCGGCCCGGCCACGCAGCGCTGGGTCGCCGAGCACACGGCCTGCGAGCCGGGCGTGATGTTCCGCGACGAGCAGGTCTCGGGGCCGTTCGCCAGGTGGGTGCACACGCACCGCTTCGAGGACCGTGGCGACGGCACGAGCGAGCTGGTCGACCAGGTCGAGTACGCGCTGCCGCTGGGCGCGCTGGGCAGCACCTTCGGCGGCGGCTTCACCCGCGCCACGCTCGAGCGCATGTTCGCCTACCGCCACGCCGTCACGCGCGGCGATCTCGTGCGCCACGCGGCCTTCGCCGGGCGCCCGCGGCTCACCGTCGCCGTCACCGGGGCCAGCGGGCTCATCGGCTCGGCGCTGATGCCCTTCCTCACCACCGGCGGGCACACGGTGCGGCCCGTGACGCGCACGGGCCGCGACTTCGACGCCACGGCCCTCGAAGGCGCCGACGTGGTGGTGAACCTCGCCGGGGCGGGCGTGGCCGACGCGCGGTGGACCCCGGCGCGCAAGGCGCTCTTGCGGGACAGCCGCGTCGACTACACGCGGAGGCTCATCGCGGCGGTGAAGACCTCGGGCTCACGGCCCCGCGCGTGGATCCAGGGCTCCGCCATCGGCGTCTACGGCGACCGCGGCGAGGAGGTGCTCACCGAGACCTCCACGCCGGGCCCCGACGATGGCTCCCCGGCCGCCTTCCTCTCGCGGCTGTGCGTGGACTGGGAGGAGGCCGGGCGCGAGGCCGAGGCGATCGGCGCGCGCGTGGTGCTGCTGCGCACGGGCCTCGTGCAGTCGGCCCGCGGCGGCGCGCTGGGCAAGCTGCTGCTGCCCTTCAAGGCCGGCGCCGGCGGCCCGCTGGGCAACGGCCGCGCCTGGCAGAGCTGGGTCTCGCTCGAGGACATCCTGGGGCTCATCCTCCACGCGGCGTACTCCGACGCGCTGGCGGGGCCCGTCGACGCCGTGGCGCCGCACCCGGTGACGAGCGCGGAGTACGCGAAGGTGCTCGGCCGCGTGCTCGGGCGCCCGGCGGCGCTGCCCACGCCGGGCTTCGCGCTCAAGGCCCTCTTCGGCGACCTGGCGACCGGCGCCATCCTCGCCAGCCAGCGCGTGCACCCGGACGCCCTCGTGGCGTCGGGCTTCCGGTTCGCGCACCCGATGCTGGAGGACGCGCTCCGGTTCACGCTAGGGCGCTGACACGGGAACCGCTCCGCCTCCCCCGCAGCTCGCCGGGGCGAAGGCGCCGACGCCTCAGGGACACCCGGCGTCGGGCCTGTTGCTCGTCGCCGCGGGGCTCAGCGTCACCGTGGTGGGCGGGCCGAGGCTGCAGTCCTGGCTCACGTTGATGCGCACGCGGCCGAGCCCGCCGCCGCCACCACCGCCGACGCCGATGGCCTCGTTCCCCGGCTGGGCTGACGTGGTCCCCGCAGCGCCGTCGCCGCCGGCGCCGCCGGGCACGAGATCGGCGCCGCCCTTCGCGGGCACGCTCGACGCCCGCCCGGACTGCCCGTCGTTGCCCGTGCCGCCCTCGCCGCCGCCGCCACCGTTGGCCATGACCCCGCCGCTGGAGGCGATGAAGCGCCGCGCCTCGAGCAGCACCGCGCCGCCGCTGCCGCCGCCGTTGCCGCCGTTCGCGAAGCCGCCGCCGCGCCCGCCCTCGCCCGGCGCGGTGAT
>CAYUZK010000055.1:0-29186 GCA_964449625.1 uncultured Archangium sp.
TCCTCCGCCTGAGCTTCGCCACCAGCGACGCGAACATCGAGAAGGGCCTGGCCCGCCTCGCCGACTTCGTCTCGCAGCTGAGCTGACGGCTTCAGAAGCCGCGCAGCTTCCGCAGCGCCTCGTAGGCCTCCTTGATCTCCCGGAAGCGCGCGCCGCCGTCGCTCGCGCGATCGGGGTGGTGCTCGGCCGCCAGCCGCCGGTAGGCGCTCTTGACGGCGTCGTCCTCGACGTCCGGGGTGACGCCCAGCACCTCGTAGTTCTTGTCGGCCTTGCCGAAGAGCTCGCCGGTGATGGCCTGGAGCTGCTCGTCGCTGAGGTTGAAGCCGGCCACCACGCGCCGGAGCGTGTCCATCTCGCTGCGCTGTAGGTCGCCGTCGGTCATGCCCACGTCGTAGAGCGCGCGGACGATCTCCACGCGCAGGGCTGGCTTGAGCGCCGTGCGCGCCCGCGTCACCAGCGGCGTCACGTCTTGCGCGGGGGCGGCGAGGGCCGCCTTGAGCGACTGGCGCACCGCCTCCATGGCCAGCTCGTCGAAGCCCAGCTGGTGCTCGAAGAACTCGCGCACGAGGCGGATCTCCACCTGCGTCACCGGGCCGTCGCTGCGCGCGACCTCGATGAACACCGGGCAGAGCGTCTGCGCGAGCTCGAGCTCCTCTGCGGTGGCCTCTCGGCGGCGTACCGGGGCGCGTACGGAGGCCGGGCCGCGGCGCGGCGGGGCGGGGCGCTCGAGCAGCTCCGCGCGGCTCGGCGGCCGATCGACCTGCGGCGCGGGGGGCTCTCGGTCGACCAGCAGGTGGCCCAGCAGCGCACCCACGAGCGCCAGCGTCGCGGCCACGCCAGGCGACCAGGCCAGGAGCATGCCCAGCCCGGCTCCCAACAGTGCGCCAAAGACCTTTCCCCACATCGCGCCGCGGAGTGTACCCGCCCCGGCGAAAAGTCACGCCGCTCGTGGAGGCCGGGAGTAGACGGGCGCCATGACCGCTCAGCTCATCGATGGCAAGGCGTTGTCTGCGAAGGTCCGCGCCGAGCTCAAGCGCGAGGTCGAGGCGCTGGCCGCGAAGCACGGCCGGCCGCCGGGCATCGCCGTGGTACGCGTGGGCGAAGACCCGGCCTCGAAGGTCTACGTCACCTCGAAGGAGAAGACGGCGAAGGAGCTGGGCTTTGGCTCCTGGCACCACCACCTCGACGCGTCGGTGACCCAGGCCGAGCTCATGGCCCTGGTCCGGCAGCTCAACGCCGACGGCGCGGTGGACGGCATCCTCGTGCAGCTGCCGCTGCCCAAGCACCTCGACAGCACCGCGGTGCTGGAGGCCATCGACCCCTCGAAGGACGTGGACGGCTTCCACGCCCTCAACGCCGGGCACCTCTTCCAGGGGCGGCCCACGCTGGTGGCCTGCACGCCCTTCGGCGTGATGCGCATGCTGGAGGAGATCGGCTGCCAGGTGGCCGGGAAGAACTGCGTCGTCATCGGCCGCAGCAACATCGTCGGCCGGCCCATGGCCATGCTGCTGCTCAACGCCAGCGCCACCGTCACGGTGTGCCACTCGAAGAGCGACGTCGAGGCCGAGGTGCGCCGCGCCGACGTGGTGGTGGCCGCCGTGGGCGTGGCGAAGCTGGTGAAGGGCGAGTGGATCAAGCCCGGCGCCGTCGTCATCGACGTGGGCATGAACCGCACCCCCGAGGGCAAGCTGTGCGGCGACGTCGACTTCGAGTCGGCGAAGGAGCGCGCCGGGTGGATCACCCCGGTGCCCGGCGGCGTGGGGCCGATGACCATCGCCATGCTGATGGCCAACACCGTCACCGCCGCCCGCGCCCGCCTCGCGCGCTGACGCCGGCTACACCCCGGCCACCTTCGAGGCGGCCGACAGCTCCCAGGCGAACTTCGCCGTGCGGGTCGCGTTGGCGCCCAGCTCCAGCTCCAGGCGGGCGACGCCGTCCTTCGTCACCGCCGACGGCGCAGGCGCGCAGCCCTGCTGCAGCACCTGGATCTCGACCTCCTTCACCTCCGAGACCGGCACGCGCTCCTCGAGTACCAGCTTCGCCGCCGAGGGCCGCGCGTTCGACACGTGCAGCTTCACCCGCCGCGTGGTGGTGCGCCGGCCGGTGAGGCGCGCGGTCTCCACCGTCTCGTCCGTCTCGCGAACGACCTGCAGGCCGTCTTCGTTGCCGAAGGACAGCTTCACCGGCTCGCCCGGCGCCGTGAACTTGAGCGCGCTGCGGCCGACCAGGCCCGACTGGCGCACGAGGTCCACCGGCCCGGCGAGCAGCACCTGGCCGCTCGAGTTGGGGAAGCGGGCCATCACGAAGACGAGGCTGGTCAGCTCCGCCGGGCACACCAGCTCCACCGTGGCCTTCGCCTCGAAGGCGAAGAGCGCCACGCGGTGCGGCTGCCCGTCGGTGCGCACCGTGGTGGGGCCCAGGGCGCGCAGCAGCCGCGCCTCGCCGCCGTCGTCGAGGCCCGGCAGCTCGGGCACGCCGCCGCTCTCACCCGCCGTCTGGATCTCCTCCTCGCGAATGGCCACGTCCACCACGCGCTTCTCGACGTCCTGCTTCGGGCGCGTCGAGAGCCAGTCCTCCATCAGCTGCGGCGGGCTGGTGCCCAGCGTCGGCCGCGCCGTGGAGAAGAGCAGCTCGACCTCGCCCCAGTCTTCGCCGGTGCGCTGCCAGACGATGGCCTCGGCCTCGACCTGCACGGTGTCCGCGCTCAGCGTGGCCCGGTAGGCCGGCCGCCACACGGCGCAGGGCACCAGGTAGCTCGCGCGCACCTGGGCGTCGCCCTGGCCCTCGAGCGTCAGCACCAGGCTGCACTCCAGCTTCCGCGCCGGCTCCTCGGCGACGGCGATGGCCGCCCGCGCCTCGGCGAGCAGCTTCGCGGTGCGCGCCTGCGCCTGGCGGGCCGCGCGGCTGTCGTCGTCGAGCGTCGCCCCCGCCGCGCTCAGCTTCGCGAGCTGGGCGTGCCAGGCCTCGGGGTCGGCCTTGCCCACGCCGGTGAACTCGCCGATGGCGCGCAGACAGTCGCCGCGCGCCGTCTCGAGCACCAGGCCCCGGGCCGCCAGGCGCTCCACCTCGTCGTGCTCCACCGCCTGCTGCTGCTCGAGCTCGTGCACCCGCCTGCGCAGCGCGCTCGCGTTCTCCGGCAGGCCCCCGCGCGGCTGCTCCTTCCACCGGCGCTCCAGCTTCGCGTCGAGCACCTTTCCGCCCTGGCACTCGACCTTGAGCGAACGATCGACGGCCACCAGGGGGAAGCCGGGCACCTCCAGCCGCGTCACCCCGGCCAGCGTCACGGCGCCGCCGCGCTCGACCTGCGCGCGGTCCTCCATCACCACCACCTTCGTCACGGGCATCGTGGTCATGGCTTCAGCTCCTCCGGTTGCCGCCGACGAGCATCCGGTCGGCGGGCATGCGAATGGTGTACTGCGCGAGGAGCTTCATCGGCTGGCCCGGCGGCACCGTCACCCGCCACCGCCGGCCGCCGTGCACCACGCGGCCCTCCTCGACCTTCTCGAAGACCTCCCACTTCGGCTCGAGCTTCGTCTCCTCGACCTTGAGGTCCTTCTCGTCGCCCTCGGGCACCGGCAGGCGCTCGCGCACCTCCACCAGGGCCGGCGTCGAGAGGCGGTTGTTGATCTCGATCTCCACCTCGTGCGGCAGCACCGTGGAGCCGCCGAGGAAGCCGCCGCTCGTCTCCTTCGCCTGCGTCTTGCGCGCGACCTTGATGGCCTCCTCCACGCCGAGGCCCAGGCGGTGCGCCTGGTCGGCCCCGGGCGGAATGGCGGGGAGCGAGGTCGTCATCAGGAACTCGTCGCCGGCCGTCACGTCTACCGGGCCGGGCAGCAGCGCGTGGCTCGTGCGGTTGGTGACGGTGAGGGTCCGGTACACCTTCGGCTCCACCGAAGGCACGCAGAGGTACTCGGGGCTCAGGCCCACCGCGCACTCCATGACGGGCACCAGCGCCCACTTGCCCGTCGAGGGCACGTCGACCGGCGCGTCGCAGTCGTAGCGGTAGTCGAAGGCGTTCACCGACGTCACCGGGTTGGTCAGCGGCGGCAGCGAGAGCGAGGACACCTCGAAGGCAGCGCGCTGGGCTCGGCCGATCATCGCCACCACGAAGTCCACCTGCACCGAGACGCCCGCCACGAAGGCGAACTCCCAGGGCGAGGCGGGCACGAGGCGTCCGCGCTGGGCGCCGCCGTCGGGGCCGGTCATGGTGAGCCGCGCGTAGTCGCCCAGGCCCTCGGCGAGCCCGTGGGCGGGCTCGCTGGCCTCTGGCAAGCCTTCGTAGCCGTCGGGCGCCTCAGGCTCGCCCCCCTCGGACTCGTAGACAGCCTCGTCATCCAGGTCGGCCATGGGGGCTCCCGCTCCGCCGAAGGCCCCACCGCCGCGCGAGGCCGCCGGGGGGGCGAGCGACTTCGACTTCGCGGACATGCGAGCCATCGACATGGAGGCCAGCTCGGCAGGAGCGGCGTCGAAGGCCTCCTCGCGCAGGCGCATGGGCGCGGCCGAGGGGGGCGGCGGCGGAGGCGCACCCGGTGCCATCCGCGCGCGCTGCGGCCGGGGCGGAGCGCCGCTCTTGGCCTTCTTCTTCATCTCTGGCTCCGGAGCGACGCCCCCGAGGGCCTCGAGCACGTCCCTGGGAGCCGCGCGCGGCGGCGTGACGGCGCCCTGTGGCGGGCTGCCCCCGAAGGCGTCGTCGTAGCCGCCGAAGAGGGTGTCGAGGCCCGGCGGGGGCTCGCGCCACCCGGAGCGCTGCGGCGCCTCCTGCCGACGGCCGATCTTGAGGGCCTTGAGCTCCGGCGCGTCGGCCCGGCGCCCGGCGTTGGCCGTCGACAGCGAGAGCCGCACCTGCGACCAGTCCTCCCCGGTCTGCTGCGCGACCGAGGCGCGCATGCGCAGGGTGCCGCTGCCCATGCCGCGGGCCAGCGTGAGCGTGTAGTTGGGCACCCAACGCGCGCCGGGCACCGCGTACTCGAGCTCGAGGGTGAAGGGCCCGGCGGGCGCCTCGGCGAGCGTCACCACTGCCACGCGAGAGAGCCGCGAGCGCTCGGTGCGCTTCGCGGTCGTCGCCTCCTGGAGTCTCCGCTGCCGGAGCGTGAGCTCCTCCTTCGCGTCCTCGAGCTGCACGTCGAGCGCGCGCCGGGCGTCGAGGCGCGCGCGGAGCTCCGCCTCGCGGAAGTCGCCCAGGGCCAGCATCGCGTCCACCGGGGCGGGGCGGGGCGGCTCTCCGCGCTTCGGCTCGAGGAAGGTTGGGGCGAGGGCCTGCAGCTCGTCGATCTCCGCCTCGAGGCGCGCGCGGCGCTCCTGGAGCGCGGTGTAGGCGGCCGCGGCCGCTTCGCTGGCCTGCAGCTCGGCCGGCACGTCGACGGCCTGCGCCAGCTCCACGTCGAACTGGGGCCGCACGTCGACGACCCGCCCGCTGCCGCTGACGACCTTCGCGCGGAGCGAGCCCGGCTCGAGCGAGAGGGGGAGGCCGCCGAAGCGGAGCTGGCGATCGGCGCCGGCGCCCAGCTCCGCGCGGCGGTGGCAGGTGGCGCCCTGGCGGTAGACGGTGACGGCGTGGAGCAGCGAGGGCAACGAGCTCAAGCGGTCCTCCTTCGGGGTGACGGCGGGGCGTTTCAACGGGTAACGCGGCGGGCAGCGAAGTTGTGACAGCCGATCTTCAGCAGGCCGGCGCGCAGCGGAGCGTTCTGTCGGGCTGGGGCACGCAGCGGCCGGAGATGCACTCGCCGTCCTGGGCGCAGACGCTGCCGGTGGTGCGGCTCGGGGGCCGGCACTGCAGCGTCACCTCCCGCTCGCAGAAGCCGGCGCTGCAGGGGATGGCGACCGTCCTGCTGGCGTCGATGCGGAAGGCGCACTGCTCGCCCAGGGCCGCGGGGCCGGCGCAGACGCCGACGTCGCCGCCGCCCGAGGGCTTGCAGTACACGCCGAAGCCCGAGCAGTCCTGCCGGGAGGGGGTGCAGGCCTCGCCGCGCGTGGGCAGCGCCTGGCAGCGGTTGACCGGGTCGCGGCAGCTCAAGCCCGGCGCGCACTGCTGGCCGACGAAGGCCGCGTAGGCCGAGGGGCGGCAGTTGAAGTCGGCGCCGTCCGGCTCCCGGCAGCTCCCCGGGGGCGGGGCCGAGGCCGGGAAGGGGGCCCAGTCGATGTCCGCGCAGACCAGGCCCGGCGCGCAGCTCCAGTGGAAGCGGCACGGCGTGAAGGCGGCGCCGGGCACGACGCAGGTGCCCTCGGCCCCGTCGACGAAGGGCACCACGTCGCAGGCGAGGCCCGGCTCGCAGGGGCTCAGGCGCCGGGCGTCGAAGCGGCACGCCTCACCGAGCTTCCGGCGGGGGCGGCAGCTCCCGAGGCAGATCAGCTCGGGCTCGCACTCGTCGCTGGCGGAGCAGGCCTCGTCGAGGGCCTTGAGCGGCGCGCACAGGCCCCCCTCGCAGCGCAGCCCCGGGGCGCAGGCGATGCCGCAGGGCTCACCCTCACCGGCGAAGGCGACGCAGGTGCCCCGGCAGACGCCGGCGGGCTTCACGCAGAAGGTGCCCTGCACGCACTCCACTGGCTGATCGCACGTCTCGCCGCTGGGCACGAGGCCCGCCAGGAGCCCCGTCTGCAGCCCGCAGTCGTCGAAGGGCCGCGCCACGCCAGCGAGGGGGTAGCCGGGCGGGAGCGACGGCGGGCAGGCGCTCGAGGTGAGGCGCCGCTCACACGAGTCGAGGCGCTCGGCGTCGATGCGCACCCGCTCGCCCTCGAAGGAGCCGCGCAGCGCCTCGTACTCCGCGAGGCAGGTGGCCTGGGCCTGCTCCACGCATTCGGCCTCGGCGAGGCGGGCGAAGGCGGCGTAGCAGCGGACCTCGAGGGTGCAGCGGGCAGCCGAGAGGCGCTGGCACAGCTCGATGGGGCTCACCGCCACGGCGGCGTCGACGCCCGCGTCCTCGGGGACCGTCGGCGCCGGGCACCCCAGCACCACCACGACGACGAAGAGCAGCCCAGCGCCACGCATGGCCGCGCAGTCTAGCGGCTCGCCACAGGCGCGGGTGGAAAGCGTCAGCTCCCGCGCTTCTTCACCACGCCGGCCTTGTCCACCGTGTAGCCGTCGGGCAGCCGGGCCTCGACCTTCTCGCGGAAGCCCGTCACCTCGAAGCCCGCCTCGACCAGGGCGGCCACGCAGGCCGACTGCACGCGCCTGGCCGTCTCGTCGGCGACGAGCAGCGCCAGCATCGCCTCGCGCGCCGGCTCGTACTTCAGGCTGGCGGTGGTCTTGAGCGCGGCGATCTTCACCTCGTCCGACATGTCGTTGATGAAGGGCACCACGACCGGCCCGATGCGCTCGTCGGCCTTGCCCGCGAGGGAGTGCAGGAGCACTTCTTTCTTCTCGGGGTCGCGCGTGTACTCGGCGCCCAGGCGCTTGAGCTCGTCGGTGACGACGCCCAGGGCCTGCTCGGCCGGCAGCACCTCGTCGAGGATCTTGAGCGCCCAGCTCGAGGCCGCGTCGTTCTTGGTGAGGAAGCCCACCACCGGGGCCACCGCGTCGTCGCCCAGCGCGCAGATCGCGTCAAAGACGTGCGCCTTCTCTTCTGCGTCGGTGGTCTGCGGGTCGACGTTGACGGTGAAGCGGTGCATGAGCGCCGGCACCGCGTCGGGGTGCCGCAGGTCGATGAGCGCCTGGAGCGCCTTCTGCCGCGTGGCCGCGTCGCCGTACTTCTGCGTCGCCTTCGCCTTCAGCTTCTGCGCCTTCACCGCCGGGGTGCCGCCACCTAAGAAGTCGAACAGGCCCATGTGGTGCGCGCCTTAGCAGATCGCGTGGGCCATCACAGGGAAAGGCCCGCCCGGACGTCGCCCGCGTAACTCTGCTCCAGCGCCTCGAGGGCCTTGCGAGCGGGCTCATCGAGGTGCTCCGGCAGCTTCACCATCACCACCAGGTAGAGGTCGCCGGCCGGCCCGCCGCGGAGCGCCGGCACGCCCTTGCCCTTGAGCCGCAGCTTGGTGCCCGACTGCGTGCCCGGGCGCAGGGTGACGGTGCCCGAGCCGCCGAACACCGGCACGCGCAGCTCCGCGCCGAGCGCGGCCTCCTTCACGGTCACCGGCAGGTCGAGGAAGAGGTCCTGCCCCTCGCGGCGCACGAGGGGGTGGGGCGCGAGGGTGACGTCGATGAAGAGGTCGCCCGGCGGCCCGCCGCGCTCGCCGGGCTCGCCCTGGCCCCCGAGGCGAATGCGGGAGCCCGTGTCGACGCCGGGGGGGATCTTCACCGACAGCCGCCGCCCGTGGAGCGAGAGCGCGCGCTCCCCGCCGAGCACGGCCTCGGCCAGGGTGACGGTCAGCTCAGTCGCGAGATCGCCGCCGGCCCGCGGCCCGCGCTTGCGCCCCCGGCCCCCGCCCCCGAACATCTCGTGGAGGATGCTCTCGAAGTCGACGCCCGCCGCGGCCGGGTCACCGCTGAAGTTGAAGTCGAAGGGCATGCCCTGGCCGCCGGGGCGCCCGCCGGAGCGGTAGGCGCGGAACTGCTCGGCCTTCTTCTCGTCCCAGTTGAGCTTCGCGGCGTCGGCGCCAAACTCGTCGTACAGTCGACGCTTCGGCGGGTCCGACAGCACCTCGAAGGCCTCGTTGAGCTGCTTGAACTTCTCCTCGGCGCTCTTGTCGCCGGGGTTGTGATCGGGGTGGTACTGGCGGGCCAACTTGCGGTACGCCTTCTTGATCTCATCTGCCGTCGCGCCGCGGGCCACGCCAAGCCGCTGATAGAAGTCACTCACCATGATCGTTGGGCAGGCTAACCAGCCGAAGTGGGGGCGCCAATGGGCAGTTGGCCTGTGCCTGTGCGCGGCCCTGGCCCTGGCCCAGCCGGCGCCCCGGGTGATCGACCGGGCCGTGGCCTCGGTGCAGGGCAAGGTCATCGCCGCCTCGCAGCTCGAGTTCGAGGCGCGGGTGCTCCTGGTGAACGCCGGCGGGGTGCAGGCGGCCTTCGCGCCGCTCGATCGCCCGGCCCTCGAGGCGAGCCTCAAGGCCATCATCGACCAGCGCCTCGCGGTGCTCGAGGCCGACAAGCTCGAGGCCTACACCCTCGAGCCGGGGGAACTCGAGCGCGCCATCGCCGCCTTCCGCGCGCGCTTCGAGAGTGAGGGGCGCTTCGCGGCCTTCCTCGGGCAGCACGAGGCCTCGCTCGAGGATCTCTCGGAGGTGCTGCGGCGAACCCTGCGCGCCCACCGGGCCCTCGAGGGCAAGCTGCGGCTGCGGGCCCAGGTGTCGGAGCGCGAGGCCCGCGCGGTCCAGGCCGAGCGCCCGTCGCTGCGCGAGGTGGCCCTGGAGGACGTGCGCGCCATGCTGGTGCAGCAGCGCTTCGCGGAGCTGGTGAAGAAGGAGCTCGCCGACCAGCGCCGCCAGGTCGACGTGCGGCTGCTGGGCCCCTACGCGCCGCGTGCCGAAGGCCAGGACGAGCGATGACCGCCGGCGCGAGGACCTTTCGCGTGCGGCGCATGGCGCTGGCCGACCTGCCCGCGGTGATGGCCATCGAGCACCAGGCCTTCTCGAACCCCTGGTCGCTCGAGATGGTGAAGAAGGAGCTCGTGCAGGACTGGTCGACGGTGCTGCTCGGCGAGGAGGCGACCCCCGCGGGCTGGCAGCTGCGCGCCTTCGCCATCTTCTGGCTCGTCGCCGACGAGGTGCACGTGCTCAACGTGGCCACCGACGGGGCCGTGCGCCGCCGCGGCTTCGGCCGGCGCATCATGGAGGCGGTGATCGAGACAGGCCGGCGCCAGAAGTGCCGCCAGGCCTTCCTGGAGGTGCGCCGCTCCAACGTCGCCGCGCAGGGGCTCTACCGGGCCCTGGGCTTCCGCGCCGTGGGCATGCGGCCCTCGTACTACCAGGACGACCGGGAGGACGCGGTCATCATGGCGATGGACCTCTTCCCGTCAGACGGCTTGACACCCCCGGTGTGAGACTGTAAGCGGGCCGCCCTTTCAAGCTTTTCGCCGTTCTCAAGGACGTCAATGCCGACCATCAATCAGCTGATCCGCAAGGGCCGCGAGCGGCTCAAGTTCAAGTCGAAGAGCCCCGCGCTCAAGTCAAACCCCCAGAAGCGCGGCGTCTGCACGCGCGTCTACACGACCACCCCCAAGAAGCCGAACTCGGCGCTCCGCAAGGTGGCCCGCGTTCGCCTCACCAACGGGATCGAGGTCACCTCCTACATCCCCGGCGTCGGCCACAACCTGCAGGAGCACTCGGTGGTGCTCATCCGCGGCGGCCGCGTGAAGGACCTCCCGGGCGTTCGCTACCACATCATCCGCGGCACGCTCGACTCGGTCGGCGTGCAGGGTCGCAAGCAGAGCCGGTCGAAGTACGGCGCCAAGCGGCCGCAGTAAGACCTTCTCCAGGAGCCGAAAACCATGCCCCGCCGTCGCGTACCCAATAAGCGGAAGATCAACCCCGACCCGAAGTTCCAGGATCGGCTCGTTGCGAAGTTCATGAACGACCTCATGCGGAAGGGCAAGAAGTCCACCGCCGAGGCCGTGGTGTACGGCGCCTTCGCGCTGATCGAGGAGCGCGCGAAGGAAGAGCCGCTCAAGGTGTTCAAGAAGGCGCTCGACAACGTCAAGCCCACGCTCGAGGTGAAGAGCCGCCGCGTCGGTGGCGCCACCTACCAGGTGCCCGTGGAGGTCCGCCAGGATCGCCGCGTCGCGCTGGGCATGCGCTGGCTCATCTCCTACGGCAAGGGCCGCGGCGAGAAGACCATGATGGAGAAGCTGGCCGGCGAGATCATGGACGCCGCCAACAACCGCGGCAACGCGGTGAAGAAGCGCGAAGACACGCACAAGATGGCCGAGGCCAACAAGGCCTTCTCGCACTACCGCTGGTAGTCGCGCCGCCTGCTGCGATCATCGAGGCCTCGAGCGTCAGCGCTCGGGGCCTCTTTGTTTTCTCTCGACGACTCGAAGGTCGTCGCTCATAAGGCCCGCCGCCATGTCTCGCGACACCCCGCTCGATCGCTACCGCAACATCGGCATCATGGCCCACATCGACGCGGGCAAGACGACGACGACGGAGCGGATCCTCTTCTACGCGGGCGCCATCCACAAGATGGGCGAGGTGCACGAGGGCACCACCACCACCGACTGGATGCCGCAGGAGCGCGAGCGCGGCATCACCATCACCTCGGCGGCGATCACCTGCTTCTGGGAGCGCGAGAAGCAGAAGTACCGGGTGAACATCATCGACACCCCCGGCCACGTGGACTTCACCATCGAGGTGGAGCGCAGCCTGCGCGTGCTCGACGGGGCCGTGGCGGTCTTCGACGGCGTCAACGGCGTCGAGCCCCAGAGCGAGACGGTGTGGCGGCAGGCCGACAAGTACCAGGTGCCCCGCATCTGCTTCATCAACAAGATGGACCGCGTCGGCGCCGACTTCGAGATGTCGGTGAGCTCCATTCGCGAGCGGCTGGGCGCCAACCCGCTGGTGGTGCAGCTGCCCCTGGGGAGCGAAGAGAAGCTGCAGGGCGTCATCGACCTGGTGCGCATGAAGGCCCTGGTCTTCGTGGACAGCGACAAGGGCAGCAACTTCAGCGAGGCCGAGATCCCCCCGGAGTTCGCCGAGGCCGCCGCCGCCGCCCGCGCGCGCCTGGTCGAGGCGGTCAGCGAGCTCGACGACGCGCTCATGGAGAAGTTCCTCGAGAACGAGGGCCAGGACATCACCGAGGCCGAGCTCCGCGCCGGCATCCGCAAGGGCACCATCGCCCTCAAGGTGTTCCCCGTGCTGTGCGGCTCGGCCTACCGCCACAAGGGCGTGCAGCCGCTGCTCGACGCGGTCATCGACTACCTCCCGGCGCCCATCGACATTCCCCCCGTGCACGGCCTCGACAAGGACGGCAAGGACGTCGTGCGCGAGACGAAGGACGACGCGCCCTTCGCGGCCCTGGCGTTCAAGATCATGAACGACGCCTACGGCACGCTCACGTTCATCCGCGTGTACTCGGGCACGCTCGAGTCGGGCACGGCGGTGTGGAACACGGCGAAGAAGAAGCGCGAGCGGGTAGGGCGCCTGGTGCAGATGCGCGCCGACAAGCGCGAGGAGCTCGACGAGTGCTGCGCAGGCGACATCTGCGCCATCGTCGGCCTCAAGCTGGCCACCACCGGCGACACGCTGTGCGTCGAGTCGCACCCGGTGCTGCTCGAGAAGATCGAGTTCCCCGAGCCGGTGATCCAGCTCGCGCTCGAGCCCCGCAGCACCGAAGACGCCGACAAGCTGACGGCGTCGCTGCAGAAGCTCGCCGTCGAAGACCCCAGCTTCCGGGTGCGCGTCGACGAAGAGACTGGCCAGACGATCATCGCCGGCATGGGCGAGCTGCACCTGGAGATCATCGTCGACCGGCTCAAGCGCGAGCACAAGGTCGAGGCCCGCGTGGGCAAGCCCCAGGTGGCCTACCGCGAGACCGTGGCCCGCAGCGGCGAGGCCACGCAGCTCTTCGAGAAGCAGCTGGGCGGCGAGGCGCAGTTCGCCAGCGTGACCGTGCGCGTGACGCCGCTCGAGACGGGCAAGGGCTTCCAGTTCGGCATCTCCGCCCCGGACACCGCCATCCCCAAAGCCTTCCGCGCGGCGGTGGAGGCCGGCGTGGTGAGCGGGCTCAGCCGCGGCGTGGTGGCCAGCTACCCGCTGGTCGACGTGAAGGTCGACGTGGTGGGCGGCGCCTTCCGCGAGGCCGACTCCGACGAATTGGCCTTCCAGGTGGCCTCGTCGATGGCCTTCAGCGAGGCCTGCAAGGCCGCCGAGGGCGTGCTCCTCGAGCCGATGATGAAGGCCGAGATCATCGTGCCCGCCGAGTACATGGGCAGCGTCATCGGCGACGTCAGCGCGCGCCGCGGCACCATCCGCGGCATGAGCCAGCGCGGCACCAACCAGGTGATCGACGCCGACGTGCCCCTCTCGGAGATGTTCGGCTACGTCGACTCGCTCCGCACCCTCACCCAGGGCCGGGGCGGCTACACCATGCAGTTCGGGCACTACGCGGCCATCCCCGCCAACGTGCTCCAGCCCCTGCTGCTGCGCCTGCGGGGCTACTGAATCGACCCCCTCGCGCAGAAAAGCGCACAGGGGGCTTGACGGCCCTCGAATGTGGCCGTATATGCCGCCCCCTCTTCGTCGCCGGCTCTGTGAAAACCAGGGGCTGTACCCGGGTCGTAACCGGCCGTTCGACGTTGCAAAGAAGTGCCCTCGCAAACCGAGGATTCAACGAGAATGGCGACACAGAAGATTCGCATCCGTCTCAAGGCGTACGACTCCAAGCTCCTGGACCAGAGTGCGACCGAGATCGTCGAGACCGCTAAGCGCACTGGCGCCCGCGTGTCTGGTCCGATCCCGCTCCCGACGCGCATCAACCGGTTTACGGTTCTGCGCTCTCCGCACGTGGATAAAAAGAGCCGCGAGCAGTTCGAGATCCGCACCCACAAGCGGCTGCTCGATATCCTCGAGCCGACGCAGCAGACGCTCGACGCCCTGATGAAGCTCGACCTGTCGGCTGGTGTCGACGTCGAGATCAAGAGCTGAGGAACGCTGCCATGGCCAAGTTCGACGTCGTAGATTTGTCCAACAAGAAGGTGTCCGAGATCGAGCTCTCGGACGAGATCTTCGCTGCCACGCCCAACGCGAACCTGCTGTACGAGGGCGCGAAGATGCAGCAGATCAACCGTCGCCGGGGCACGGTGATGGTCAAGAACAGCTCGCTGGTCTCGGGCGGCGGCAAGAAGCCCTGGAAGCAGAAGGGCACCGGCCGCGCGCGCCAGGGCTCGACCCGCGCCTCGCAGTGGGTCGGCGGCGGCAAGGCCATGGGGCCCAAGCCCCGCGACTACACCTACCGCCCGCCTCGCGGCGTGCGCCGGGCGGCCATCTCCTCGGCCATCAGCCTCCGGGCGACCGAGAAGGCGCTGGTCTTCATCAGCGAGTTCCCCTCGGACGGCAAGTCGAAGAAGGCCTTCGAGTCGCTGACCAAGGGGCTCAAGCTGGCTGACGCCCTCGTGGTGGACGAGAAGAAGAACGAGAAGCTCCACCGCGCCGTGCGCAACATGGAGAAGTTCGACGTGCTGGCCCCCGAGGGCATCAACGTCGAGTCCGTGCTCCGCCGCAAGGCGCTGGTGCTGACCGTGGCGGCCGCCAAGGCCATCAACGACGCGCTGCTCAAGCCGCGCGGCTCCAAGGCGCAGGGCTAAGAGGAAGCCATGGATCTCAATCACGTCATCAAGGGTCCGCTGATCACCGAGAAGCTGGACAAGGCTCGCGAGACGCAGCGCCAGTACTCGTTCCTGGTCGACCGCAAGGCGACCAAGCTCGAGGTCGCGCGCGCCGTCTCGACCCAGTTCAAGGTCACGGTCGAGGACGTTCGCACGCTGATCATGCGCGGCAAGATCAAGCGCGTCGGCACGTCGATGGGCAAGCGCTCGAACTTCAAGAAGGCCTTCGTCACCCTCAAGGAGGGGGACAAGATCGAGCTGTTCGAGGGAGGCACGGTCTAAAATGGGCGTCAAAAAGTTCAAGCCGACGTCGGCAGCTCGCCGTCTCATGACGGTGTCGGACTTCGCGGAGATCACCCACGATCGCCCGGAGAAGAGCCTCACGCAGTCGATGAAGCGCAGCGGCGGTCGCAACGGCGACGGCCACATCACCCGTCGGCACCAGGGCGGCGGCCACAAGCGCCGCTACCGCGTGATCGACTTCAAGCGCGAGAAGGACGGCGTGCCCGGCAAGGTGTTCTCGGTCGAGTACGACCCGAACCGCACCGCCAACATCGCGCTGCTGCACTACGCTGACGGCGAGAAGCGCTACATCCTCGCGCCGGTGGGCCTCAACGTGGGCGACACCCTGTACTCGGGGCCCACGTTCGACATCCGCCCGGGCAACACGCTGCCGCTCCAGAACATCCCCGTGGGCACGGTGATCCACAACATCGAGATCAAGCCGGGCCGCGGTGGCCAGCTCATCCGCTCGGCGGGCAGCTGGGGCCAGCTCATGGCGAAGGAAGGCGACTACGCCTCCGTGCGCTTCCCCTCGGGGGCCGTGCGCCGCGTGCTGATCGTCTGCCGCGCCACCATCGGGCAGCTCGGCAACATCGACCACGAGATCATCCGCAGCGGCAAGGCCGGCAAGAGCCGGTGGCTGGGCATCCGCCCGACGGTCCGCGGCCTCGCGATGAACCCCGTCGACCACCCGCACGGTGGTGGCGAGGGCAAGTCGGGCCAGGGTAACCCGCACCCGGTGACCCCGTGGGGCAAGAAGACCAAGGGCCTCACCACGCGCAAGAACAAGCGCACCGACAAGTTCATGGTCTCGCCGCGCCGGCAGGGCGTGCGTAGCAACTAAGGAGGACAGATGGCTCGTTCAACCTGGAAGGGCCCGTTCATCGACGTCAGCCTGAGCAAGAAGCTCGAGGCGATGAACCAGGGCAACAAGAAGGCGGTCATCAAGACCTGGTCGCGCCGCTCGACCATCATCCCCGAGATGGTGGGGCACACGTTCGCCGTGCACAACGGGCGCAAGTTCATCCCCGTGTACGTGACGGAGAACATGGTCGGCCACAAGCTGGGCGAGTTCTCTCCCACGCGAACCTTCTCGGGCCACAGCGCCGAGAAGAAGGCCGCGCCGGCCGGGAAGAAGGGCTAAGCGTCATGGAATCGGTCGCTCACCTCCGTCACCTGCGCATGGCCCCCCGGAAGATCTCGGTGGTCGTGGCGCTCGTTCGTGGCATGCCGGTCGCCAAGGCCATCAGCACGCTGCAGTTCACCCGCCGGGCCGCGGCCCTGCCGGTGAAGAAGCTCATCGAGAGCGCGATGGCCAACGCCACCGACCGCTCGAAGGGCGCCGTCGACATCGACAAGCTCTGGGTCAAGACCATCTCGGTCGACCAGGGCCCCACCGGCCGCCGCTACCTGCCGCGCGCCATGGGCCGCGCCACGCGAGTCAACAAGAAGACGAGCCATATCCACGTCGTGCTGTCCGACGAGGCTCTCAAGAAGGCCAAGAAGTAAGCGCCAGGATTAAGGGAGATACACCTTGGGTCAGAAGGTTCATCCGATTGGTTTCCGGCTCGGCGTCATCCGTACCTGGGACTCGAAGTGGTTCGAGGAGCGGAACTACGCTCAGTGGCTGCACGAGGACATCAAGATCCGCGCGCACGTCAAGAAGAGCCTGAACCACGCCGGCGTCTCGAAGGTCGAGATCGAGCGCGCCGCGAACAAGGTGAAGGTCAACGTGCACACCGCGCGGCCGGGCATCGTCATCGGCAAGCGCGGCGCGGGCATCGAGACGGTGAAGAAGGAGCTCCAGCGCTTCACCAAGAACGAGGTGTTCCTCAACATCGTCGAGGTCCGCAAGGCCGAGATCGACGCCCAGCTCGTCGCCGAGAACATCACGACGCAGCTCGAGCGCCGCATCGCCTTCCGCCGCGCGATGAAGAAGGCCATCCAGACGGCCATGAAGTTCGGGGCCAAGGGCATCCGCGTGGCGTGCTCCGGCCGCCTGGGCGGCGCCGAGATGGCGCGCTACGAGTGGTACCGCGAGGGCCGGGTGCCGCTGCACACGCTCCGCGCCGACATCGACTACGGCTACGCCATCGCGCGCACGACCTACGGCACCATCGGGTGCAAGGTGTGGGTCTGCCGCGGCGAGGTGCTCCCCACCAAGGGCGGCAGCAACGCCCCGGCGAACCGCTGAACTAAGGACACGTCATGCTTCAGCCTGCTCGAACCAAGTACCGCAAGATGCACAAGGGCCGGACGCCGGGTTCGGCGCACCGCGGCAACAAGCTCGCCTTCGGTGAGTTTGGCCTGATGACGACCCAGCCGGGGTGGATCACCTCGCGCCAGATCGAGGCCGCGCGCATCGCGATGAGCCGCAAGATCAAGCGCGGCGGCAAGATCTGGATCCGCATCTTCCCCGACAAGCCCATCACCAAGAAGCCGGCCGAGACCCGCATGGGCACCGGCAAGGGCGGCGTGGAGTACTACGTGGCTGTCGTGAAGCCGGGCCGCATCTTGTACGAGATGGACGGCATGGACGCGACCCTGGCCACGGCGGCCTTCCGCCTGGCGGCGGCGAAGCTCCCGGTGATGACCCGCGTGGTGAACCGCGCCGAGCAGAGCCTCTAAGGAGACCGACCCATGTCCACCGCCAAGGAACTCAACGAGCTGTCCGTCGACGATCTGAGCCGCCGCGCCGCCGAGCTGCGCAGCACGATCGTGCAGGACAACCTGAAGCTGCGCACCGGCTCGCTCGACAACCCGTCGGAGCGCACGACCCACAAGCGTGACCTGGCCCGCGTGCTGACGGTGCTGACCGCCAAGCAGTCGAAGAAGTGAGAGAAGGAACCATGGCTGAGACCGAGACCAAGAAGGCGGCTGATTCGCGCGGGCGTCCCAAGACGCGCATCGGCATCGTGACGTCGAACAAGATGTCGAAGACCGTGGTGGTGACCGTGCGCCGTCGCACCTCGCACGCGGCCTACGGCAAGGTGATGTCGCGCCGCGAGAAGTACAAGGCGCACGTCGAGGACCACGAGCCGAAGAAGCCGACGATCAACGAGGGCGACAAGGTCCTCATCGCCGAGACGCGCCGCACGTCTGCGGACAAGCGTTGGCGCGTGGTGAAGGTGCTGGAGAAGGCGACGCTCGCCTGACCCACCAGGGTACCCCGGAGAAATTGTCATGATCCAGATGACCTCAGTGCTCGATGTTGCCGATAACTCGGGCGCCAAGAACGTGTTCTGCATTCGCGTGATGGGTGGCTCGCATCGCGAGTACGCCTCCGTGGGCGACGTGATCGTCGTCTCCATCCGCGAGGCCTTGCCCAACTCGAAGGTGAAGAAGGGTGACGTGGCGAAGGCCGTCGTCGTCCGCACCGCCCGCGAGATCCGCCGCCCCGACGGCAGCTACATCAAGTTCGACGGGAACTCGGCCGTGCTCATCAACAAGGAGCTCGAGCCCATCGGCACCCGCATCTTCGGCCCGGTCGCCCGCGAGCTCCGCGCCAAGAAGTTCATGAAGATCATCTCGCTCGCGCCTGAGGTGCTCTGAGTCATGCAGAAGCTCAAGGTCGGTGACACCGTGCAGGTCCGCTCTGGAGCGGAGCGCACCAAGAAGATCAACCGCGGCAAGATCCTCGAGATCGACCGTGGCGCCCGGCGCGTGCGCGTCGAGGGGCTGCGGCTGGTCAAGCGCCACGTCGCCAAGGGCCGCGACCGCGCGAACCCCGAGGGCGGCATCATCGAGAAGCCGGGCACCATCGCGCTCTCGAACGTGGCCCTGGTGTGCCCCAAGTGCGACAAGCCGACCCGCGTCGGCGTGCGCAGCGAGGGCGAGAAGAAGAAGCGCTTCTGCAAGGGCTGCGAAGCCACCATTGACTGACGTGCCGGTGCTGCGCTATGCGCGGCGCCCCTGTCCTGACGAGAGAACGGTAGCGAACCATGGCTGACGAGAAGAAGACCGACGCCGAGAAGCCGAAGAAGGCCGAGAAGGCCGCCGGCAAGCGGAAGAAGGAAGAGTCGAAGAAGGCCGGGTTCGCGGCCAACATCGAGGAGGGCCTCGAGGCCAAGCCGGCGCGCCTGAAGCTGCGCTACCGCACGGAGATCGTGCCCGCCCTGATGAAGGCGCTGTCGCTCAAGAACCCCATGGAGGTCCCGAAGATCGAGAAGATCGTCGTGAACATGGGCCTGGGCGAGGCCCTGGCGAACAACAAGATCCTCGAGTCAGCCGTCGACCAGCTCAACGCCATCACCGGCCAGAAGCCGGTCATCACCCGGTCGCGCAAGGCCATCGCGAACTTCAAGCTCCGCGAGAACCAGGCCATCGGCGCCATGGTCACCCTGCGCGGCGACTACATGTACGAGTTCCTCGACCGCCTCATCAGCGTGGCGCTGCCCCGCGTGCGCGACTTCAAGGGCATCTCGCCCAAGGCGTTCGACGGCCGCGGCAACTACACGCTCGGCGTTCGGGAGCAGATCATCTTCCCGGAGATCAACTACGACCAGATCGAGAAGGTGAAGGGTCTGAACGTGTCGATCGTGACCACGGCGAAGAACGACGAGCACGGCCTGGCCCTGCTCAAGGCTTTCGGAGTTCCCTTCCGCGCCTGATTCGCGGTAGGTGCAGTCTTGATAACTGGTCGCGGCGAACCCCCGGGATGGGCCCGGCAGGCGTCACGATCTCCAGCGGAAGCGCGGACAGCGCTCCACCGGACGCAACAAGATGGTCGTCAATGATCCCGTGGGTGACATGCTCACCCGCATCCGCAACGCTTCGATGGCGCGGCACGACAAGCTGACGCTGCCCTCGTCGAACCTGAAGGTGCAGGTCGCGCAGGCCCTCAAGAGCGAGGGCTTCATCGCCGACTTCATCATTCACGAGAAGAAGCCCCAGAACGAGCTGACGCTGCTGCTCAAGTACGGCCCGAACCGCGAGTCGGTGATCACCGGCATCAAGCGCGAGTCGAAGCCGGGCCTGCGGCGCTACGTCAA
The DNA here is from genome assembly GCA_964449625.1 of uncultured Archangium sp. Taxonomy (GTDB): domain Bacteria; phylum Myxococcota; class Myxococcia; order Myxococcales; family Myxococcaceae; genus Archangium_A. The sequence continues at coordinate 19,466 of CAYUZK010000055.1, forward strand.
CGTGCGCGACATCCCGCGCGTCAAGGGCGGCATGGGCGTCGCCATCCTCTCCACCTCCCGCGGTGTGATGGTCGACCACGAGGCCCGCAAGGCCAACGTGGGCGGCGAGCTCATCTGCACGGTTTACTGAGGAACGCCATGAGCCGCATTGGAAAGCTCCCCATCACGCTCGACGACAAGGTGAAGGCCGTCGTCCAGGGCGACACCATCAACTTCGAGGGCCCCAAGGGCAAGCTCTCGATCTCGCTCCCCTCGACCGACATCAAGGTCGAGGTGAAGGGCAAGGAGATGCTCATCACCCGCCCCAGCGACGCGCGGCAGCACCGCGCGCTGCACGGCCTGACGCGCGCGATCCTCGCGAACGCGGCGCACGGCGTGGGCAAGGGCTGGGAGAAGGCGCTCGCGATCCGCGGCGTCGGCTTCCGCGCCGAGGTGAAGGGCAAGCAGATTCACTTCTCGCTCGGCTTCTCGCACCCGGTGATCTTCGACCTCCCGGAGGGCGTGACGGCCGAGGTGGCGAAGGCCGCCCGCACCGAAGACACGCTCCCCACGCTCGACCTGACGCTGCGGTCGAACGATCGGCACCTGGTGGGCCAGACGGCGGTCAAGATCCGCGCGCTGCGCCCGCCCGAGCCGTACAAGGGCAAGGGCATCAAGCTGTCCGACGAGAAGGTCCGCCGCAAGGAGGGCAAGACGGGTACGGCGTAACACGCCCACCCGTTCATCCGCGCGGGGAAGTCCCCATCTCGCGCGGAAGGAAAGGAAACCACCATGTCCAACACTGAATCCCGCCTCAACCGCAAGGCGCGCATCCGCAAGAAGCTCACCGGCACCACGGAGCGCCCGCGCCTGACCGTCTACAAGTCTCTCAAGCACCTGCACGCCCAGGTCATCGACGACGGCAGCGGCAAGACGCTGGCGCACGCCTCGACGCTCTCCAAGGAGCTCAAGGGCAAGCTCGACGACGGTGACAAGAAGGCCGCCGCCAAGCAGGTGGGCCTGCTGATCGCCGAGCGGTGCAAGGCGGCCAAGATCGAGAAGGTCGTGTTCGACCGCAACGGCTTCCCGTACCACGGGCGCATCGCCGCGATCGCCGACGGGGCCCGCGAGGGCGGCCTGCAGTTCTAAGAAAAGGAAGACGAACGTGAGCACGACTCCGATCAACGCGAACGACCTCGACCTGCAGGACAGGGTCGTCAACATCTACCGCCCCACGAAGGTCGTGAAGGGCGGCCGCCGGTTCAGCTTCGGCGCCATCGTCGTCGTCGGTGACGGCAACGGGCACGTGGGCATCGGCCTGGGCAAGGCGAACGAGGTGCCCGAGGCCATCCGCAAGGGCGGCGAGAACGCCAAGAAGCACCTCTTCCGGGTGCCGCTCATGGGCCACACCATTCCGCACGAGGTCATCGGGCGGTTCGGCGCGGGCCAGGTGCTGCTCAAGCCGGCGGCCGAGGGTACGGGCGTCATCGCCGGTGGCGCGGTGCGCGCGGTGCTGGAGGCCGCGGGCATCCGCAACATCCTCACCAAGAGCCAGCGCTCGCGCAACCCGCACAACGTGGTGAAGGCCGTCGTCGATGGCCTCAAGCAGCTCAAATCTCCCGAGCAGGTCAGCCGACTGCGCGGCAAAGACGTCCACTTCGGCAGGAAGTCGGAGAACTAAGGCGCCATGGGGATCAAGATCAAGCTGGTGAAGAGCCCCTCGAGCGCCTCGGCGCGCCAGGTGGCGACCATCAAGGGCCTGGGCGTCTGGAAGTTCGGCTCCGAGCGCCTGCTCAAGGACACGCCGGCCATCCGCGGGATGCTGGACAAGGTGCGCCACCTGGTGGCGTTCGAGACCGTCAAGGACGAGCCGAAGGTTCGGGCTCGCCAGAAGCCGCGGAAGATCCGCGTGCGTGACGCCGCGCGGGCTGCTGCCGCGAAGGCGAAGTGAGGAACTGACCATGGTGACGCTGCACACGCTGAAGGCTCCCCGCAAGTCGACGCACCGGAAGAAGCGCGTTGGTCGTGGCCAGGGCTCCGGCCTCGGCAAGACGGCCGGCCGCGGTGGCAAGGGCCAGAAGGCCCGCTCGGGCAACATGCGCTTCGAGGGCTTCGAGGGCGGCCAGAGCCCGCTCCAGCGCCGGCTGCCGAAGTTCGGCTTCAACCCGCCCAACCGCCTGCACTACGCGGTGGTGAACCTGGGCGAGCTCGAGACGCACTTCAAGGACGGCGCGACCGTCGACGAGAAGGCGCTCCGTGGCGCGGGCCTGGTGAAGGGCTCGTGGGACGGCGTGAAGGTGCTGGCTCAGGGCACGCTCTCGCGCAAGCTGACCCTCAAGGTGAACAAGGCGTCGGAGGCGGCCCGTCAGGCCGTCACCTCGGCCGGGGGCACCGTCGAGGAGCTGCCGCTCGTGGCGCACAAGCCCGAGGCGGCCGCGAAGGCCCACGCCGGTAAGGGCGCCAAGGCCTGAGTCGTTGGTGAGCCCCTCGCTCCCCAGCCAGGGTGCCGCGCCCCTCGAGCCCAGGCACGGGTCGAGGGGCGCTCGCCGTTTCTGAATCTCCCCCCAAAAGGAAGCTGCCGTGGCCCTCAGCGCAGTCACCAACATCTTCCGTGTTCCCGAGCTCCGGGCGCGCCTGATCTATACGCTCAGCCTGCTGGCGGTGTACCGCCTGGGCATCTTCATCGCCACGCCGGGGGTTGACCGGGCGGCGATGAACGCCTTCATGGAGGCCCAGCGCAAGCAGGGCGGCCTGCTCAACCTCTTCAACCTCTTCTCGGGCGGCGCGCTCGACCAGATGTCGATCTTCGGCCTGGGCATCATGCCCTACGTGTCGGCGAGCATCATCATGCAGCTGCTCGCGGTGGTGGTGCCGACGCTGGAGCGCCTCCAGAAGGAGGGCGCCGCCGGCCGCCAGAAGATCAACCAGTACACCCGCTACGGCACCATGGGGCTCTCGCTGGTGCAGGGCGTCGCGATCTCGCGCTTCCTCTACTCGCTGGGCCGCAGCGGCAACGACGGCGCCACGGGCATCGACCAGATCGTCGTGCCCGACTCTGTCAACCTGGTGTGGTTCACCTTCATGACGGTGATCACCCTGACGGCCGGCACCGCCTTCATCATGTGGCTGGGTGAGCGCATCACCGAGAACGGCATCGGCAACGGCATCTCGCTGCTCATCTTCGCGGGCATCGTGGCGGGCATTCCTCCCGCGGGCATGACGCTCTTCCGCGCGGTGGACGCCGACACGCTGCCGGCGGGCGCGGCGGTGGGCCTCATCGTCTTCATGCTCGTGATCATCGCCGCCGTCGTCTACATCGAGCGCGGCATGCGGCGGATCCCCGTGCAGTATGCCAAGCGGGTGTCGGGGCGGCAGATGTTCGCCGGCCAGGCGACGTACTTCCCGCTCAAGGTGAACGCCTCGGGCGTGATCCCCCCCATCTTCGCGGGCGCGCTGCTGAGCTTCCCGGCCACGCTGGCGACCTGGGTGCCGGGCATGGAAGGCCTCCAGCGGGCGCTCCAGGCGAACGTCTGGGTCTACAACGGCGTCTTCGTCGGCCTCATCATCTTCTTCGCCTTCTTCTACACCTCGCTCACGTTCCGGGCCGACGACGTGGCGGACAACATCAAGAAGCAGGGCGGCTACATCCCCGGCATTCGGCCGGGTCGCCAGACGGCGGACTTCATCGAGCGGGTGCTCAACCGGCTCACCTTCGGCGGCTCGGTGTACCTCGCGGCGGTGTGCGTGGTGCCGTCGGTCATCGCGGGCGTGCTCTCGGTGCAGTTCTACTTCGGCGGCACCGCGCTGCTGATCGTCGTCGGCGTGGCCCTCGACACCGTGCAGCAGATCGAGCAGCACCTCATCAGCCGCAACTACGAAGGCTTCGCCGGCCCGCGCGGGCCGCGCATCCGCGGTCGCATCCGCAACACCGCGACCGCCTGACGGGGGAGGGTACCGCATGCAGCTCGTCTTCTTCGGACCGCCGGGAGCAGGGAAGGGCACGCAGGCCCAGAAGATCGTCGCGACCTTCGGCATCCCCCAGATCTCGACGGGCGAGATCCTCCGGGCGGCGGTGGCCAACGACACCCCGCTGGGCCGGCAGGCTGGCCCGCTGATGGCGAACGGCCAGCTCGTGCCTGACGCGCTGGTGATCGGCATCGTCGAGGAGCGGCTCCAGGCGCCCGACTGCGCGAAGGGCTTCCTGCTCGACGGCTTCCCCCGCACCATTCCCCAGGCCGAGGCCCTGGGCCAGGCGCTCGAGAAGCTGGGCCGCCCGGTGCAGCACGTGGTGTCGCTCGAGGTGCCCGACGAGGCGATCCACGCGCGAATGAAGGGTCGCGGCCGGGCCGACGACAGCCCCGAGACGGTGCAGAAGCGCCTGGACGCCTTCCGGAGCCAGACGGCCCCGCTCAAGGACTACTACGCGCAGCGGGGCCTCCTGCGGCCCGTGAACGGGGTCGGCGAGCTCGAGGAGATCGCCGCAGCCATTCGAAAGGCCATCGGCGCCTAGCGGCAGTTGCATTACCCGGTGGGAGGTGCTAGTGCCGCCCGCTCCTACACCCCGCTTCGGGGCGAAGTCTGTGTTTTGACGTGAGGTCTGATTGGCGAAGGAAGACGCGATCGAGGTGGAAGGCACGGTGAAGGAACCGTTGCCCAACGCCATGTTCAAGGTGGTGCTCGAGAATGGTCACGAGGTTCTCGCGCACATCTCCGGGAAGATGCGGATGCACTTCATCCGCATCCTGCCGGGCGACAAGGTGAAGGTGGCCCTCTCGCCCTACGATCTCACCCGCGGCCGCATCACCTACCGCGCGAAGTAACCAGCAGTCTCGAATACCTGAGGAATCCATGAAGGTTCGTCCGTCGGTGAAGAAGATCTGTGACAAGTGCAAGGTGGTCCGGCGCAAGGGCACCATTCGGGTGATCTGCCCGGCCAACCCCCGTCACAAGCAGCGCCAGGGCTGATTCCCAGCTCCAGACCAACTCCCCTGTAAGGAAAGAAACACCATGGCCCGTATTGCAGGCGTCGATCTCCCGGTTCAGAAGCGAGTCGTCATCTCGCTCCAGTACATCTACGGGGTCGGCTTGAAGACCGCCCAGGAACTCTGCGCCAACGCCAAGATCGACCTGGCCACGCGCACCAAGGACCTCACCGAGGAGCAGACGCGCAAGCTGCGCGAGCTCATCGAGGCCGACTACAAGGTCGAGGGTGACCTCCGGCGCGAGGTGACGATGAACATCAAGCGCCTGATGGACCTCGGCTGCTACCGTGGCCTGCGGCATCGCCGCGGCCTGCCCGTGCGCGGGCAGCGGACCCACACCAACGCGCGCACGCGCAAGGGCCCCAAGCGCGGCGTGCAGCGCGTGAAGCCCGCCGCCCCGGCTGCCAAGTAACCCCACCCAAGGCCCCGCGGAAGCGGGGTTGATCACCTGCAGGGAAGACACGAGATGGCTGAAGAGACGAACACCGCCGCTCCCGCCGCTGCTGCCCCCGTTGCTGTCACCGAGGGCGAGGCGAAGAAGGCGAAGAAGAACAAGAACAAGAAGAACATCCTCAACGGGATCGTTCACATCCAGTCGTCATTCAACAACACCATGATCACCTTCACCGACGTCTCGGGGAACGTGATCTCGTGGTCGTCGGCCGGCTCGCGTGGCTTCAAGGGCTCGCGCAAGTCGACGCCCTTCGCCGCGCAGGTGGCCGCCGGTGACGCCGCCGCCAAGGCCATGGAGCACGGGATGAAGAACGTGCAGGTGTTCGTCAAGGGCCCGGGCTCCGGTCGTGAGTCGGCGCTGCGCGCGATCGCGGCGGCCGGCCTCAAGATCTCGCTCATCCGTGACGTGACGCCCATTCCGCACAACGGCTGCCGTATGCCCAAGCGCCGCCGCGTCTGACGCCTTCTTTCCCTTCCTGAACCTGGAGAACACCTCGTGGCTCGTTACACCGCCAGCGTCTGCCGCATCTGCCGACGCGAAAACCTGAAGATGTACCTGAAGGGCGACCGTTGCTACACGGACAAGTGCGCCATCGAGCGCCGCCCTTACCCCCCCGGCCAGCACGGCCAGGGTCGCGTGAAGTTCTCGAACTACGGCGTGCAGCTGCGCGAGAAGCAGAAGGTCAAGCGCATGTACGGCCTGCTCGAGAGCCAGTTCCGCGGCTACTTCCACCGCGCGGCCGCGGGCAAGGGCAAGACGGGTGAGACGCTGCTCTCGCTCCTCGAGCTCCGCCTGGACAACGTGGTGTTCCGCATGGGCTTCGCGGACACGCGCGCCGAGGCGCGGCAGCTCGTGCGCCACGGGCACTTCACGGTGAACGGCAAGCGGGTGAACATCCCCTCGTTCTCGGTGAAGCCCGGCTCGGTGGTCGAGGTGCACGAGAAGTCGAAGAAGATCCTGCGCATCCAGGAGGCCATCGAGACGGTGGACCGCCGCGGCATTCCGCAGTGGCTCGAGGTGGACAAGAAGGGCCTCAAGGGCACCGTGAAGACGGGCCCGAACCGCGAGGACCTGACGATGCCCATCCAGGAGCAGCTGATCGTCGAGCTCTACTCGAAGTAAGAGCAGCGCCCGCACGAGCAGGTCGCGCGACCCCTCTGTGGGCGGCGACCTGCTCTTCGAGTTTTCTTTCAAACGCAGGACTCCAGCAGCCGTCCTCCCGCGCTCCGCGGGTACGTTGGTGGCGGCTCATACGAGGGCAACACACATGGCAGAGCAAGGACTGGTCGCGAAGAACTGGCGTGATCTCATCAAGCCCCGGAAGATCGACGTCGATCCGGACAGCGCGGGCACCTACGGCAAGTTCGTCGCCGAGCCGCTCGAGCGTGGCTTCGGCACGACGCTGGGCAACTCGCTCCGCCGGGTGCTGCTGTCGTCGCTCCAGGGCGCGGCCATCACGGCCGTGAAGATCGAGGGCAACGGCGGGCTCGTCGAGCACGAGTTCACCACCGTGCCCGAGGTCGCCGAGGACGTGACGGACATCGTGCTCAACCTCAAGGAGGTGCGGCTGCGCATGCACACGAACGAGGCCAAGACGATCCGCCTCGAGGTGGAGGGCCCCAAGGAGGTCAAGGCCGGCGATCTCATCACCGACGACCAGGTCGAGGTGCTGAACCCCGGGCACCACATCTGCACCGTCGCCGAGGGCGGTAAGCTGCGCGTGGAGCTGACGTGCCGCCGTGGCCGCGGCTACGTGCCCGCGCAGAACAACAAGGTCGCCGGCGTGCCCATCGGCACCATCGCCATCGACTCGCTGTTCTCGCCGGTCTCGAAGGTGAACTACCTCGTCACCAACGCCCGCGTCGGCCAGCAGACCGACTACGACAAGCTCTCGCTCGAGGTGTGGACGGACGGCTCCGTGACCCCGCAGGACGCGGTCGCCTACGCGGCGAAGATCATGAAGGAGCAGCTCACCGTCTTCGTGAACTTCGAAGAGACCGAGGAGCCCACGCTGGCCGAGACGCCCATGCAGGAGGCCAAGCTCAACGAGAACCTCTTCCGCTCGGTGGACGAGCTGGAGCTCTCGGTGCGCTCGGCGAACTGCCTGCAGCAGGCGAACATCCGCACCATCGGCGACCTCGTGCAGAAGACCGAGGCCGAGATGCTCAAGACCAAGAACTTCGGCCGCAAGTCGCTCAAGGAGATCAAGGAGATCCTCGCGGAGATGGGGCTCTCGCTGGGCATGAAGCTCGAGAACTGGCCCCCGAAGACGCCGGCGCCCGTCGCCGCGCCCGTGGCCGCGCAGGTCTGAGCGAGGCCGTGCAGCAGGCCGGGGCACGCTGGGTGCCCCGGTTCACAAAATCTCCGGGGGTCGCAGCCCGGGGGTTATTTCCACCTGGTACCTCGTCCGGCCAGCGTGGTTCGAAGGAGACGAGTCAATGAAACACAAGGTTGCCAACCGGAAGCTGCAGCGCACGACGGCCCACCGTCTGGCGATGCTCAAGAACATGGTCACCTCGCTCATCGAGCACGAGCGGATCACCACCACCGTCCCCAAGGCCAAGGAGGCCCGGATGATGGCGGAGAAGGTGATCACCCTCGGCAAGAAGGGCGGCGTACACAACGTGCGCCTCGCGCAGAAGTACGTGAAGAACCGCGTGCTGCTGCAGAAGCTCTTCGGCGAGCTGAAGGACCGCTACGCGAAGCGCTCGGGCGGCTACACCCGCATCATCCGCGCGGGCTTCCGTCGCGGCGACGCGGCAGACATCGCCATCCTCGAGCTGGTGGATCGCCCCGAGGCCAAGCCGGCGCCCGAGGCCACCCCCGAGAAGGCCGAAGAGAAGAAGGCCTGAAGGGCTGAAGCTGACCCAGCCTGACGTGCACGGCGCCCCGCGCTCCTTCCGAAGGAGGCGGGGCGTTGGTGTGTGTACCGCCCGGGCCTGCGCTACCGCGACGTCGGCTGGCCGCCCGACAGGAGCACCACCTCGGCGTCGGGGTCGATCACCTTCACGACGATCTCGGTGATGACGAGGTTCGACGGCGCCTTCTTGCCGGTCTCGTCGTAGAGCACCGCCGGCGAGAGGGTCGCGCTGCCGCCCTCAGGCGCCATCACCGTCTGCGTGGAGCGGTACTTGCCGCCGTTGACGAGGATCACCACGTCGTTCCAGGGCTCTTTGCTCTCGTTCTGCACCATGTAGATGGGCGAGGCGGCGTCGCCGCTGACCACCAGGCGCGCGTCGATGTCGTTGCGCGGGCCCGACGAGGGGCAGGCCACCCCGAAGGCGCCCACCACGAGCAGGAACCAGGTGCCCAGCACCATCGCCTTGTACTTGAAGAAGCGATCGGAGGTCCGGAAGTCCTCGATGACCTCCCCGAGGATCGACACGGAGTTGAGGAGCGTGTCGACGGCGCCCTCCTTGAGGCGCTCCTTCGTCAGCGCCTGCTTGGGCGCTGGGGCGACGGGCACCTCGCGGCTGGCGGTGCGCACGGCGTGCAGCCCCGAGCTGCTGCTGCTGGTGGGCGGCGAGCTCGGCGACGACCGCAGGGGCCGGGCCAGCTCCAGATCAGGCACCTCGGGCCGCTTAGGGTCGTTTTCGCTCACGCCCCGGGAGCCTAGCGCACCTTTCAGCGGCGCTTGACGCGCTCGAGCGCTCGGGAGGCGATCGCGTTCTCGGGCTGGGCGGCGAGCACCTTCTCGAGCCAGCCGGTGGCCTCGGTGGCGGCCGCGGTGCGCTCGGCCTCCGACTTCACCTTGGTGAAGCGCTCGGTGTGGAGCACGCCCAGGCGCAGCATGAACTCGAGGTTCTCGGGCTCCTGGTCGAGCACCGCCCGGAGCTCGCGGTCGGCCGCCGGCCAGTTGCCCTCGAGCTGGTGCACCAGGGCCAGCTTGCCGCGGAGCGGGGCGCTCTCGGGCACGAGGCGGCTGGCGACCTCGTAGTGGCGCCGGGCGGTCAGGTAGTCCTGCCGGTCGAGGGCGAAGTCGCCCAGCTTGAGCCAGGCGCGGTCGAGCACGGGGTTGCGCTCCAGGGCCTTGCGGTAGTGCTCCTCGGCCACCTTCGCCCGCTGCCGCGACTCGTAGAGCTCGGCCAGGTAGAGGTGGTTCTTCCCGTCGTCGGGGGCCAGCTCGATGGCGCGCTTGAGCTCGTCGACCGCGCGGCCGGCGTCGTCGAGGCGGGCCCAGGCCAGGCCGAGCAGCGCGTGGAGGATCGCCTCGTCGGGGTGGTCGCGCAGCACCTCCTCGAGCTGGGCGATGGCCTGCTGGGGGATGTCGGCCACCTCGAGCCACTGCATGGACTGCTCGAGCTGC
>CAYUZK010000056.1:0-19972 GCA_964449625.1 uncultured Archangium sp.
CCTCGTTCGATGACTATGGCTTCACCCTGCAAAGGAGCCTGGTCGATGCTTCAGAGACCGGCCCCTGCCTGGCGAACACGCCCGTCTGTCACTGGCGCACCCTCTTTGGGAGTTGGTCCGAGGGACACCTCGCGGACTTGCGGCTGAGCGCCGGAACTTCGCCAGCGACGCCGACGGCGCAGGACGCAATCGTCCAGGGAACCGTCCGGGGAGTCACCACGACTGTCACGACCAACGGCACCGTCGAGTAGCGGAGGCCTGGTCCATCCTGAAAGGCGCTGGGTACGCCGGGCACACCATTGAAGAAGCGATCGAGGAAGGCCCACACGAGTGCGCTCCGAAGGCCTCGCCCCAGCCCCTGAGCAGCTCCTCAGGAGAGCGCTCCTTGGGCGGCAGCACCGGCATCGGCTGCGGGTTCTGAACCCGGCTGCGCACGCGCATGAAGGGCGGGCGGTCGTACCCATTGCCGTCCGCGTCGATCAGGATCGGGTTGGTGAAGGCGAACGGCGTGGCGAGGGTCCCTCCGCCCGGGTAGGGGTAGAGCACCGGGGCCAAGGACTTCGAGCCGTACACCATCGCCACCAGCCAGTTGTCGGTGGTGGGCGCGGGCAGACGGAAGTTCACCTGCTTGCGGTAGCGGTGGAAGCCCGTCTCGGCGTCGTCGCGGCTGATGCCGAAGGTGGTCTGCGTCAGTTCGTTGGCGCTGCCGCCAGCATCAGCGCCACCCAGGCGGTCATCCTCACCCCTGGCGATCGCGAGCTGGTCACCACCGACGGCGCGCTCTCCTTCCGGTGCTCGACGAGGCGGGCGTGGGCATCTGCGGTGAGCACGGCGGCGCACGCGGCCATGGCCAACCCGCGCAACGTGAAGCCGCACCGGTGACCCGCGCGCGGGCGCCGGCGTCGGCCGCTCAGTCCATATCGCCGGTGTGGAACACGCGGTCCATGAAGAGGGTCGCGGCGATGATGAGCACGCGGTCGACCTCGTCGACCGTCGACGTCGCGAGGTCCACGCGGAAGGCGTCCTCGAACCTCAGCATGTCGCCCGGGCCAACCATCGGCGGCGCCTCGTCCCTCGCGATGTGCGCCACCCAGGCGTCGCCGCGGCAGATGTCGTAGGCGGTATGCTTCTCGGCCGGCTGGTAGAGCGTGAAGCGCAGCGAGCCGTCGGGGTTCAAGACCTCGAACTTCACCTCCATCAGGGAGAAGCGTTGCTCGAGCCGGCCGAGCACCTCGCCCCCCGGCGTGCGCACCGTCAGCTTCCGCATCACGAGCTTGTGCAGGCCGAGCTGCAGCGTGAAGCGCAGCGCGTCGCGCAGGTCGCGCACCTCGAAGCGCCAGCCCGGCGAGAGCGAGAAGCGCTGCGGCGTGTAGAGCACCGGCGTGCGATCGCCCAGCTGCACCTCGTAGCGGTTGGTCGTCAGGCTCGTCTTGCGGCCCCAGCCCAGGTTCGTCTCGACGAAGCGGTAGCAGCTCCCCTGCAGCGCCTCGGCGGGCAGCAGGCCCCTCGGCGCCGGCGCGGGCGGGCGTCGCTTCACCGCCTTCACCGGCCGCGTCGCCTGCTCGGCCACCGGCGTCGCGACCCTGCGGCGGACCGGCTTCACCTTCCGTGTCGTCCCGTCGTCGGACATCGCCGCACCAGCCTACACCCGCGGGTGCTGCTTCGTGCTCGACGGCGAGGCCGGGCCCGGCGACGCTCGGCCGCTCTTCGTTCCCGGAGGCCGGCGATGCAGGACATGATGCTCATGGCAGGCTGGAGCGGCTACCCGCTGTTGCTGGCCGCGCTGGCCTCGGGCGGCGTCGGCCTCGTGGCCCTGGGGCTGGCCGCGGCGAAGGCGTGGCGGCCCGCGCTCGTGATGGCCGGCGTCGCCGTGGGCGTGGCCTTCGTCGGCGTGCTCGGGGGGCAGGCGGGCTACCTGAGCGGCCTGCGCGGCTCGTACAAGGCCGTCGCGCACGCCGCCCCCGCGGACCGCGCCACCATCCTCGCGGCCTCGGAGCAGGAGGCGAAGGCCAACGTGACGCTGGGCCTCTTCAGCCTGCCCGGCGGGCTCCTCGCCGCGCTCGCCGCCGGCGTCGCCTTCGCGCGCACCGGAGGGCCGCGATGAACGAGTACGGTGAAGAGTCTCTCGGCAGCAGCGCGGCGCAGACCTTCGCCGAGGGCGGCTGGGCGATGTACCCGCTCACGGCGCTCGGCTGCCTGCTGCCCTTGCTGGCGCTGGGCTTCCTCGTGGTGGGCCTCGTCTCGAAGACGAACCGCGCGCTGCCGCTGGGCGTGGGGCTCCTCCTGGCGTCGCTGCTGCCGCCGGCGCTGGCCGTGGGCGCGACGGCCCTCGAGCGCGCGAAGATCGCCGAGCTGCTCGACGAGGTCTCCGAAGGTGACCGGGAGACCATTCGCATGGGCTCCGAGGGCGAGCTGTTGGCCCTCAAGGTGACGGGCTTCGGCGCGGCGCTGTGCCCGGGCTTCTTCAGCTTCGTGCTCCTGGGCGTGGGCCTGGCTCGCCTTCCGCGGTTCAAGCGCTCCTGAAGCGAGCGCCCTGCGCGCAGCGGCCGAGCCTTCCGAGGGTGCGGCAACGCGTCGCACCCGGGAGGCGAAACCTCCGGCGCGCGTGCTGGTTCTCAGGCGCATGCGCTCGCCCTGGCCGGTGGTGTCGGTGTTGGTCTCCGTGGTGCTGCTCGGCTGTCCTGCGGCACCGCCCGTCGAGGCTGACGCAGGAGCCGGCGTCACCCCTGGCCGTGACGCCGGCGCGCCCTTCGACGCTGGCGTGCTCGACGACGGGGGTGTTGCTCCGCCACCGCACGCGCCCCTCCCTGCCGACCTGACCCCGCTGCGCCACGACGTCTTCGCCACCGGTCGCGTGTGCGGCGAGTGCCACAGCACGGCGCCGGGCTCGACCGCCAACCGCGACGAGCTCGGCCGCGGCGTCGGCCTCTTCGAGCAGTGGAGCGCCTCCACCATGGCCAACGCCGCCCGAGACCCGCTCTTCCGCGCGGTGCTGGCTGGGGAGCTTGCCCGCGCCCCCGCGGCCGGTGACGCCATCGCTGGCGTCTGCCTCACCTGCCACTCGGGCATGGGCCGCCACGCGCAGCTCCATGGTGGCGCGACCACCAGCTTCGGCCTCTTGTACGCCACCACCAACGAGGGCCAGCTCGCGCGCGACGGCGTCTCGTGCACGCTGTGCCACCAGGTGCAGCCCACCAACCTCGGGCAAGACTCGAGCTTCAGCGGCGGCTACCAGGTCGGCACCGCGAAGCAGGCGTTCGGCCCCTACGCCGCGCCCTTCGCCACGCCCATGGTGAACCGCACCGGCTTCACGCCCACCGAGGGCGCCCACGTGCAGGAGTCAGCGCTGTGCGGCACCTGCCACGCGCTCGTCACCGAGGCGCTGACGCCAGAGGGCGCGGGCACCGGGCACTTGATGGGCGAGCAGCTCACCTACCTCGAGTGGCGCCGCTCCGCGTTCACCACGGAGGGCGGCGGCAGCGCGCCCACGAGCTGCCAGACCTGCCACATGCCCGACACGCAGGCCGACGGCGTCACGCCGCTCGTGACGCGCCTGGCGCACACGCCCAACGGCACCGACTGGCAGCAGGTGCAGCCGCGCGGGCCCTTCTCGCGGCACACCTTCGTGGGCGCCAACACGCTGTTGCCGAAGCTGCTGCGCAGCGGCCGCGCGCTCCTCGCCCCGCCGGCGAGCGACGCGGCGCTGGTGGAGGCCGAGCAGCTCGCGCGCGACCTGCTGGCGACGAAGTCGGCGCGGCTGCGCCTGAGCGGCCTCGCCTGGTCAGCCGGCACGCTGCGCTTCGACGTCGCGCTCGAGAACCTCGCGGGTCACAAGTTCCCCTCGGGCTACCCGAGTCGGCGCGCCTTCCTGCACGTGCGCGCGCTCGACGCCGCGGGCGTGACGCTGGCGGAGGTCGGTCGCACCGACGTCGACGGCCGGCTCCTCGGGAGCGACGGCCTGCCGCTGGGCCCGGAGCGCCTCGGCGGCACCTTCCACCCGCACCGGGCGCGCGTGACGTCGGCGGGCGAGGTGCCGGTGTACGAGTCGGTGATGGGCGATGGCCACGGCGCGGCCTCCTACGCGCTGCTGGGCGCCGAGGGCTTCCTCAAGGACAACCGGCTGCTCCCGAAGGGCCACCAGGACACCACCACCGGCCCCCTCTCGACGGCGCCCGTGGGCGTGAGCGACGCGGCCTTCGTCGCCGGCGGCACCACGGTGCGCTTCGAGCTGCCGCTGGCCACGACGCCCGCTCGGGTCGAGGTGCGGCTCGAGTACCAGACCTTCGGGCCGAGGTACCTCGACGAGGTGTTGGCCCGACCGTCGCCGGAGGTGGCCGCCCTGCGCTCGATGCTCCGGCCCGGCATGCTCGCCCCGGAGCTGGTGGACGCGGTGGAGGCCGCGGTGCCCTGACCGGCCGCGAGGGGCCTCAGGCCTGCCGGCATCTGTCTGAACGGATCAGTTTGCGTGCGCCCGGCCCTTGCGGCATGGGTGGGCCCGCTGGCGTCGGCGCTCGTCCGGGCCACGCTGGGGGAGCTTGACCATGTCGCAGAACCCGCAGCCCATCGTTCGCCCCGCCGCCGTCGCGGGGGCCTTCTATTCGCGCAACGCCGCGGCGCTGGCGCGTGACGTCGACGGCTTCCTCGCCGAGGCCACGCCGATGACGACGCGCCCCAAGGCGCTCATCGTGCCCCACGCGGGCTTCGTCTACTCCGGGCCCATCGCGGCCACCGCCTACGCGGGGCTGCGCGCGCTCGACCCCAGGCCCACCCGCGTGGTGCTGCTGGGGCCCGCGCACCACGTCGCCTTCCAGGGCCTCGCGCTGCCGGCCGCCGACGCGCTGGAGACGCCGCTGGGCCTGGTGCAGGTCGACCGCGAGCTCGCCGCGCGGGCGCGGGCCTTCTCCTTCGTCACCGACGACGCGCGCGTGCACCAGCGCGAGCACTCGCTCGAGGTGCAGCTCCCCTTCCTCCAGCGGGTGCTGGGCGACTTCACCGTGCTGCCGCTCGCCGTGGGCCGCGCGGACATCGCCGACGTGCACCAGCTCCTCGAGGCGGTGTGGGGCGGCGACGAGACGCTCATCGTGGTGAGCACCGACCTGTCGCACTACCGGCCCTACGTCGAGGCCCGCGCCATCGACCGGCGCACGGCCGCGCGCATCCTGGCCTACGAGGAGCAGTCGCTCGACGGCGAGCAGGCCTGCGGCGTGTACCCGGTGCGCGGGCTGCTGGTGGCCGCGAAGGCGCACGGGCTCCACACGCAGCTCCTCGACCTGCGCACCTCCGGTGACACCGCCGGCGACCGCGGCCGCGTCGTCGGCTACGGGGCCTTCGCCTTCACCGCTCAGCTCCCCGCACAACTCCCGGCATGACCCCCGGGGAGCTCCCCGCGCTCGCGCGCGCCACGCTCGAGGAGGCCTTCGGCGGCCCGAAGGTGGTGAAGCCCGAGGGGGAGGCCTGGCTCGACGAGCCACGGGCCGTCTTCGTGACGCTGACGAAGGGCGGCGCGCTCCGCGGGTGCATCGGCCAGCTCGAGGCGCGGCAGAGCCTCTACGAGGCGGTGCGGCGCGCGGCCCGGCAGGCGGCCTTCGACGATCCCCGCTTCCCACCGCTCGAGGCGCGCGAGCTGCCCGAGGTGCACGTGGAGCTCTCCGTGCTCTCGCCGCTCGAGGCCGTGGAGGTGCACTCCGAGGCCGAGGCGCTCGCGGCGCTGCGCGAGGGCGTGCACGGCGCGGTGCTCCGCTGCGGCGCCTCCTCGGGCGTCTTCATCCCCGAGGTGTGGAAGCAGCTCCCCGACAAGCGCGACTTCCTCCAGCACCTCAAGCGCAAGGCCGGCCTCCCGCTCGACGCGTGGCTGCCCGGCACCACGCTGCACCGCTTCACCGCCGAGTGCTTCGAGGAAGCCCCCTGAGCCCCACCGGGCGCTCGACGGCACCGGGCCTCTCCGCGCTGTGCGTGGAGTGCGGGCTGTGCTGCGACGGCTCGCTCTTCCGTTTCCTCCCCGTCGAGCCCGCCGACGCCGAGCGCCACAGCGCCCTCGGCCTGCCGGTGGTGACGCAGTCTGGCCGCCTGGCGATGCCGCTGCCCTGCGCGAAGCTGAAGGCGCGCTGCTGCACCGTCTACGCGGCGCGGCCCCCGGGCTGCCGGGGCTTCGTCTGTCACCTCGGGCGGCGGCTGGAGCAGGGGGCGGTGCCCTTCGCGCAAGCCCTGGCCCTGGTGCGCGAGGCCCAGCGCCGCCTCGACACCCTTCGCGCCGCCTGGCCGGGCGCCGAGCCCGTGCTGCAGCGCACCTCCGCCCTCGCCCACGCCGGCGCGGCGCCGGGTGACGCCGCGCTCACCGCCCTGGCAGCGGCGCACGCGTGGCTCGACGACCACCTCCACTGGCCGCAGGCGCCCGGCACCCCCACTTGACTGTGGACCAGGTGGTCTGTAGACGTGTGTGGACCAACTGGTCCACACTGCCATGCCCCGCCCGCGCTACGACAACATCGACCCCGAGAAGAAGGCCCGGCTGCTCGAGGCCGCCATGCGCGAGTTCGCGGCCCACGGCTACGAGCTGGCCTCCATCAACCGCATCCTCGAGGCGGCGGGGCTCTCGAAGGGCTCCTTCTATTACTACTTCGACGACAAGGCCGACCTCGCGGCGACGGTCTTCCTCGCGGCCGCCGAGCCTGAGGCGGTGCTCGCCGAGCTGCAGGAGCCGGTGACGGCCGAAGACTTCTGGGCGGAGCTGCGGCGCATCAACGTCACGCAGCTCACGCTGCTCCAGTCGCGGCGCCTGCAGCACGAGTGCATCTCGAAGCTGGGCCACGCCTTCACGAAGGAGCCGCGGTTCGCCGAGCGCGTCAGGCCCCGCTTCTCGGCCGGCGCGCACCGCCTCACGGCCTTCCTCGAGCGCGGCGTGGCCGTGGGGGCCCTGCGGAGCGACCTGCCGCTGCCCACGCTGCTGGCGTTGATCGAAGCGGTGAAGACGGCCACCTGGAAGACCACCTTCCCCGACGAGCGCGTGCTGCTCGACGAAGAGCTCGAAGCCTACTCGGCCCTGGTGATGGACCTGGTCCGCCGCCTCGCCCACCCCAGCGCGCCCCTCGCGCCGAGGACCACGTCATGACGCCTGCGCTGCTGCTGCTGACCGCCGTGCTCGCCGCGCCCGAAGGCCCGCCGGCCGACCTGCCGACGTGCCCCACCGCCGAAGACGCGCCCAGGGTGGCGCCGCTGGTGCAGCGCTTCGAGCGCGTGATGGAGGGCCGCTCCAGCGTCTCGGTGATGCGCATGCGCATCAAGACGCCGTCGTCCGACCGCACGGTGAAGCTCAAGACGTGGACCCGCGGCCGCGACTTCGCGCTGGTGCGCGTGCTCGAAGGTGGCCCGCGCGAGACGGGCCTCATGACGCTCAAGCGCGAGCGCCAGCTGTGGAACTACCTGCCCCAGGCCGGCCGGGTGATGAAGCTCCCCTCGGGCATGATGGGCGACAGCTGGATGGGCAGCGACCTCACCAACGACGACCTGGTGAAGGGCAGCTCCGTCACCGAAGACTTCGACGCGAAGGTCGAGAAGACCGTCGAGCACGAGGGCCGCCGGGCCTGGTTCGTCACGCTCACGCCCAAGCCGAAGGCCCGCGTGGTGTGGGGCAAGGTCGAGCTGCTGCTCGATCGCGAGAGCTGCCTGCCGCTCGAGCAGCGCTTCTACGACGAGGAGGGCGGGCTGGCCCGGCGCATGAGCTACGGCGAGTTGAAGCAGGTCGGCTGGCGCACGCTGCCCATGCGCTTCACCGTCGTGCCCGCCGACAAGGGCCGCGAGACGACCATCACCTACGAGTCCATGGAGCTCGACGGCGAGGTGCCCGACGACACCTTCAGCCTGCGCCGCCTGCAGCAGGGGAAGGACTAGCCGATGCTCCTGGCCATCGCGTGGCGGAACATCTGGCGCAACGCGCGCCGCTCGCTCTTCACCATGGTCGCCCTCGCGCTCGGCGTGGCCGGCCTCGTCTCGCTCCACAGCTACCGGGAGACCGCCAACGCCGCCATCGTGCGCGACATCACCACCGGGCTCCTCGGGCACCTGCAGGTGCACGGCTCCGGCTACCAGGAGGCCCCGGCCCTCGGCACGCTGGTGAAGGACCCGGTGCAGGTCGAGGCCGCGCTGCAGGGCGCCCTGCCCGGCGCGCTCGCCGAGCGGCGGGTGCTCGGCGCGGGCCTCGCGGGCTCCGGCGAGCGCTCCGCCCCCGTCGCGGTGATGGGCCTGCAGCCGGGCACCACCTCGCTCTACCGCCTCGCCAGCGGCGCCGAGCTCTCGAGGCCCGGCGAGGTGCTGCTCGGCGTCGACCTCGCCCGGGAGCTCGAGGTGCGCGAGGGCGGCGAGCTCGTCCTCGTGAGCCAGGCCCTCGACGGCTCCGTGGCCAACGACCGCTACACCGTGGTGGGCACCTTCACCTCGCCGAGCGCCGAGCTCGACGCCACCGCGGTGGTGATGGCGCTGGCCACCGCGCAGGACTTCTTCGGCCTGGGCGACGGCGTGCACCAGCTCGTGGTGCGCCTGCCGCAAGACCGCGAGGACCTCTCGCTCGAGGCCAACGCCCTGCGCGCCGCCCTCGACCTGCAGACCCTCGAGGCCCTCTCGTGGAGCGAGATGCTCCCGGAGCTCAAGCTGACCATCGAGAACAAGCGCAAGGGCCAGGGCGTGATGGACTTCATCGTCTTCCTCATCGTCGGCCTGGGCGTCTTCAACGCCATGACCATGAGCGTCTTCGAGCGCACCCGCGAGCTGGGCGTGCTGGGCGCGCTCGGCACGCGGCCCCGGCGGCTGCTGGGCATGGTGATGCTCGAGGCGCTCATTCAGGGCCTGCTGGCCTTCGCCGCGGGCATGGCCCTGGCCTGGCTCATCATGGCGGCCATCGGCAGCGTCGACCTGGGCTCGGTGATGCAGGGCGACGTGATGGGCGTGCGCATGCCCACCGTGCTCGAGCTCGGCTTCTCGGTGGTGGCCGTGCAGCACGCCGCGGCCACCGCCTTCTTCACCGCCTTCCTCGGCGCGCTGCTGCCGGCCCTCAGGGCCGCGCGCCTCAACCCCGTCGACGCGCTGAGGCACACGTGAGCGGCTCCTTGCGCCTGGGCTGGCGGAACATCTGGCGCAACCGCCGCCGCACGCTGCTGAGCATGAGCGCCATCGGCGTCGGCCTGCTGCTCGTCGTCTTCTACTCGGGCCTCATCGGCGGCGTGGTGGGCGACGCCACGGCGTCCCTCGACAGCGGCGGCCTGGGCCACGTGGAGGCCTTCGCGACCGGCTACCGGCCCCGGCGCGAGGTCGCCGTCGCCATGCCCACCGTCGACGACTGGGCCCGGCGCGTCGCGCTCCCGGCGGGCGCCGAGACAGGCAGCCGCGTGCTGGCGCGGGGCCTCGCCACGAGCGCGCGCGGCAACGAGCCGGTGCAGGTCTTCGGCGTGGACTTCGCCGACGAGGCGCGGCTCTCGGCCCACCTGCGCGACGTGCGCCAGGGAGCGCTCCCCGCGGCCGACGACGAGCGCGGCGTGCTGGTGGGCGACGCGCTCGCCGAGCGCCTGGGCCTCAAGGTGGGCTCCAAGGTGCGCCTCATGGTGCAGCGCGCCGACGGCGAGATGGGCGCCGACCTCTTCCGGGTGCGCGGCGTCTTCCACTCCGTCGCGCAGGCCGTCGGCCAGCGGCACGTCTACGTCACGCAGCCAGCGGCCCGCGGCCTGGTGGGGCTTACAGGCGGCGTGCACCAGCTCGTGGTGCAGCTGACCGACCCCGCCCAGGCCGACGCGGTGGCGGCGCAGCTGCGCGGCGCGCTCGGGGAGGGGCACGAGGTGCTGACCTGGGGCGAGCTGCTCCCGGTGCTCAAGCGCATGGAGAGCCTCACCAACAACGTCATCTACGCCATGGGCTTCTTCGTCTACCTGCTGGTGGGCCTGGGCGTCGTCAACACCATGCTGATGTCCGTGCTGGAGCGCACGCGCGAGTTCGGCGTGCTCATGGCCCTGGGCACCCGGCCCCGGCAGGTCGTCGGCGTGGTGCTGGCGGAGTCGTTCTGGATCGCCACCCTGAGCGTCATCGTCGGCGGGGCGCTCGGGGCCTTCCTCACGTGGCACTTCTCCATCTCGGGCATCAAGATGCTCGGCGGCGAGTCCTTCCAGATGGAGGGCGCCACCATCTCGTCGCTCATCAAGACGCGCTTCAACCCGGCCGACATCGTCAAGGCGTCCGTCTTCGTCTACGCGATGGCCCTCATCGCCGGCCTCTACCCCGCCACCCGCATCACGCGCCTGCAGCCCGCCGAGGCGCTGCGCCGCACCTGAGCCACGAGAAGGAGCCCCACCATGGCCGTCGTCGAGGTCGAGAACGTCACGCGCGTGTACGAAGAGAAGGGCATGCCGCCGGCGCAGGCGCTGCGGGGCGTGTCGCTGCAGGTCGAGAAGGGCGAGTTCATGGCGCTCGCCGGGCCCAGCGGCTCGGGCAAGACGACGCTGCTCAACCTCATCGGCGGCCTCGACGTGCCCACGGGCGGCGAGGTGCGCATCGACGGGCGCGCGCTCTCGGGGCTCTCGCGCGCGGCCCTGGCCGACCTGCGGCGCGACCACGTGGGCTTCGTCTTCCAGGCGTACAACCTCGTGCCGGTGCTGACGGCGGCGGAGAACGCGGGCTACGTGCTCGAGCTCCAGGGCCTGCCAGCGGCGGCGCGGCGCGAGAAGGTCAAGGCCCTCTTCGAGCGCATCGGGCTGGCGCCGTACCTCGACTCGCGGCCGCTCAAGATGAGCGGCGGGCAGCAGCAGCGCGTCGCCGTGGCGCGGGCCATCGTCTCGGAGCCGGCGGTGGTGCTGGCCGACGAGCCGACGGCCAACCTGGACCAGGCGACGGGCGCGGCGCTGATGGACCTCATGCGCGAGCTCAACCACGAGCGCGGCATCACCTTCGTCTTCTCGACCCACGACCCCATGGTGCTCGAGCGCGCGGACCGCGTCGTCCGCCTCGTCGACGGTCGCATCACCTCCGATGAGCGCCGGGCGACCTGAGGGCCGCTCGAGGCCGCGTCCGTCCCTCGAAGAGCGCCCCCAGCTCGCGCGCGCTCTCGAGGTCGTGGTGCTGGGCGCCCGCGAGGGAGGCCCTCCGATGAGCGGCGGCAGCGCGGCGCCAGGGTCACGCGCGGCCGTGTTGCTGGGCCTCCTCCTCGCGCTGCCCGCGCACGCCGTGGAGGTGGCCCGCGACGCGCACGGCGCCGTGCTGGAGGTGAGCGGCTTCGCCAAGTCGCTCGTCACGGCGAGCCTGCTCCACCCCTCGCTCGTCGAGGCCAGCCGCGCGCGCGTGCGGCTGCTGGAGGAGACGGCGGCGCTGCTCCCGCCGGGCGCGACGCTCCCCGAGGCGCGGGCGCTGCCCGACGGGGCCGTGCTCGGCGCGCAGGTGGTGCGGCTGGCGAGCCGCTTCCGCTTCAAGGACGCGCTGGAGCTCGACGTCGCGTGGCAGGGGCAGGTCTTCGTCGCCTCAGACCCGGCCTTCGCCACGGCCGGCGCGCTGGGCAGCACCGTGGGCGGCACGGGCGTCGGCGCGCAGCGGCGGCTGGTGGAGCTGGGCGGCCCGCTGGCCTCGGGCTCGACGTGGCGCCTCGACCACCAGGTCGATCGCCTCGCGCTCAAGCTCGCCCTGCCCTT
This sequence comes from uncultured Archangium sp., assembly GCA_964449625.1. GTDB lineage: Bacteria > Myxococcota > Myxococcia > Myxococcales > Myxococcaceae > Archangium_A. Next base: position 11,658 of record CAYUZK010000056.1, read on the forward strand.
CGGCGACCTCACCGTGGGGCGGCAGGTGCTCTCCTGGGGCACGGGCAAGCTGTGGAACCCCACCGACGTGCTCTCGCCCTTCCCGCCCACCGTCATCGACCGCGAGGTGCGCCGCGGCTTCGACGCCGTTCGGCTGGCGGTGGCGCTCGGCGACACGACGCAGCTCGACCTGCTCTGGCTGCCGCAGCCGAAGGCCGCGGACCACGGCGGCGTGGCGCGCCTGCAGACGAACTTCGGCGGCTGGGACGTGTCGGTGTCCGCGGGCAAGTACGTGAAGGACCTCGTCTTCGGCGCCGACGTGGTGGGCGACGTGGGGCCCGTCGGCGTGCACGCGGAAGGGGCGTACACCGTGGAGCTCCTCGGTCTCGGCACGGGCAGCGTCTCGGTGGGCGAACACTTCTTCCGCGGCGTGGTGGGCGCGATGGCGCGGCCGCACGAGAAGGTGATGGTGGTGGCGGAGTACGCCTTCAACGGCTTCGGCACGACCGACCCGGCGAAGCTGGCCGGCATCCTCGCGTCGCCGCGCGTGCAGCGGGGCGAGGTCTTCGGCGGCGGCATGCACCAGGCGGCGGTGATGGGCTCCTTCGCGGCGTCGGAGGTCTTCTCGGTGTCGCTGACGGCCCTGGGTAACCTTGCGGACCCCAGCGCCCTCCTCATTCCCGCGGCGGAGTGGTCGGTGACGCAGCAGGTGCTGCTGCGCGTCGGCGGCTACGTGCCGCTGGGCCGCGCGCCCGACGCGACGCTCTACGACGCCCTCACGCCCACCGACGTCCTGACGAACAGCGCGGCGTTGCAGACCGCCAACACCACCCGCGGGCTGCGCAGCGAGTACGGCGCGTCGTCCTTCGGGGCCTTCGCCCAGGTGGGCGTGTACCTGCCGTGACGGCGGGGCGTGGAGTCTCCGGCCGGGCCCGCGCTCCGGGGAGCGCCGCCCCCGGGGGGCTCCGTGAGTCCGGGGGCTTCGCGCAGGCACGCGCCGTGCGTTGCCCGGGGCCATGCCCCTCCTCGCTCACGCCCTCACCATCACCGGCCGCCGCGCCAACAACGAAGACAACCTCTGCAGCGACGCGCCGCTCGCGCTCTTCGCCGTCGCTGACGGCCTCGGCGGCTACGACGCGGGCGAAGTGGCCAGCGCGCTCGCCGTCGAGACGCTGCGCGACTTCGTCGAGCGCTGCCGCCGCGACCCCGAGGGCACCTGGCCGGAGCGCGAGCGGCGGCACCGGCGCTACGAAGAAAACCTCCTCGCCGCCGCCGCGCTCGCGGCCCACCGCGCCATCGCCGCGCGCAAGGCCGGCACCTCGTCGCAGATGGGCTCGACGCTCGCCGCCGTGCTCCTGACGCCCGGCACGCTCGCCGTCGCCCACGTCGGGGACAGCCGCGTCTACCGCTGGCGCGCCGGCGTCCTCGAGCCGCTCACCGAGGACCACTCCGTCTACGCTCAACTCAAGGCCGGCGGCGGCGACGTGCCGCCCCGGCACCTGTTCCAGTTCAAGAACCAGATCACCCGCGCCCTGGGCCTCCAGGGTGACCACGCGGCGGACACGAGCGTCACCGACGTGCGGCCGGGCGACCGGCTGCTCCTGTGCACCGACGGGCTCTACGACCCCTTCACCGACGAGGCCCTCGCCGCGCTGCTGCCGGAGGGCGACGCGAGGGCCTGCTGCGAGCGCCTCGTCACCGCGGCCTTCGAGGCCGGCAGCCACGACAACATCACGGCGATCGTCGTCGACGTGGCGTGAGGCCGGCGCTCACTCGTCGTCGGGGCCGTCGTAGAGCCCGTGCTTCTTGAGCAGCGAGCGCCAGTGCTTGCGGTCGACGCCGGCGTCCTTCGCCGCGGCGGTGAGGTTGTCGCGGTGCCGCGCCATCAGCTCGCGCAGGTAGCTGCGCTCGAAGACCCCGGTGACGGCCTCCTTCGCCTCCTTGAAGGGGAGGTCGACGCGCAGCGGGAGCCCGTCACCGCCGCCCACCTGCGGCGCGAAGGAGAGCTTGAGCTCGGAGAAGCGCTGCGCGCCGGGCGACAGCACCCACGCGCGCTCGAGCACGTTGCGCAGCTCGCGCACGTTGCCCGGCCAGCGGTGACCGCGGAGCCGGTCGAGGTTCTCCCCTTCGAGGTCGCTCACGTCGAGGCCTCGCCGGCGCAGCAGCTCCTGCACGAGCAGGGGCAGGTCCTCCTTGCGCTGGCGGAGCGGCGGCAGCTCGAGGGTGACGACGGAGAGGCGGTAGAGGAGGTCTGCGCGGAAGGTGCCCTGCGCGACGGCGCCGGAGAGGTCCGTCGGGGTCGCCGCGAGGACGCGCACGTCCACCGTGCGCTCCTCGTCGGCGCCGACGGGCTTCACGGTGCGCGCCTCGAGCGCCCGCAACAGCCGCGCCTGCACGGCCGGTGAGACTCGGCCCAGCTCGTCGAGGAAGAGCGTGCCGCCATGGGCCCGCGCGAAGGCGCCCTTTCGCTCCGCCACCGCGCCGGTGAAGGCCCCGCGCACGTGCCCGAAGAGCTCGCTCTCGAGCAACGACTCCGGCAGCGCGCCGCAGTCGACGGTGACGAAGGGCCCTGCGCGGCGAGGGCTGCGCTCGTGGAGTGCCCGGGCGACCAGCTCCTTGCCGGTGCCCGTCTCGCCGGTGACCAGCACCGTCACGTCTTGTGGCGCGGCGAGCTCGAGGACCGCGAACACCTCGCGCATGGCCAGGCTCTCGGCGACGAGCTCGCCGAAGCGCCGCGCCGACGAGGGGCGCACCTCGAGGGGCCGCGCGGTGGGCTCGATGCGCACCACCGTGCGACCCAGCTTCAGGGTCGCGCCCGGCCCCACCTCGAGGGCCTCCACGCGGGAGCCCTCGTAGAGCGTGCCGTTGGTGCTGCCCAGGTCTTCCACGCGAAAGCGCGCGCCCTCGGGCGTCACGCGCAGGTGCTCGGTGGACACGGTGTCGTCGACGAGGCGCAGGTCGGCCTGGCTGCCCGAGCCCACCACGCGGGCTGACTCGAGCGGCACCGCGCGCCCGGCGTCGGGGCCCTCCACCACCACCAACTGGCAGCGCAGCGGGGCGCCGGCATCGTCGAGCTGCGTCGAGAGTCTCGTCTGCGCCACGGGCTCCGACGCTAGCAGGGAGTGCGTCACCGACGAGGAGCGGTGCACGAGCGCGGGCCCTTCACAGCCTCGAGCAGCGCGTGGTCGAGGGCTCTTCCAGTGCTCGACACGGGCAAGCCCCCCGGCGCAGGCGAGGAACCGCACGGGGCTCAGGGGGAAGCCCGGGGAGAGACGAGGGGGTGCTGAAAATGGGTACTCCAAGCTGACAACTCCGCGCCCGCCTCACGACCACGACGAGCGCGCCGCTCGCTCGTGAGCGTTGTCAGCTTGGAGTACGCAACGTGAGGCCCCCGTGCGTGTTCCCTGGCTCCCACGCGGCGAAGGCGAGTCACGCCGCGCCGCTGCGCCGGGGGTCGAGGCGCTCCGCGCGGCGAGCACACGGGTTGAAGCCCTGCCTGTCGCTGTTCCCCAGTGCAGGCAGGCCTCCCGGCCCAGCAGCCCCCGGGGGCGGCGTATGCTTCGGCCGTGGACCTGCCCCGCGCCTTCGGACCCTTCGAGCTGCAGGCCCGCGCCGGCGAAGGCGGCATGGCCGAGGTCTTCCGCGCCGTGGCCTTCGGCGCGAGCGGCTTCGAGAAGACCGTGGCGCTCAAGCTGCTCCGCGAGCAGTTCATCGGCGACCCCACGCTGGAGCGCATGTTCCTCGAGGAGGCGCGCCTGCAGGCCCGGCTCGCGCACCGCTGCCTCGTGCAGGCCCACGACGCGGGCACCGCTGAGGGGCGCCCGTGGGTGCGCGTGGACTGGATGGACGGCGGCGACCTCGCCTCGCTCCTCGCACGCACGGGGCCCCTCGCCGTGCCGCTCGCCTGCCACGTCGGCGCCGAGGTCGCGCTGGCGCTGCACGTGCTGCACGGCGCGAAGGACGACGCAGGCAGGCCCCTGGGCCTCGTGCACCGCGACGTCACCGCGCCCAACGTGCTCCTCTCGCGCCTGGGCGAGGTGAAGCTGGGCGACTTCGGCATCGCGAAGGCCACGCGGCTGCGTGAGCAGACCCGCGGCGGCGTGCGCAAGGGCACGGCGAGCGCCATGTCACCGGAGCAGGTCGCCGGTCGGCCGCTGTCTCCGGCCAGCGACGTGTTCTCCCTCGCGACGCTCGTCACCGAGATCCTCACCGGTCGCCGCCCCTTCGACGGCGACTCGGCGGTGGAGACGCTGGACCGCATCCGCGAGGCGAAGCCGCCCGACCTGGGCGCGGTGCCCGCGCCGCTGCGTGGCGTGCTCGCCGCCGCATTCGCCCTCGAGCCCTCCGCGCGGCCCGGGCCGTTGGCGCTCCGCGACGGCCTCCGGGTGATGGCGAGTGACGAGCCGGCGCTCGCCGAGCTGCTGCGCTGAAGACGCGCCAGGCCTACCCGGGGCGGTGCCCGCTGTAGGCCGGGTCGTTGATGTACTTGCTCGCCGGGCTCACCTTCACGCCGCCTGGCACCGACTCGATCATCTGCCCGTTGCCGATGTACATCGCGACGTGGCCGTTCTTGACCAGCAGGTCGCCCGGCTGCAGCTCCGACTTGGGCACCTGGGGCAGGTTCGACTTCATCGCCCGGCTGCTGCCGAGGTGGCTGATGTTGATGCCGGCCTTCTTGAGCATCGTCACCATCAGGCCCGAGCAGTCGTAGCCGACGACGCCCCTGGGCGAGACGTAGGCCTGCTGGCCGGACATCTGGTAGGTGCGGCCGTCGCCGGGCGTGCCGAAGCGGAAGGGGCTCGCGCCGCCCACGTAGGGCGCCCCCTGCTGCGAGAGCCCGAAGTCGATGGCGGCCTGGATGCCCGCGCTCGCGCCCGACGGTGCCGGCGCCACGCCCTGGGCCTGCTGCGCCTCGACGCCCGCGACGAAGCGCTTGAAGCCCTCGGGGTCCTCCTTCGCGAGGCGGAAGAAGTTCTGCAGGTTCTGCCGCTCGGTCGGGTTCATGCCCGCGACCTTGAGCCCGAAGGCCTTGAGGTGGGCGAGCTCCTTCTGCAGCGCCTTCTTGTGGTCAGGGTCCTTGGCCGCCGCGAGCTTGCGCAGCACGTCAGCGATGGCCGACTTGACGCCGTCGCGGTCACGCTTCACCGCCGCCAGCTCCTCGCGGGCGCCGGGTCTGCCGGCCGCGACCGCGCGCTCGAGCTGGGCGATCTTCGCGTCGAAGACGGCCAGGTAGTCCTTGGCCGGCTGAGGGAGCGCCGCACCGCCGACGACCTTGCGCGCCGCCTTGCGGTGGGCGCTCGCTCGCCCGGTCGACATCTCGTCACGGGGGAACCTGGCGCGCGCCGAGCTCTCAGCCTTGGCGGGCCTGGCGGGGAGCTTCTTCGCGGCCGCCTTGGCGCCGAGGAGGGAGGCGAGCTTCTTCGAGGTCTTGGAGATCATGAGGGCTCCTGCGGTGGGGGTCCTCCCATTGTCAGGCACGAGACCCGGTGGACCCGAGGTCGAAATGTAAAATCGGCATATTCTCCGGGCTGAAACTCACGGCTTCGCTGCGGGCAGCGTCAGCGCCATGAGGTCTCCCAGGGCGGCCCAGGTCTCCGCGGGCACGTCGCGGGCCTTCGACCAGGTGAAGTAGGTGCGCGACTTGAGGCGCGCGCCGCAGGTCGCCGCGCGGGGCGTGTGCGGCGCCTCGCGGATGCACGCCTCGAAGTACATCCACTCCAGCTCCCACAGCGGCAGGTCCACCACGGAGGCGTGCGCCACGCCCAGCAGGTACAGCACCTCGCCACGAGACGCGCCCGCAGGCTCGCGGCGCAGCACCTCGTCGAGGTAGCTCGCCGCGCGGAGCAGCTTGACGAAGGCCATCGACTGCGGGGCGGCGTGGTTCTCGGCCCCTGACGAGGCCACCAGGGCCTTCGCCTTCGCCAACAGCTGCGGGACGCTCCTGCCGCCCATCACGAAGCGCTCCGCCTCCCAGGCCTTCGCGTCCTTTTCCCAGGCGGCGAGCTCGGCGCGCACGAAGTCGGGCAGGTCCTTGCGGCGGAGCTGCGGCGCGAGGAGCGCGCGCACCTGCCGCGGCTCGTCCTTCATCGGCACCAGCACGCGCAGCGCGAGGCGCAGCGCGTCGAGCTGCTCGGTCAGCTCCGTCTCCAGCGTGACCGGGCGGGCGAGCTCCGTCTTCCACAGCTCGAGGGCGCGATCGAGCTGCCGGGTGGTGGCGTAGAACTGCGCCTGCTGCAGCGGCGGGAGCTTGAGGCTCGCCACCACCTTCTCGGCGTCGGCGAAGTCCTTCGTCGGCTCCCGCGCGTGGCAGCCGATGCACAGGTGCGAGAGCGTCTGGCTGCGGTAGCGCGCCGCCTCCGTGCGCCCGGCGGCGAAGTCACGCTGGGCGGCCACGGCCTCGCGGCCGAAGAGCAGCGCGACGTTCTCAGACGAGGTCCGCTGGAGGTGCACGAAGGGGTGCTCGAGGCGCACCAGCGCGGCGAGGGCGCCGGAGATGGCCTTCTGGTGCTCCGGGGCGCGGAAGGCGGCCGGGCTGGCGACGAAGGGCTGGAGCGTGCCCAGCGCGTCCATCACCTGCGTCATCGGCGGCGCAGCAGCCAGGGACAGCGAGAGACAGGCGGCGGTCAGCATGCGGGCCTCCTCGGTGATGCGGGAGCTCCCGCGTCGCGCGGTGCGGGCGCGAAGTCAACCTCCGCTCGAGCAGGCCCTCCGAACCGCGGCCCGGCGCGCGGGGCTCCCAGGCTGCTACGTATGCCCACCATGCTCGAGCGCGCGCGCACGCTGTACCGGGAGAAGCGATGGGTCCGCTGGACGGTGGAGCTCGGCGTGGTGCTGCTCCTCGTGACGGCCGTGGGCGCGTGGCAGGCCCGCCATCACCCCCGCGGCGCCGCGCCGGCCTACGTCTTCAGCACGCTCGAGCAGCAGGAGGTCTCGCTCGCGTCGCTGGCCGGCAAGCCCACGCTGCTGGCCGTGTGGGCGCCGTGGTGCGGTGTCTGCAAGGCCGAGTCGGACAACGTCGGCCGAGCGCACCGCTGGCTGGGCGAGCGGGTGAACGTGGTGTCGGTGGCGACCGCGTTCCAGGACGTGAGCCAGGTGCGCGGGTACATACAGGCCCAGGGGGTGGACTACCCGGTGCTCCTCGCGCGGGACGACTTCGCCGAGGTGATGCGCATCGAGGCCTTCCCCACCCTCTTCGTGCTCGACGCGCAGGGCCGCATCGTCTCGTCGGCGCAGGGCTACGTGACGACGCTGGGGCTGCTCTGGCGCGCCCTGTGGGCGTGAGGCGGCGGGTCAGTCGACGCCGCGGCGGAACTGCTCCTGCGCCCAGCTCCAGGCCGCGACGGTGCGGGGGAAGCCGACGGTGTTCATGCCCAGGAGGATGGCCTGCTCGACCTCGGCCGTGGTGGCGCCGTGCTGCATCGCGCGGCGCACGTGGCTGCGGAGCGCCGACTCGAGGCCCGCGCCGAGGCACACGCCGATCTTGATGAGGGCCAGCGTCTTCGCGTCGAGCGGCCCGGCCTTGTCGGCGGCGCGCGCCACCAGCTCGTGAGCCCGGCCCAGCTCCGGGAACTTGCCGACGAAGTCCCGGTAGGTGCCGGGGAGGCCGCCCTTCGTCTTCTTCGCCGTCTGCTTCTTCGTAGGCTTGCTGGCCATGGGCTTCTTTCTGGCAGGGAGAAGTCGCCTTCGTAGCAGAGGGCGCCGCGGTTCTCAGCGGTAGCGGCGCGCGTGGTACAGGCTGCCAGCACGGGAGACCCGTCGCATGACGAACGCCAAGCCCAGCGTGACGTGCCACGGTGCCGGGGCGTATCTTCCTCTTCAACGTCGCCCGCTGGGGCAAGCAGCGCCTCTTTCCTGAGGGAGTGACCCCGTGAGCCAGCCCCCCAGGAGCATCTTGTTCCTCTGTGTCGCCAACTCGGCCCGCAGCCAGATGGCCGAGGGCCTCGCGCGCCGGCTCTTTGGCGAGCGCGTGCGCGTGCAGAGCGCCGGGAGCGAGCCGTCGACCGTCAACCCCTTCGCCATCGAGGTGATGCAGGAGCTCGGCGTGGACCTCGCCGCGCACCACTCGAAGTCGGTGCAGACCATCGACCCGGCGACGGTGGACACGGTCATCACGCTCTGCGCCGAGGAGGTCTGCCCGGTGTTCCTGGGCAAGGCGCGGCGGCTGCACTGGCCCATCCCCGACCCGGCGAGCAAGGACCCGGCGCTGACGCGCGACGAGCTGCTGACGCGCTTCCGCACGGCGCGAGACACGCTGCAAGGCATGCTCGAGCGCTTCACGCGCGACGAGCTCGCTGGCCCCGCGTGAAGGTCCAGCTCCTGTACTTCCCCGGCTGCCC
>CAYUZK010000056.1:20072-21351 GCA_964449625.1 uncultured Archangium sp.
ACCTGCCCCTCGAGGCCTCGGAGGACTCGATGCCCCAGCCGGACTTCGCGCTGGTGCCGAAGGCGAAGGTCCCGGCGCCACACCCGAAGCGGGCGCTGCTCCTCGTGGAGGTGGCGAAGACGTCGCTGCGCATCGACCAGAAGGTGAAGGCCCCGCTCTACGCCGAGGGCGGCTCACCGGAGTACTGGATCGTGCACGTCGAGACGGGGCAGCTCGAGGTCTTCCGCCAGCCGAAGAACGGCCAGTGGACGGAGCACTTCTTCCTCACCCAGGCCGACAGCATCCGCCCGGTGTCCTTCCCGGAGGTCGAGTTCCCCCTCAAGGACTTCCTCCTCGGGAACACCAGCCACTGATCCACCCGGGGTGAATTTTCGGGCCTCGCGCTCCGTACGGGGCCCCATGCTCCGGCTGCTCTTCCCCGCCCTCGCCGCCTTCGCGTCCTTCGGCTGTCTGTCCTTTCCGGACGCGCGGTTGTCGACGAGCCGGAGCTACAGCCAGCAGGTCGCCGCCCCGGTGGTGTGCGGCCCCATGGGCTTCCGCAAGACGCCGCTGCAGGCCCGCTGGGGTGAGTACGTGCGCGTCACGGTGGCCTCGCAGGTGACGCTCCGGGGCACGGCGCTGCTCCACGCCAACGGCGCCACCTTCGAGCCGCGCGCCTGGCGCACCGACCACGACGGCGAGCTCGTGCTCGAGGCGCGCTTCGAGAACCTCGACCCCGACGCGCGCTTCGCTCTGTCCAACGAGCGCCCCATCGACATCACCCTCACCGGCCTCGAGGCCCCCGCAGGCGGCAGCTGCGAGGGCGCGGTCTTCACCGTCGAGCAGGGCGCGCTGGTGCCGTCCATCGGCGAGCGGGCCTGGCTCGCGGAGCTCGAGCGGCGCGGCGGCCCCGAGCTCGCGGCCCGGCGCGCGGCGGCGAAGCTGGAGGCCGAGGCGCGACGCGAGGCCCACTACGCCGCGTGGGCCGCCCGGCAGCAGGTGCAGGTCTCCGCGGAGCTCGTGGCGCAGGCCGAGGTCGTCCGCCTCGAGCACTACGCGGCATGGGAGGCGCGGCGCTTAGGCGAGGTGCTGGTCGAGCTCGTGGCCACCGCGAGCGGCGAGGCCGCGGTCACCGCCGGCGCCGAGGGTTACGCCGCAGCGCACGCGGAAGGCGCCGTCGTGTCGGGTGTCGGCGCAACGCTCGACGGGAGCACCACGAGCTCGTCGACGAGCACCGTCGTCTCCGGCGCTGACGTCTCCGCGTCCGGTGCGGCTGGCACCATGTGGGGCGGCACCATGT
>CAYUZK010000056.1:21451-29174 GCA_964449625.1 uncultured Archangium sp.
CGTCTCCGCCGAGGTGGCCGTCTCCGCGCCGACGGAGTGGGCCAGCTTTGAGGCCGACGTCGCGTGGACGCAGCCCGCAGACACTCAGCTCCGCGCCAGCCACTCCGCGGAGTGGGAGCAACCCTACGCGGCGCGCCTCGACGCCGTTGCCGTCACCACCGAGTCGAAGGTCGCCGTGGGCACGTCGCCGCCGCTGCCGCCTCCGGCCCCGCCCTGCTCCGGAGGCTGCGGCGCGCAGGCCTCAGTCGACGTGGACCTCGCCGGAGCCCTGCCGGCGGTGCTTCAGCTCTTCGCGCGGACGGCCGCGTGGGCCGCGACCCTGCCCCCGCCGCCCCAGCGCGTCATCCAGGCCGTGCCCGTCGGCACGCGCTGAGCCACCTGGCCCGCCTCAGCCGTGGATGGACATGCCCACGATGAAGGCCAGCCCGAGGATGAAGCTCGCCACCACCACGCCGACGGCGGTGTTCTGGTCGACCTCGAGCTCCTTGTGCACGTCGAAGGGCAACAGCTTCCTCACCACGAAGAAGCCCGCGATGAACACCAGCATGCCAATGAAAGAAAACAGGAGCGAGGCCACCGCGCCGCGCATGAGTGCGTCCAGGTTCATCACTTGCCTCCCATGAAGCCGCTGTGCCACATCAAGATGCCGCCGGGCGCCATGCGCACCGAGGCCGGGAGCTCGCCGCGCTCTTCCTGCGGCATGCGGTCGAGCCGCATCACGTGCAAGAGCCCGTAGAGCAGCACCAGCACCCCTCCCACGTACTTCATGTGCGCCTCCCGTCGGTCATTCGTCGTCCTTCGCGTAGGGGAACGAGCTGACGCCCGGCGCTGACTGGAACACCGCGTCGTTCCACTTCGCCGTCTCGAAGCCGTTGCTGCGCAGCGAGTAGTAGATGGGCCCCAGCAGCAGCAGGATGAAGATGAAGATGGGGCAGCAGGCCCCCGGCCCGTCGTCGGCCTGCACCTTCACCCGGAAGTCGGTGCCGCGGCCCGGCTCGAAGCCCGGCGTCACGCGCAGCACGTAGGTGCCCTTGTCCACCTCGGCCGTCGTCTTGGAGTCGCTGCGGCTGCCCTCGCTCCAGCTCTCGCCGTCGGTCATGCCGGCGTAGTAGCTCGTCTCGCCGTACACCGAGATGACCTCGTTGGTCTTCTCGTTGACCAGGTCCAGCGAGACGCCCAGCCAGTTGTTGACCAGGTTGTTGGCCTCGAGGGTCAGCTCGAGGGGCACGTTGGCCTTCACCTCGAAGGGCTCGCTGAAGCGCTGGCTGTCGGGGCTGCCCGGGGCCGCGCCCGGCGCGATGGAGAACGTCTGGTCGAGGTAGGTCTCGGTCGAGCCAGTGATGGCGAAGGCCATCATCAGCACCACGAGGAGCCCGGCCCACAGGCCCGACCACATCCACGCCTCGCTGGCCTTCTTCGCCCAGGGGTTCTCCTGCGCGGGGGCGATGCCCGTCGGCGGGGCCAGCTTCGTCTTGAGCGAGAAGGCCTTCTCGATGACCTCGCCGGGCACCATCGCGCCGAGCGTGAAGGTGGCCTCCGTCTCGGTGAGGTCCAGGTTGATGGAGCGCGGCGGCTCGATGAACTCCGAGGCCTGCGCCAGCTCCCCGACGGACACCGTCCAGTAGCACTCGCCGGCGACGTAGTCGGTGGTGGCGAAGACCGTCTGGTAGCCGCGGTAGCTCTGCCCGCCGTAGCGCGCCTGGCGGAAGCTGATGCCCACCTCACCCGCCGCGATGGGCTTGAGCCACGTCCAGTGCCCGTTGCTGTGCATCAGCCAGCGGAAGCCGAGCGCGTGGTTCCACAGGAGGTACTCCTCCCAGGGGAAGCGCGTGCCCTCCACCGTCGTGGAGCGGATGAGGAAGGCCAGGCACGTCCACTCCGGCGCGGCGCCGGTGGGCTTGTCGTCGGTGGGCTCGTGCAGCCGGCCCTTCGCGCCGAGGGGGATGACGGGGTCGAACGGCGGCTTCTCGAGGAGCTGGAGGAAGGACAGCGTGCCGTGCTGCACCTCGAGCAGCGCGCCGCAGTACGGGCAGGCCACGCGCTTCGTGGCGTCGGGCGCCTTGAGGTCGAGGGCGCCGTTGCAGTTGGTGCAGCGCGCGGCGGTGAGGGCCTCGCGCTTCGGCGTGGGCTCGAGCTCCGAGGGGTCGAAGCCGAGGGCCTTGAGCGTGGTGAAGGTGCCGACGAAGGCCTCGGTGGTGTCGTCGGCGGTGTCGAGCGTCGCGAAGACGCCCTTGGGGCCCGTGGCGTCGACGTAGTCGTGCTGCCGGTTGAAGTCGGGGAGCTGCCCCTCGGCGGCGACGGTCTCAGCGTGGCCGCGCTCCTCCACGACGAAGGTCTTGTCTCGCAGCGTGAAGTGCCCGAGCGGCGCGAGCGTGTCGGCCGCCGGCGGCTGCGCGCCCTCGATGGGGAAGAGGAGCTTCCACTCGCCCTCGGACTCGGCGAGCCAGCCCTCGCGGCCGTCGTCGAAGGCCAGGTACCACTCGTCCCACGTGCCGGTGCGGTTCGACTTCTGGATGCGGCCCTGCACCGTGAAGGGCACGCCGTTGACGCGCCCGCCCAGGCCCACCTTGAGGGGTGACTCGGTGTCCACCAGCTCCGCGACCTTGCCGAGGGACTCCAGCTTCGCACCGCCGCGCAGGACGACCGTCTGGCAGTACTCGCACACCTTTACCTTGCCGGCGCCGGGGCGAAACTCCACGGGAGCACGGCAAGAAGGGCAATCGCCGACCTTCATCGAGCGCGGGACTTCATCACCTTTCGGGGGCCTGGGCGACACTTCACAGCGGTCGAGGCGGGGCGCGTCGCTCGACGCGAAATAGACGAAGCGGCGCCCCCGGTGTCTGGTCGCGACCGTGGATCCGCGCCCACCAACGAGCCGTCACCTCGCGCCGACCGTCCTCGCGGTGGCGCTCGCGCTGGGTGGCGCCTCGTGTCAGCACGCGCCGAGCTCGCGGCCCGGCGCGGACTGCTCGAGCTTCACGGCATTCGACGCGGCGACGCGCCGGCAGCTCGACGCGCTGCTGACCGACGCGCCGGGCGACCGACTGCTGGCCGAGGCCTCGCGCCTCAACCGCGAGCGCCGCGCCTGCGCGAAGCAGGTCATCGCCGCGCTGCCCCAGCTCCGCGAGGCGCGCGGCCTCGAGGCGCTGCAGCGAGAGCTCGACGCCCTCGTCGCCACCTACCGGGCCGATGACCTCGACGCGATGCTCGCCGACGCGCTGGGCGACGACGCGCCTGTGCTGAGGCCGTACCTCGTCGAGGCCCGCGTCCGGCTGGAGCGCGAACGGCACGCCGGAGCCGCCGAGCGACGCGACGCCCGCGCCGCCCACCAGCCCGGCACCGACACGACAGCCCTCGAGACCTTCGAGCGCCAGCGCGGTGAGGCCGACCGGGAGGCGCCCGCGCTCCTCCGCGCGCACGAGGCCGAGCGCCAGCGCGCGGACCGCGAGGCGGGCGCGCACCTCGCCCACCTCGACGACGCCCAGCGCACCGCGGACCGGGAGGCCGCCACGCACCTCGCCGCCCTCGACGACGCCCAACGCGCTGCGGACCGGGAGGCGGCGGTGCTCGGAGCACGCGCCAGCGACGCGGACCGCGACGCGCTCAGGCACCTCAGTGCGCTCGACCGCGACGCCACACGCTGGTCGAGCGGCGAGCTCGCGCCGCTGCGCCCGGCCGACGACGTCACCGCCGAAGCGCTGCGCTCGCTCGACGGCCCTGGGGGCGACGCCAGACCGTGCGCCACCGGCAGCGCGTGCGTTCGCCTCACCTGCGACACGCTCTCCGCGGGCGACGCCGACGCGCTCGCTCGCCGCTGCCTCGACGACGTCTCCACGCAGCCGCTCGACGCGCGCGCCCGCCAGGTCGCCGCGGTGCTGACGCGGCTGCTCGACTTCCCGCGCGGGCCCGCGCTGACGGAGGCGCTCTCGACGCTCGAGACGCTCCGCCGACACGCCTGGCCCGACATCGAGGCCGCGGCGACGCAGGGCCGCAAGGGCCTCGCCGCCCAGCGGGCGAGCCCCTACCTCGCGCTCGCCCACGCGCGGAGTGACGTGCAGCGGCTCCGCGACGAGGGGCAGGCCCACCACCTCCAGCGCGCGCGCTCGCTCGCCGCGACGCCCGCCGCCGCCTGGCTCCACGCGAAGGTGGCCGAGGAGCTCGGCGGCCCCGCTGCGCCGCCGTCTTCCGACAAGGGCCGCTGGGGCCCACCGCGATGGCGCTGTACGAGCCCGCCCCCCGAGGCGCTCCCGGCCTTGCCCGCGGGCCTCGAGGCGACGCTGCGCGCCGGCTGCTCCGAGCCGTCGAGGTCCAGCGACCGAAGCGAGCTGCGCACCTTCGACCTGGACGTGGGCGGCCAGCGCGTCGAGGGCTTCCTCGTCGTCGCCTGCGCAGAGCGCTCCAACTCCTTCGCCTTCCGCGTCGAGGAGCCGGGCGTCAGCGGCTTCCCCGCCGCGGCCTTCGACGCCGAGCTGCAGCGGCTCCTGGCCCTCGCGACGAAGACCTGCCGGGAGCAGCACGAGCTCGCGGCGCTGCGCGAGTGCGCCGAGCTCCAGCGCCGCGCGCCGGCCGAGGTCACGCGCCGCTACACGCAGCACGCGCGGGCCACCGGTCAGTGGGCGACGTGCTTCCGCGAGTGGCTCGAGGCGACCGAGGGCGCGTCGCCCCCGCGCCTGCGCTGAGCGCGCTGTGAAGAGGTCCTCCACGGCGCGGGACACGCCGCCTCGCGTCGCCGCGCATCGTCACACCCGCTCGACGCACGGCGGGCTCGGTCCGGGGACAGCCTCACGACCGCCGAGGCGTCAGCGGCGCTTGACCTTCGGGCCGTCGCGGCGGCTCTCGCGCGAGACGAGGAAGGGCTCGATGGCGCGCGGCGCCACCTTCTTCCGCGTCACCAACTCCTGCAGCGCCGCGTTCATGGTGTGGTTGCCGCTCTTTCCGTCGATCTCCATGAGGCCGTAGAGCTGCTCGGTGTGCCCCTCGCGGATGATGTTCGCCACCGCGGGGGTGTTGACCAGCACCTCCACCGCGAGCTGCAGCCTGCCGTTGAGGCCCTTCACGAGCCGCTGGTTGACGACGGCCGAGAGCACGTTGGCGAGCTGGTTGCGGATGAGGCCCTGCTGCGACGGCGGGAAGCTCTCGACCAGCCGGGGGATGGCCTGCACCGCGTCGCCGGTGTGCAGCGTGGACAGCACGAGGTGCCCCGTCTCGGCCACCGTCAGCGTCGCCTGCATGGTGTCCTGGTCGCGCATCTCGCCCACCAGCACCACGTCGGGGCGCTGCCGCACGACGCCCCGCAGCGCGTCGTGGAACTCGAGGAAGTCCTGGCCCAGCTCTCGCTGGTCGAGCACCGACTTCACCGGCTCGTGCACGTACTCGATGGGGTCCTCCAGGGTGACGATGTGGCGCGTCGTGGTGCGGTTGATGAGGTCGATGAGCGAGGCCTGCGTCGTCGTCTTGCCCTGCCCCGTCGCGCCCGTGAGGAGCACCAGCCCCTGGGCGCGCGTCATCAACTGCGAGAGGAGCGGCGGCAGCCCGAGCTGCTCAGGCGTGGGGATGTGGTCAGGCAACAGCCGGAGGTTGAGGCCCACGGCGCCTCGGGCGGTGAAGGCGCTGGCTCGGAAGCGGCGGCCCAGGTACTCGAAGGCGAAGTCGAGGCGCTTCGACGCGTCGAGGGCCTCGAGCCGCTTCGGCCCGACGACCTGCGCCACCAGCTTGCGGACGATGTCGCGGCTCAGCACCGCGTCGCCCACCGGCGTGATGTCACCGTCGGCGCGAATGGTCGGCGGCGCGCCGGCCACCAGCAAGATGTCCGAGGCCCCGCGCTCGATCGCCGCCTTCACCAGGTCGTCGAATTTCATCGGGTGTGTCCTCCGCCGCCTCCCGAGTGCAAGGGGTGATCCGCGACGCAGCCCCGCGAACGCAGGCGCTCTCCGCCCGCAGGAAGTGCAGTCGACGGACCGGGCGCGAAAGCCGTGCGCGACGGCTCAGGAAGCCGGTGCCACGACGAGGGGCACGCCGCCGCGTGGCACCCAGCGCGCGTAGCCGTGGGTGCGCTCCCAGTCGGTGGCCTCGAGGTCCGGCACGCCGTCGAGCGCGGCGAGGAAGCGCGCGCGGGGCTCGTCGCCGACGGCGCGCGCGGCCCAGGCCTCGAGCAGCGCGTGCACGGGCGTGCCGGGGTGCGCGCGGCGCCGGAGGTCGCGGGGCAGCCAGTCGCGGAACAGCCACGGCGAGAAGCCGCGCGTGCCGTCCGTGTGGAACAGCAGCGCCTCGCGCACGAGCCCCGCGCCGCGCCGCCGAAGGAGGTGCACCACGGTGACGGCGCCGTCGGTTTCGCAGCTCCCCTCGAGCACCAGGCCTCCCTCGACGAGGCCGGCGCCGAGCGCGGCGTGGAGCGCAGGCACCTCAGCCTCGCGGTACCCGCGCAGCACGTTCATCGCGCGCACCACGGCCAGCGGCGCGAGCGTGGCGCAGGTGCTGAAGTCGCCCGTGTGCAGCTCCAGCTCGTCGCCCGCGGCCTCGAGCGGCGCTCGCTCGAGGCCCACCACCCGCAGCCCCGGCGTGACGGCGCGCACGGCGCGAGCGAGCTCCAGCGTCGTCGTGGGCTCCAGGCCGTAGCCCACGTCGAGCACGGCGCCCCGCCCATCGAGCAGCGCGCGCGCCTCAGCGCAGAGCCACGCGTCGAGGGCCGCCAGGCGCCCGGCGCGGGTGCGGTGCCGCACAGGGCGAGACGGCAGGCTCACGCGGCGCCCACCTGACCCCGCCTCAGAACGCCTCGTCTGAGAGCTCCATCACCTGCAGCGAGCTGTTCTGCACGTGCTTGAGCGCCAGCGCGATGCCGGGGAACACCTCGTGCGCGAAGAAGCGCGCCGAGGCCACCTTGCCCTCGTAGAAGGCCTTGTCGGGGCCCGTGGCGCCGGCCAGCTTCGCCTGCGCGAGCGCCGCGTGGCGGATCAGCAGCCAGCCGATGACGACCTCCGCCAGCGCGAAGAGCATGCGGTTGCCCTGCAGGCCCACGTGGTAGAGCGACTCGCCGAGCTTCTCGAGCATCGCGCCGAAGGCCGCCTGGAGGTGCCCCAGCGCCTTGCCCAGCAGCGCCCGCTCGGCCGCGAGCGCGTCGCCGCCCTCGTTCCCATCGAGCGTCGCCTGGATGCGGCCCATGAGCGCCTGCAGCGTCGCGCCGCCGTCCTTCGCCACCTTGCGCAGGAGCAGGTCGAGCGCCTGGATGTGCGTCGTGCCCTCGTAGAGCGTGTCGATCTTCTGGTCGCGGATGTACTGCTCCACGGGGTAGTCCGACAGGTAGCCCGAGCCGCCGAAGGTCTGCAGCGACAGGTTGAGCAGGTCGTACACCTTCTCGCTGCAGTAGCCCTTCACCAGCGGCAGCAGCAGGTCGTTGAGGGCCGTCAGCTCGGCAGCGGCGGCGGCGGTGTGGCCGCCCTGGAGCTCCACCTGGTCCTGCAGCGAGGCGTTGAAGAGCACCAGCGCCCGCATGCCCTCGGCGTGGGACTTCTGCAGCATGAGCATGCGCCGCACGTCGGGGTGCTTGATGACCGGCACCCGGGGCGCGTTCTTGTCGCGGGCCGAGAGGAGGTCGGCGCCCTGCTTGCGCTCCTTCGCGTAGGCCAGCGCGTTCAAGTACGCCGTGGACAGCGTCGCCATGGACTTGAGGCCGATGGCCATGCGCGCGTGCTCGATGACGTGGAACATCTGGCGGATGCCGTCGTGC
>CAYUZK010000057.1:0-12292 GCA_964449625.1 uncultured Archangium sp.
GCCTCACGTCGACCGCCGCGCTCGCGACCGTGGTGGGGGTGCTCATCGAGGTGCCAGTGATGCTCTCGCTCGTCGCCTTCGCCAACCGTACGAAGCAGTGGTTCCCCGCGCCCGCCTCAGCCTGAGGGTGCGCGGGCCTGCGCGGCCAGGCCCTGCGGCGCGCGTCAGTTCGACACGCGCACCGTGTAGCTGCCCAGCGCGCCGCTCCTCCCGGTGACGCGCACGAAGTACGTGCCCGCCGAAGGCACGCTGAAGGTGAGGGTGCCCGGCCCCGAGTCAGCGGCCACCTGGCTGCCCGTCGAGGTCTGCACCTGCACCGAGGTGGCCACGCCGGTGGTGATGACCTGGAAGGCGAGGGAGCCGGCCGTGGCGTCGAAGCTGAAGACGTCGGCGTCGTCGGGGAACTGGATGACGCCGTCGACGGCCGCCGCGCCGACGGTGAGGGGCGTGGCCTCGGCCCGCGTGTCGCCGTGGTCGTCGGTGCCCAGGTCCGTGACGCGCATCGCCCAGGCGCCGGTCAGGGTGTTGCTGAACGGGCGAATGCAGAAGGTGAGCGTCTCGCTCGTGGCCGCGCGGAAGGTGACGCCCTCGGCGTCGCTCACGGCCGACAGCGTGCCCGTGGGCGTGAGGACGTTGGTGTAGACGTCGACGCTCGTCGTCTCCTCGAAGCGGTAGACGCGGCCAGCGGCGACGGGCACGGCGAGGCAGTCCCAGTCCATCGGGTACTCGAAGGCGCCGGTGAGTGACGCGCCCGGCGCGGCGGCCGGCGCGAGGGTGTTGGCGCCGGTGCGGCCGTCGGCCTGGTCGTCGGTGCCCAGGTCCGTGACGCGCATGCCCCACGCGCCAGTCAGGCTGTTGCTGAACGGGCGGATGCAGAAGGTGAGCGTCTCGGTGGTGGCGGCCTTGAAGAGCGCGCTCTCGGCGTCATTGGTGGCGAAGAGGGTGCCCGTGGGCGTGAGGACGTTGGTGTAGACGTCGAAGCTCGTCGTCTCCTCGAAGCGGTAGACGCGGCCGGCGGTGACGGGCACGGCGAGGCAGTCCCAGTCCATCGGGTACTCGAAGGCGCCGGTGAGTGACGTGCCCGGCGTGGCGGCCGGCGCGAGGGTGTTGGCGCCGGTACGGCCGTCGGCCTGGTCGTCGGTGCCCAGGTCCGTCAGCGTCGCCGCCCAGGTGCCCAGCGCGGTGGAGCTGAACAGGCGCACGCCGAAGAAGAGCGTCTCCGTCGCCGCGGCCTTGAAGAGGATGGACTCCGGCGCATCGCGCGTGGCCACCAGCGTGCTCGTCGCGCTCGCCAGGTACACGTACACGTCGGCGCTCGTCGTCTCCTCGAAGCGGTACACACGGCCGGCCTGCACCGGCACGGCGAGCACGTCCCAGTCGCCGGGGAAGTCGAAGCGCCCGGTGAGGGAGCCCAACCCCACTGGCGTCGCCGTGGCGTTGGTGTCGCCGTAGTCGTCGTAGCCCAGGTGCGTGTACAGCAGCGTCGTCGCGCCGGTGGCGCTGCTGCTCGTCGCGCGCACCTGGAAGTAATGGGTGCCCGCCGCCGGCAGCTTGCGGACGAGGCGGTCGGCGGCGTTCGACGCGATGGCCGTGGTGCCGTCGGGCGCGTAGAGCGCCACGGTGGTGGCCAGCGGCCCCGTCTCCTCCACCCGCACCACCGCGCCCGCGTCGACGGTGAACTTCACCCAGTCCACGTCGCCCACCGGGTCGATGGTGTGCGCCTGCGGCACGCCGTCGACGATGTCCTTCGCCAGCGCCGGGCACTCGTCGGGCTCGTAGCTGTCGCCGGTGGTGTGCTGGTTCGCGCACGTCGGCGCGGGAATCAGCACGCACCCGGCGCTGCCCGGCTGGTAGCCCACGTCGCACTCGCAGGCGACGCCCGCGTCGGCCCCGGCCACGCACACGCCCTGGTTCGGCTGCGTGCAGGGGTTGGGGCTGCACAGGTCGCTCTGCACGCAGGCCCCGCCGCGGTCCTCGTAGCCCGGGTCGCAGGCGCAGACGGCCGTGCCGCCCACGTCGCTGCACACCCCGCGGTTGGGCTGCGCGCAGGGGTTGGGCGTGCAGGCCACCAGCGGCACGCACTGCCCCGCCGCGTCGAGGCGGTAGCCCGGGTCGCAGCCGCACGTCACCGCGCCGTTGGCCTCGGTGCACACGCCGCGGTTGGCCTGGGTGCAGGGGTTGGGCGTGCACGAGGTCGTCTTCACGCAGGCGCCGCTCCCGTCGTCGCGGTAGCCCGACTCGCACTGGCAGATGGCCGTGGCCCCCGAGGCAACGCAGACGGTGCGGTTGGGCTGGGTGCAGGGGTCGCCCGCGCAGGGGTTGGTGCTGACGCAGCCGCCGCTGCCGTCGTCGCGCGTGCCCGGCACGCAGCCGCAGGTGACGGCGCCGCCGCCCTCCTCGCAGACGGTGCGGTTGGGCTGGGTGCAGGGGTTGGGCGTGCAGCTCGCCGTCGCCACGCACGCGCCCGCGCCGTCGTCACGGTAGCCCACGTCGCAGCGGCACTCCGCCGTGCCAGCGACCTCGACGCAGACGGCGCGGTGCTCGCGCGTGCAGGGGGTCGCCGCGCAGGCCCCCGGCCGCACGCAGGCGCCGGCCACGTCGTCGTAGCCCTCGCGGCAGGAGCAGCGCGCGGCGCTGTCCACCACCGTGCACACGGTGCGGTCGCCCAGGGTGCAGGGGCTCGGCGCGCAGGGGTCGGCGACCGGCGCGGGCCCGGGGCAGGCGGTGAAGACGGCGAGGAGGGCAGGGGCGAGCAGGCGTCGGAGCGTCATGGGGAGGTCCAGGGGAGAGACCCGCGAGGCGGGCAAGGTGCGCAAAGGTGGGGCCTCACGGGTGCCGGCGGCGCCGGAGTTGATCCACGTAGAGCGAGCGGGGCGTGAGGGTGGCCCCGGCGTCGAGGCCCTCGGCGAGGTCGAGCGGCAGGGTGCCCTCGGCGATGAAGACCTCGTCGAGCGCCACCGCGAGGCCCTGCGTGCCGAAGACGTAGCCGTGGCCGAACTGCATCGAGCGCAGGAGCCCCGCGCCCGACACGTTCCAGAAGACGTTCTCGGTGCCCGTGTGCCCCGCTCCGGTGGACTCGGCGCGGCGGTTGACGATGGAGAAGCCGTCGTCGAAGTGGCTCGAGTCGATGAGGTTGGCCGTGGCCAGCGAGTGGTGGAACTCGGAGTAGCCGACGCCGCCGGCGGTGCCGCCGCCCGGAGCCTCCATGCGGCCGCCGCGGCTCTCGACGCGCAGCCACACGCAGCCGGTGGTGCCGAAGCCCCAGTTCTGGATGAAGTTGTGCCGGCCGTCTTCGCCCACGTCGTCGCGGAAGAGCACGTCGGACGACTGGCGCACCTCGAAGAGGTAGCCGTTGCCCCCGCTGCCGCGGTGCTGCGCGCGGCCGACGTGGGTGTCGCTCACCGTCACGCGGCTCGACTGGTGCACGCGCACGCCGCCTGACTGCACGTGCGCGCCGCCGTCGCGCGAGAAGCTGTGCACGTCGCGCAGCCAGCCGTCGGTGACGCCGGTGAAGGTGACGAGGCCTACCTGATTCATCGCCCACGCCGCGCCGGGCTCCACCGCGTTGGTGACGCCCAGGTGCTCGACGCCCACCTCGCGCAGAAGGCCCGTCACCTTCCGCAGCGAGGCCGCGTCGCGCACCGTCAGCGCGTTGCGCACCGGCGCGTCGAGGGTGACCAACTCGCCCTCGATGGCGACCACGCGCCGCCAGAGGAAGGGCTGCCAGGTGTCGTTGAAGGCGCGCCAGAAGCCCGTCATGCCGTGGGCCGCGACGAAGGCTGGCGTGATGACCTGCCCCAGCACCACGTCGTCGCCGGGGGCCAGCGCGCCGGCGTCGGCCACGCGCACGGTGAGGCCCCGCGGCGCGGCGTCCTCGAGGAGCGGCCACTCGCCGACGAGGCCCGGGCCCTCGCCCACGCGGAGGTGCTCTCGCCCCGAGAGGTCGAAGGACTTCGTGAAGAAGAGCCGCGTCTGGTCCGGCCCCTCGCCGCGCAGCACCGTGTGCGAGCGGCGCAGGGCCAGGGTGCCGTCGAAGCGCCAGTCGCCCGCTGCCAGCAGCACCACGCCGCCGTCGTCGAGGGCGGCCTGCACGGTGGCCGTCATGTCGCCCGGGCCGGGCTCGAGGCGCACCGCGGGGGGCGGCGCCGGCGGCTCGGCGAGGCCCGCCGCGTAGCCCGCGTACGAGAAGTCGTGGAGGAAGCGCCCGGCGTCGTCCGCGAAGCCCGGCGCCCAGTGCTCCGGGTACAGCGACGCGCGCCAGGCGGCGTCCGGCGGCTCGAGGCCCGCGTCAGGTGACGGCGGCGCCGGCGGGCACCCGAAGGCGAAGACGGAGAGGAGGGCGGCGAGGGCGCGCACGGCGAGGGCGCTCATCGCGCGGCCCGGCGCCGGCGCCCAGTGCCCTCGTGCAAAACGGTGCGGGTGGTCGGGAATGTGCCCGGGCCGGGCGGGCTACACCCAGCCAGCGAAGAACCGCTCGTAGTCGACGACCCGAACCCCGAGGGCTGGGTAGCTCCGGGCGTAGCCAGGCTTCCTGACGAGCTGCACCGCGTGCGGGGCGCCCAGCTGCGAGCGGAAGCGCAAGAGGCTCTCATCGGGCTCGAGCTCGCCGCTCTTGCACTCGACGAGCAGCCAGGGGCGCTTGTCGCGCAGCACCAGGAAGTCGACCTCACGCCCGTCCTTGTCGCGGACGAAGCGCAGGTCGAACTCACCGACGGCCGTGTCGGTCCAGAAGTGGCAAGCCTTGAGGAGCTGGAGCGCGGTGACGTTCTCCAGCCGGGCCCCGGTGCGCTGCGCAGGCAGTTGGAGGAGGTCGAACAGGTACAGCTTGGGGGCGCTGCGCACGGCGCGTGCGACGCGGCGCGTCCACGGGCGCAGGAGGAAGCAGTGGTACAGCGCCTCGAGGACCTGGACCCACGCCGCGACCGTGGCGTGCGAGACCCCGACGTCCTCGCGCAGCGCGTTGAGGGAGAGGAGTGAACCGACCCGCTCGGGCAAGAGCTCGGTCAGC
The DNA here is from genome assembly GCA_964449625.1 of uncultured Archangium sp. Classification (GTDB taxonomy): domain Bacteria; phylum Myxococcota; class Myxococcia; order Myxococcales; family Myxococcaceae; genus Archangium_A. Next base: position 5,009 of record CAYUZK010000057.1, read on the forward strand.
ACCTGGAGCCCGCTCAGGTCGCTGACGGCCCGCAGGTCTCGCACGTCCTCCGCGAGGAGACGCTCGAGACGCAATCGGCTCCACCGCCGCGCCTTCGCCTCGTTGCCGGCAAGGAGCGGCTCAGGGAAGCCACCGAGGCGGAGCAGGTCGTCGAGGGGGTATCGGGCCTGGCCTCCCTCGAGCACCTCGTCTGGACCCGGGGGCGTGGCGCGCTCACCGACACTGAAGGGGTGGAGTCGGTACGGCAGGTAGCGACCAAGCAGCCTGTCGCCGCCGCGGCGGTACAGGTCGAGCCGCGCGCTCCCCGTGATGATGAGACCGTCGCCAGCGCCGTGGACGTCGAAGAGGCCTTTGAGCCGCGACTTCCACCGGCGGTCCTTGTGCAACTCGCCCAGGACGACCGGCCCTGGGGCTCGCCTGGAGTAGGTGTCGAGCGGTGAGCGAACCCACGCTCGTCGAAACTCGGCGTCGTCCCAGGTCCAGTAGTTCTCCGCCGACGTGAGCAGGCGCTTGGCCAGTTTCGACTTGGATAGAAACTGGCCACGCCTCCACGAGCGCCCCCGACGTGTCGCCCGAGGTCGGGCGGGCACCCCGGGGCGCAGGACCCGTTGGCGAGGTGAGTGTCGTCGGGCGTGTGGGCCGCGCCGGCCCTACCGCTGCTTCGCCCTGATCGTCGGCTTCGGCGCGGGCGCCTTCGACTTCGCGGTCGGCTTCGTGAGCGAGGTCGCGGGCGGCTTCACCTTCGGCCGGGCGACCACCGCGGGCTTCACCGGCGGCGCGGGCTCGGGCGCCGGCTCGGGCAGCAGGTTCTCCTCGGGGAAGGGCGGCGGCGAGAGGCCCGCGGGCAGCTCCAGGCCCTGCACGAGGACCTCACGGAACACGCAGCGGCCCTCGAGGCAGCCCAGGGCCGGGCGCGGCGACTCGCCCAGGAGCTGCCGCCAGTAGGGGCCCACCCACAGGCCGTCGCCCAGCACCCGCGCGTCGCGCCCGTCGCCCGACACCGCGAAGAGCTCGCCCGTCTCGGGGTCCATGCGCAGGGCGAGGCGCTGGCCCAGGCGCTTCACCGGTAGCGGCGCCTGCATCAGGCCGCGCTTGTCGGGCCCCAGCGCCCACTCCAGCGTGGGCTCGGTGCCGCCGCTCGACACCACCAGCGCCACGTAGCGGCCGTTGTCGCCCAGCAGCAGGAGCGCCGAGCGCGCGTCGGGCCGCCGGCCGCGGAAGAGGGCCCACAGGGGCTCGAGCGCCGAGGGCTCCGTCGTCTCGGTGTCCACCACGGCCGAGAAGAGCAGCCCGCTGCCCTTGAGGTCGGCGTCGAGCACCGCGCGGCCGGTGCGCGCCGCGCGGGAGGGCGCGCCGAAGTCGATGGCGCCGGCCTGGGTCGTCGGCTGGCGGCCCAGGGCCATGACGCCGATGGAGTCGGGCCCATCGCCCAGGGTGACGGTGCGCGCCTCGCGGTCGAAGCGGCCCGGCGTGGTGAGGGCCGCCTTCACCCCGAAGTCACTCATCAGCTCGAGGCCCGAGGGGAGCTGCGCGTCTTGCGTGCTCTGCCGCAGGAAGACGGCGCCCACGACGGCGAGGGCGAAGACGACGAGGGCCACGGCGAGGGTACGGCCCACGCGCCGCCCGAGCTCCCGGGCGCGCCGCCACGCGCGCTGGCCTCGCGTCTCGGCGGAGGGGCGGACGAAGGAGCCTGAGATCTGCACCACCTTCTCGAGGTCGGTCAGGAGCGCCGCCGCCGACGGGTAGCGGTCGTCGGGGGCGGGCTTGAGGCAGCGGGCGACGATGGCGTCGAGGCGCTTGTCGACGCCGGGCCGCTTCACCGACGGCGGGGCGAAGCTGCCGACAGGGAGCTCTCCGGTGAGGGCCTCGTAGAGCATCACGCCCAGCGAGTAGAGGTCGGCGCGCGGGCCCGCCGACTTGGCGTCGAGGCCCTGCTCCGGCGCCATGTACGACGCGGTGCCCATGGCGACGTGCGTCTGGGTGAGGTTGCGCTGCGGCCCGAAGGAGTCGTCGAGGCCCGCGAGCCCGAAGTCCGTCACCTTGGGGATGCCGCCGGCCTGCTCGTCGAAGAGGATGTTCTCGGGCTTCAGGTCGCGGTGCACCACGCCACGGCCGTGCGCGTAGTCGATGGCGCGGGTGACGAGCACCAGGGCCACGAGGGCCTCCTGCACGCCAAAGCCGGGGTCGCGCAGCTTCTCGCGCAGCGAGGGGCCGTCGACGAACTCCATCACGAGGTAGTAGGTCTCGTTCGCGTTCCCGCGGTCGACGATGGACACCACGTGCGGGTGCCGCAGCTGCGCGAGGGCCGCGGCCTCCTTCTCGAAGCGCCCGACGAACTGGGGGTCTTTCGAGAGCTCGGCCTTGAGCAGCTTCACCGCCACGGTGCGCCCGAGGGACAGCTGCGTGGCCTGGTGCACCTCGCCCATGCCGCCGCGGCCCACCTCCTTGATTAGCTGGTACCCGGGGATGGGCTCGGGGGCGCTCTTTCGGCTGATGGCGGTGTCCTGCATGGCGCGCTCGCGTCAGCTCAATACGCCGAGTCTCCCCGAAAGGAGGGATTTTCGGCGCGAGGGCGCCCGTCAGGGCTTCTTCACGAGGTCGGCGAAGGTGCGCTTCTTCTTGCCGGCGGCGCGGAGCTCGTCGGCGAGGCGCTCGCGCTCGGCCTCGATGGCGCGTTCGCGCCGCAGGTCGCTCGCCTCGGCGGCCTCGTTCCTCGTCACCGGCTGCAGGCGGCGGATGGCGTCGACGCGCCGGTCTGGCCTGTACTCGGTCGACACGGGGCCAGTGTAGTGGAGGTGGGGGGCGCCGCGGGAGGTGCCCCCGGCGCGTCAGGCCCTCCGTCGGCGCCGCAGGAGGGCGCCCAGGCCGAGCACCACCGCGGCGCCGCTGCCCGAGCCTGCGCACCCGGCGCAGCCGCCGCCGCAGGGCGTGCCCTGCACCAGGGTGGTCGTCGCGGCCGTCGTGTCGGTGGTGTCGAGGCACAGCGCGTCGGAGCGCTCGCCGACGTTGGCCGCCTCGTCGACCGCGGCGAGGGCGAAGCAGAGCGTCTTGCGACCGAAGCCCTGCTCGCCGCGCGCCGAGCCGAGGCCCAGCCAGGCGCTCACCGTCGTCGCCGAGTCGCGGTTCGGGCCGAAGAGGAGCTCCGGCGTCGAGGCGGCGGCCACCTCCTGCGCGGTCGCGCTGAAGTACGCCACGTAGCGCAGCCGCGCCGCCGGCGTCTGGTCGTCGCTCGCGGCCACCGTCACCTCCAGCGCGTCGAGCTGCGGGCACGCGGCGCCGCTGCCATCACAGGCGTCGCGGACGAGGGTGACGCGCGGGTTCGACAGCCCCGCCTTCCCCGGCGGCGTCGCGTCGGCGCCGGCGTCACCGACAGGGGCAATGGCGCGCCCCTGGAGGAACTCGAGGTCCGACGGACGTTCGGCGAGGGAGCACGGCCAGGCCACCGCCGGCGTGAGGAGCATCAAGGCCACGGCGACCGCGCGAAGGGAGAGGAGCATGGGCGCGTGCTTAGCAAAGGCGATGCCCGGGGCCACGAGCCCGGCGCGTGGCCGCGCGGCGCCCGTCGATCGCGACACCCGCGCCCCGGCCCTGTGGAGTTCCGGCACGCCCGCCGCCAGGGCGTCAGGGAAGGAGCGGGGAGACGGTGACGTCCATCATGCGGTTGGGCCAGGCCTGCTTGAACCACCAGAAGCCGCACTGCGTGTGGCCGGCCTGCTCGCCCTTGAGCAGCAAGGTGTCCTGCGTGGCCGAGAGGCTCAGCAGCACCTCGTCGCACTGCATGAGGATGATGGGGTGAGGAAAGCGCACCTCGGCCGTCTCGCCGACGGACACGGTGAGGATGTCGCTGACGCCGCCGTCGAGGAGCCAGCCGCCGTCGCCGTGCACCCACTCCCAGCGGGCTCTCGGTCGCGGCGGAGCGCCCGCGGCTGGGTGGCCTCCGTCGGTCCGCCCGGCGTCGGTGCGCCCCGCGTCGCTGGGCGCCGCGCCGCCGTCGACCGCAGGGGTCGCGCCCCACCCAGCGCCGTCGAGGCCGCGCGCCGGTGCCTGCGCGAGCGCGCACAGCGAGAGCAGCGTCAAGAGGGCGAGGAGGAGGCGGGGCACGACTCACTGATTAGTCACAGGAGCGCCCGCGCACCACACGGCCCTCCGTGCCGCTGGCCAGGTCGGGTGTCCGGCCGCTCACGGCCAGTCCCGGGAAGCGCGCGAGCTGTCCTCGGGGCTGGCGTGCGAGGCGCAGGTCGAGCCCGTCTTCCGGGGTCTCTTCGCCGTCGCCGCGGTGCCGCTGAAGGCAGCCCCCGAGCTGGCCCAGGACGTGGGCCGGGAGACTTCTTACGAATGGCCTCATCGTGTGGGTGATGCCCGGTGGGTCGTGAGCGCAGGCCCACGAAGCCGTTTGAGCTGCTGGCCCGGGCCGGGTAGGGCGCCTCGCATGGCTCGACTGGCGCTGGCCCTCACGTTGACCTGCATCGCCTGCGCGGCCCCGTCGCCCGTCGATGGGGGCCTGGCCGCGGAGGACGCCGGGGTCGACGCGGGCGCGTCGCCGCCCACGGCTGCGGACTACTGCGAGGCCACCGTCGACTTCTTCTGCGCCTACTACCTGCGCTGTGGGCGCATGGTCGCCGCGGACGAGGCCGAGTGCCGCGTGGTGTTCCTCGAGAGCTGCAACGAGCGCTACGAGCAGCGCTACGTGGACCTCGAAGCCGCGGGGCTCCTCACCGTGTCGCCCGTGGGCCTCGAGGCGTGCCGCGCCCACCTGGCGACGGTGGCCTGCGAGCGGCAGCTCACCGACCTGATGGGCCCCTGCGGCGCGCTGTGGGTGGGCACCCAGCCGGCGGGCGCGGCCTGTGGCCTCGACGTGCAGAGCTTCACCTGCGCGCCGGGCACCGCGTGCGTGCTGGGCCTCGACTTCTGCGGCACCTGCCGGCCCGCGGCAGAGCCCGGCGGCGCGTGCGGCGACGGCGGCACCTGCGTGGCGGAGTCGGCCTGCGTCAACGGCGCCTGCGTCGCGCGGCGGCAGGTGGGCGAGGCGTGCATGACGGGCCAGCCCTGCGTGGTGGGGGCGAGCTGCCAGGGGGGCTTCTGCGTGGGGCCGCTCATCGTGAAGGAGGGTGAGTTCTGCGACGCCACGCGCCGCTGCCCGTACCGCAGCACGTGCATGGGCGGGCAGTGCGTGCGCTCGGCGCTGCTGGGCGAAGACTGCGGCGCGCGCGCCTGCGCCTCGGGCCGCTGCGTGACGGAGGGCCCCGCGAAGGTGTGCCGACCCTTCCTCGAGGCGGGCGCGAGCTGCACCTCGGCGTCGGAGTGCCGCTCGGCGTCGTGCGTGCAGGGCACCTGCCGCTCGCTGCCCGACGCCTGCTTCCCCTGACGGGCGGGAGCGGGTCCTCCCGGGCGACGCACGAGCGGCCGTGACGGGGCGCTCCGGTGGGGATCGCGCCGTCGGTGCGCGAGCCGCCGTGCCGTCCTGGCCGGCGGCTCGGTGCGCGGCTTCGCTGGAGACGGCGCGGGGCAGCGGGCTGCGGAGCGGTCGTCCCGACAGCCGCGACGCAGCCCAACGCCTGTCTCCGGGCAAAGGCCGGAGCGGCGCTTCGGCTGCCGGTGCGCGAGCCGCCGTACCGTACCGTCCTGGCCGACGGTCGTGGGGGCTCGGTGCGCGGCTTCGCCGGAGACGGCGCGGGGGTGTTGGGCCGCGGGGCGGTCGTCCCGACAGCCGCGACGCAGCCCAACGTCGCGTGCACCTGGAGCCCCTGGCCCCGGGGTCGCGGGGCACGTCGGCGGCGAGCGAGGCGTCTGCGAGCGAGCCGAACCTGCGCCTCTCGGCTAGGAAGGCCCCATGTCGCTCACCGCCGCCGCGCTGCTCTCCGCCGCCCTCGCCGCCGCGCCAGACGCGGGCGTGCCCACGAAGACGGTGATGCACGAGGCCTTCGACGCCCTCACCACGTTGGTGTGGCTCACCTCGACGCCGCCGAAGCCGGCGCAGCGCGAGGCCATCGCCAGAGAGCTGGCGACGCTGGAGGCCGTGCCCCACGTCTTCGACGCGCCCTCGGCCGCGCAGGAGCCGGGCGAGGCGGCGGTGGCCTCGCTCTTCTCGCGCTACGCGGCGCAGACGCGGCAGCACGTGGAGGCGGGCGAGCTCGACACCGTCGGGCACCGCGTGCGCACCATGGCCAGCCTGTGCTTCGCCTGCCACACGCGGGAGCGGGTGCCCTTCGACTTCCGCGACGCGGAGCAGCGCTTCCAGAAGCTGGCGCTCTCGCCGCTGGAGCGCGGGCGCGTGCTGGCGGCGACGCGGCAGTTCGACGAGGCGCTGGCGGCCTGGGCGCCGGTGCTCTCGGCGGAGAAGGCGGAGCTCGACTACGCGCGCGCGCTGGAGGACAGCCTCACCATCCTCGTGCGGGTGAAGGGTGACGCGGCGGCGACGGCCCGGCTCCTCGAGCAGGCGCTGCGGCGGGCGGATCTGCCGCCGGTGACGCGCACGGCCCTCGAGGTCTGGCAGCGCGAGGTGAAGGCCTGGCAGGCCGAGAAGTTCGACGTGGCCCGGGCGAGCTCCGACGCGCTGCTGGCGCGCGCCGAGAAGCTGGCGAAGCAGGGCTCCGACGTGGCGCTCTTGCGCGCCGCGGCCTACGCGACCCAGGCCCTCTCGATGCGCCCGAAGCACCCGCGCCGCGGCGAGGCCCTGTGGGTGCTGGCGGTGTCGGCGGAGCGGGTGCGCTCGCCGCTCCTGTGGGACCTGGACCTGCTGTATCTCGAGGCGTGCGTGCGCGAGAACCCGAAGACGCCGCTCGCGCGCCGCTGCGTAGCGCGCCTGGCCGAGCGGCTCACGCTGGGCTTCACGGGCTCGTCGGGCACGAACATTCCCCCAGACGAGCAAGTGCGCCTTGACCAGTTGAGGGGGGTCGCGCACGGCGCGCCCTGAAGTGTGGTATGAGGGTCTGGTCAGACGGCGCTGCTTCGTGGCGCTGCCGTTGACGCTCGTCTCCTCCTTCATTTTCGCCCCCTGAATCCGAGGGCCCACCTCAGGGCCTGCTCGCGCGCTCTGTCCGGAGAGGCGCGCCGCGGCCGCTTGCTCCAATGCTTCATCGGAGAAGAACCTTGAAGACTCACGCGCTGAATTACACCTTGTTGTCCTTGATGGCGGCTTCACTCATGCTCACCACCACCGGCTGCGGCCCCGCGGGCGGGGCTGACGGCGGCACGGGCGGTGGCACGGGAACTGGCGGTGGCACGGCGACCGGTGGCGGCGGTGGCACGGCGACCGGCGGTGGCGGCGGCACGGCGACCGGCGGT
>CAYUZK010000057.1:12392-29113 GCA_964449625.1 uncultured Archangium sp.
CGGTGGCGGCGGTGGCACGGCGACCGGCGGTGGCGGCGGCACGGCGACCGGCGGTGGCGGCGGCACGGCCAGCACCATCCCCGCGATCGGCACGACGGTGCCGCGCAACGACATGACGGGCGTCTCGGTCACCGTGGCGCCCAGCGCGACCTTCACGCTCCCGATGAACGCGAGCACGCTGACGGCGAGCACCTTCACGCTCACGACGGGCACGCCGGCCCTCGCGGTGCCGGGCGTCGTCAGCTCCGCGAACGACCGGGCGCAGTTCCGGCCGAACGCCGCGCTCTCGACGAGCACGCGCTACACGGCGACCATCACCCGGGGCGCCACGAGCGCCGCCGGCGTGGCGCTCGCGGCCGACGTCACCTGGAGCTTCACCACGGGCCTGGCCCCGGCGCTCCCGGTGAACCTCGCGTCGGCCGGTAACTTCGTCATCCTGGCGAAGACGGCCATCTCGACGGTGCCCACCTCGGCCGTCACCGGCAACCTGGGCATCAGCCCGGCCGCGGCGACCTTCATCACCGGCTTCTCGCTCGCGGCGCCGCCCACGGCCTCGACGACGTCACCGCAGGTGACGGGCCTGGTGTACGCGTCGGACTTCGATCCGCCGACGCCGTCGAACCTCACCACCGCCATCTCGGACATGGAGCTGGCCTTCGCTGACGCCGCGGGCCGGGCCGCCAGCGCGACGGAGCTGGGCGCCGGCGACATCGGCGGCTTGACGCTCACGGCCGGGGTCTACTCGTGGGGCACGGGCCTGCTGATTCCGACGAACCTCGAGCTCACGGGCGGCGCGACGGACGTCTTCATCTTCCAGGTCGCGCAGAACCTGACCATCAGCAACGGCGTGCGCGTCTCGCTCTCGGGTGGGGTGCTGGCGAAGAACGTCTTCTGGCAGGTGTCGGGCGCGGTCAGCCTGGGCACCACGGCGCACCTCGAGGGCGTGGTGCTGGCGCAGACGGCCATCACCGTGGGCACCGGCGCGAGCGTCAACGGTCGGCTGCTCGCGCAGACCGCGGTCAGCCTCGACAGCAGCACGGTGACGCAGCCCGCGCCGTAACGGGCGTGCCGGGGGGGCGTCTCCCCGAGTGACGAAACCCCCGCGGCGCGGCCCCTCCCGGACCGCGCCGCGGGCTCTTGCGGGCCTCGAGCGCTCGATCGAAGAACGCCTCGGGCACCGACTTGCCGCGCAGCGTGGGCCAGGAGCGCTTGGCGGCCTGCTCCCACGGGCCCGGCTCGACCTTCACCACCGTGAGGCCCTCCTTGACCAGCGCCGTCACGGCGTCGTCGTTGAGGCGCTTCACCTCGGCGTCGAGGCGCCCGGTGAGCTCCTTCGCGATGCCCATCAGCTTCGCGCGCACGTCGACGGGCACCTTCTCCCAGCCATCGATGCGGACCACGACCTTCAGCGCGGGCGGGCCTCTCGCAGGCCGCGGGGCAGAGGAAGCGTGGAGGCCCTCGCGCGCCGCGGCGCGGCTGGCGTCACGGCGCGCCACCTGCTTTCTTCGCCAGATGCCTCGACGCCTGAACGGTGCCCCCGCTCGCCCCTCGGCCTCTTCCCCCTCGCCCGCGCCGCGGGCCGCTGCCGACGCGCTGGAGCGCACGGGCCGGCGGGGCGTCGCGCCGCGCGACGGCTTCGACCGCCCCCTGCCCGTCGGCGACACGCGCACCTCGCTGGCCGCCATCAACGCGGTGCGCCTCGTCAACGGCAAGAACAGCACCTGCGTGGCGACGACGCGCATCAACCTGCGGCGGGCCGGCATGCCCGGGCTGCCCGAGGCGACGGGCAACGACCGCAACAACCCGCGCGGCATGATGGTGCAGATGCTGGCCAGCGGGCACTGGGAGACGGCGGCGCTGCCGGGGTCGACGCCGCAGACCATTCGCAGCCCCTACGGCACGGCGACGGCGCACGTGCTCTCGCGCGACGCCTTCGACGAGGCCGCGGCGAACGGCCTCATCCCCGAGGGGGCGGTGGTGTTCCAGACGAAGCATGGCTGGGGCTACGACCGGGGCTCGCTCGGCAACGACGTGGGCATCGTGCGCGACGGCACGCTGCACAACTTCCGCCGCATGCCGAGCCTGCGCGTCTACGGCGACGCCACGCGGGACCTCGTGGTGATGCTCCCGCGCTGACGCTCAGGCGAGGAAGCGCTCGAGGTCCACCACCGACAGCTCGGTCTTCAGGTCCATCGACTGGCCGGGGAGCGCCTGGAGCCAGGTGAGCCCCTCGCGCACGCCGCTGAAGGTCTTCATCGGCGCCTCCGACCGCGAGAGGAGGAAGAAGCCCGAGAGGAAGGTGCGCGCCATGGCCGCGCCGAGGCCGCGGCTGGCCACCACGATGGCGGAGCCGAGGACGTGCGGCTCGTACTTCTTCCCCAGCTCGACGCTGCGGGCGCGCACCCCGTCGTCCACGCGGAAGAGGGCGCCGGGCGCGTCGGTGATGACGCTCAGGGTGCTGATGCGCGGGTGCCGCGCGAGGAGGCCGGCCTGGTGCCGGTCGAGCACGTCGAGGGCCGCCAGCGAGCTGCCGCCGCGCCAGGCCGTGACGAGGAGCGGGCCGGCGGCGCCGACCTGCACCGCCTCACTTCGAAACAGCGTCTCCACCTGCATGACCGCGCGACTCCAGCTCCCCCGCTCGGTTCAGGCGCGGGGCTGTAGCAGAAGCGCGGCGGCTGGGAAGCTGGGTCATCGCAGCCCCATGTCAGAGGCCATAGGCGACCTCGCGGTTGGCCGGCGTCATCTGCTTCGCCGCCAGCGCCGCCTGCACCGCCGCGCGGGCCCGCCGCAGGGCCTCTTCTGCGAGGCGGAGCGCCTGGGCCGCCTCGTGGGCCGCCGCGTCGTCGGCGCGCTCGAGCTCCTTCGCCGTCGCCTGCAGGGTGGACGTCGTCGCGTCGATGGTGCCCGCGACCTGGAAGCAGACCCGCGCGCGCCCCAGCCAGCCGCTCCACCGCTCCGTACCGTTCTTCCGAGTGCCGTGTGCCATGCGCGACAGCATGCCGCGGGGGTCTGACAAGTCCTCCGACCTGCACAAGGTTTCAGTGGTTTACGGGCCCGTGGCTGGCGGCGCGGTGGGTTTCGTGAGCTGCCGGTAGACGCTCAGGGGCACCTGGCAGCGGGTGGCCGGGTCTGGCGCTGGCTTGCCTTCGGCCGCCTGCTTCGCGCCCAGGAACTTCGCCATCGACGCCTGCCCGTGGTTCGCGAGGCTGAACACCTGCTCGCAGGCCGGGCTGAAGGCGCCGCGCTGCTCGAAGCCGTCGAAGCAGTCGCGGTCGAGGACCTCGGCGAGCGCCGTGCACTCGGCCGGGGCGCCCGCGGCGTCGGTGAGGGCGCCCTCGCTCTTCTTGCGCGCCTTCTCGAGGGAGCGCAGGTGCACGCGGCAGCTCGCGTGGGCGGCGCGGGCGTCCTTGTCGGCGTCACCCGTGGAGAACAGCTTCCCGCTGGCCTGCTGCGCGCTCATCTTGAGCGCGGTGGTGAGGCTCTGGCAGCTCGCCTGGAGGCCGCGCGTGAAGACCTCGCGGCAGGCCAGGCGCGTCTGGGCGAGGAGGTCCTTGCAGCCGAGCGACGAGTCGGAGCGGGCCTCGCGCTCGGCGGTGCGGCGCAGCCGCTCGGCCTTCACCTCGGGCGACTGCGCGGCGGCGGCCGTGGCGAGGCAGGTCAGGAGCAGCAGCAGGAGCGCGCGGGGCATCGGGCCAGTGTAGCGGCCCGCCCGAACCGTCGGGCGCGAAAGAAGCTCGCCACGGCCCCCGGTGAGGTACAGGCCGCGCGGTGACCCTGCTTCGCGCCTTCGACCTCACGCTGTCCTTCGGCAGCCGCACGCTGTTCTCCAACCTCGAGCTGGTCATCGAGGAGGGCGAGCGCGTCGGCCTGGTGGGCGTCAACGGCTGCGGCAAGTCGACGCTGATGAAGGTGCTGACTGGCGAGGTGAAGGCCGACACCGGCACCATGCAGGTGCAGCGCGGCATGCGCGTGAGCCACCTGGCGCAGGAGCCCGTCTTCCCGCCCGGGGCGACGCCGGCGAGCGAGCTGACCGTGGCGCAGCAGCCGCTGCGCGACGCGCTCGACGAGCACGCGCGGCTGTCGGCCTCGCTCGAGCACACCTACGACGAGCGGGTGCTGGAGCGGCTCTCGGTGCTGGTGGAGACCATCGACCGCCTCGGCGGCTGGGACACGGCCCACGAGTCGCGCAAGCTGCTCGACCGCCTGGGCGTGGACCCGGCCACGTGGGATCAGCCCATCGAGCAGCTCTCGGGCGGGCAGAAGAAGCGCGTGGCCATCGCCCGGGCGCTCCTCACGCGCGCGGACCTGCTCATGTTCGACGAGCCCACCAACCACCTCGACGCCGAGACGGTGGAGTGGCTGGAAGAGGAGCTCGACGCCCGCGACTCGGCGCTGCTGCTCGTCACGCACGACCGCTACTTCCTCGACGGCCTGGTGGACCGCATCATCGAGGTCGAGCCGCACGTGTCGCCGCAGCAGCCGGGCGGGCTCGTCAGCTACGCGGGCAACTACGAGGCCTACCTCGAGCAGAAGTTCGTGAAGCTCGAGGAGGGGAAGGTGGGCGAGCACAAGCGCCAGCGGTGGATCGCCCAGGAGGTGGCCTGGCTCCGGCGCGGGCCGCAGGCGCGGCGCACCAAGTCGAAGGCCCGCATCGACCGGGCGCGCAAGCTGCTCTCCGAGAAGGGCTTCCAGCGGCCGAAGGTGCCGGAGCTCCAGCTCGCCGCGGCGCCGCGCCTCTCGCAGACGGTCATCGAGGCGGCGCACGTCTCGAAGCACTTCGGGGAGCTCAAGGTCCTCGACGACGTGAGCGTCATCCTCCAGCCGGGCGAGCGCCTGGGCCTCGTCGGCAAGAACGGCGCGGGCAAGACGACGCTCATCCGCACGCTGCTGGGCGAGCTGACGCCCGACTCGGGCACCGTGCGCCTGGGGCCCAAGACGCGGGTGGTGCACTACGACCAACTGCGCACCGCGCTCGACGACGAGAAGACCGTCTTCGAGGCCGCGTGGGACGACGACTGGGTGACGCTGGGCGAGAAGAAGATTCGCCTCGCCGAGTACCTCGACGACCTGCTCTTCCCCGTGCCGATGCAGCGCATGAAGGTGAAGGGCCTGTCGGGCGGCGAGCGCAACCGGCTGCTCCTGGCGCGCCTGTTCCTCGAGGGCGCCAACGTGCTGGTGCTCGACGAGCCCACCAACGACCTCGACCTCGTGACGCTCAACGTGCTCGAGCGGCTCTTGATGGAGTTCACCGGCGCGGTGCTGCTCGTCACGCACGACCGGTACTTCCTCGACAAGGTGGCCACCGCGCTCCTCGTCTTCGAGGGCGAGGGCAAGGTGGTGCGCCACGAGGGCAACTACGACATGTACCGGCGCCTCACGGCGAAGGGGAAGAAGGGCGGCGAGGCGCCGTCGCTCGCCGGCGGGCTGGTGGGCGCGCCCGCGGGCAAGGCCTCGCGCAAGCCGGGGCGCTGAGGCTCAGCGGTTGCGCAGGTGCGCGAGCGCGTCGCCGATGCGCTCGGCGTACCCCGGCGCGCGGAAGCGCGGGCTCTTGTGCATCCACTTGAGGAAGTCGCGCAGCACGGGGTCCTTGCGCAGCTCCGCGGCGCGCAGCATCGCCCAGCACATGCCGTCGGACTGCCGCGCGATGACGCGGGCCTTCCACAAGAGCGCGAAGAGGGCGTCGTCGGCCGAGAACTCGGCGAGCAGCGCGGCCGCCACGTCGCGGGCGCGCACCTCGTCGTGCTGGAGCGCCGCGGCGAGCCGCTTCGCGGTGTCGGCGTCGGGCGGGCCCAGGGCCAGCATGGCGCCCAGCGGCATGTGCGCCGGCCGGCCGCCATCGGCCTCGGCAACGTCGGGCGTGGGGTGCTCGATGACGCTCAAGAGCGCCTCGATGATCTCCGGCCGCGGCACCTCGGCCAGCAGCGCGTCGAGGCGCGCGAGCACCTGCGCGTCGGGGTAGCGCAGCGCGAGGAGGAGCCCCGGCAGCACCGTCTCGGCGTGCTCGGCGAGCCAGGCGCGCGCCAGCTGCGGGTCGCGGGGCTGGCCGGTCTCCCACCAGCCCAGCTTCTCCATCGTCTCCTGCGCGAGGGGCTCGCCCGCGGCGAGGAACTGGCTGCGCAGCACGTCGGCGTCGAAGCCGGGGTCGTCCTGGTCCCAGAAGGTGACGAGCTCGTCGAGGCGGCGCTTCCACTCCGGCGGCGTCTGCTCGGTGAAGCCCTCGGCGAGCTGCTCGCGCACCGCGGCCTCGAGGTCCGTCGCGCCCAGCACCGGCGCGTCGAACTTGCGCTGCCGGGTCACGGTGTCGCCGTCGCTGGTGATGCGCAGCTCCACGACGCTGCCGACGAGGCGAATCTCCCACTGCCGGCCGTCGGGGTGGGTGAAGCGTCGGAAGGGTGGGGAGCGCGCCATGAGGCGCTCGTACGCGAGTTTCGACGCGCGCGCGCCGGCGATTTCCGCGGCCGGGCCAGGGGGCTGCCCGCGCGGCTGGCGTCGTGGTTGCATCGGCGGCGCGCCATGCGACCGCTCCTCTTCGTGTCTTTCGTGGTGATGACCGCCGGGTGTGAGTCGGGCCTCGCTCGCACGGCGCAGGTGACGCTGCCGCCCGGCGTGGCGACCTCGTTCAGCGCCACCGGGCCCGGGCTCCTGGTCAGCGACCTCACCGGCGAGCCCCGCCCATACCTCGCGCTGTGCGGGCAGACGCCGAAGAGCCCCGTGGCGCTTTCCTACGATCTCGGCTTCGGCTGCCTCGGCGACCGCGCTGGCACCACGGAGACGGCGCGCGCGTGGGCGCAGCCGCTCCCGCGCGGGTGGGACGCCGCGGCCATCTGCGCGCAGGCCCCGCCGGAGCGCCCCTCCTATCGGCCCCTCGCGCTCGCCCCCACGGACGGCGGCGTGGACGCGGGCGTGCTGCCGACGGACCCCGAGGTGACGTGGCCGCAGGGCTCCGACGAGGGCACCTGGCGCCGGGATCTCTCGCCGTGCGGCGGGCTCGTGAGCTTCGAGCTCGTGCTCGCGGTGCCGTGACGGTCGGCCTCGCCGGCGTGAGGCGTCGCTGGGTGCTCCCGGTGCTGAGTGCGTGCGGCGCGGCGTCCGCGTCGAGGGGGGGGCCGGCGCGGCGTCGAGCCCTGCGCTTACTCCTGGCGCACCATCACCCCGGGGAGCGCGACCTCGGGCATCAGTGAGGCGCCGACCTGGACGAGCCGAATGCTGCGCCCCTCGTCGTCCTGGGGGAGGGCGACGGTGAGCGCCCGCCCGCCGTCCGCTGTGTCCCACGCGCACGCGGTGTGCTGGCCGGCGCTCGCGAAGCCCCGCTCCGGGTCGAGGAGGCTGAGCGCGCGGTAGAAGAGGCACTCCTTCTCTCCGGCGACGATGAGCCCGCGCGGCCAGAAGGTCGGCACCACCACGCCCGCGGCGAGCGTCGTGCCCGAGTAGCTGTGCCATCGACGCAGGCCCTCGGGCTCCAGCGCGTAGCCCGACTCGAAGGTCGTGCCGTCGCCCCCGTCGGCCTCGACGTGTGTGAACGCGAGGCGGCTGGGGAACCGAACGCGGAACCGCCTCACCACCGGCGCGTCGCTGCCGCACCACTCCGAGTGGAGCGACCCGTCGAAGCGCTCGAAGCACCCGCTCCTGTCACGCCAGGTGCCCTGGAGCCGCTGCGCCTCTGCTGCGGGGTCGAAGCCGGCGAGCAGCGCCATCGGCCCGACGGGACGTGCGGGTGCCACTGGCGCCGGAGGGGCGGCGGGCTCTGGGCGCTTGCAGGCGACGATCACGAAGAGCGAGAGCAGGGCCATGCGGGGTCCACGCATGCGCCGGCAGTTGCCAGCATTCAGCGCGAAGAT
This sequence comes from uncultured Archangium sp., assembly GCA_964449625.1. Lineage (GTDB taxonomy): Bacteria > Myxococcota > Myxococcia > Myxococcales > Myxococcaceae > Archangium_A. The sequence goes on from CAYUZK010000057.1 coordinate 20,231, forward strand.
CCATCGGGGCGTCTTTCCCCGGTCGGCGGCTGGTGAGCCTCCTCTCGGTCGGGTAGATCGTCGGCACCTCGTCGTCACCAGGAGCGCGCTTCCATGCCGTCGATCCGCCGCCTCGCAGACACCGCCGCCGCCGACCGCCGCATCACGAAGGAGGAGGCGCAGGTCCTCTTCGACAAGGTGAAGGCCGACGGCAAGGTGACGGCCTACGAGAAGTCGCAGCTGCGCGCCGCGCTCACCACGCACAAGGACCTCTTCACGCCCGAGGCGAAGGCGCTCTTGACGCCGCTGCTCGAGCGCACGCTGCCGCCGCAGCCGGGGCAGGTGGTCAACCTCGACCCCACGCCGAGCCAGCGGCCGGTGTACCTGGGTGCCGACGGCGCCTTCACCATCGACAAGCACGGCGCCGCCCCGCGCACCGCGGCCGAGAAGGGCGAGGCCCTCTTCCGCGCCGGCGAGCTCATCGACAACGCGCGCGAGAACCTCTTCGAGGGCCTGCCGACGGAGCTGAAGCAGAAGGCCTTCGCGCAGCTGCTGCCCTCGCTCTCGACGACGCCCCCCGCGGGCCTCGACGCGCGCCAGGCGCTCCAGGCGCGGGCCTCGGCGGGCACGGTGCTGCTGCACCTGCTGGAGGGCACGAAGGAGCCGGCCCTCGCCGCCTCGATGCTCGAGACCTACGAGGCGACGGTGCGCGCGGAGCCCGACCAGCGCCTCAAGGAGAGCCTCATCTTCCACCTCTCGAACTCCCCCGCCGCGAAGACGGGCGAGGCGAAGCAGGTGGCCGACGCGCTCATGACGCAGCTGGCGCCGCTGACGCCGCCCTACGAGAAGTGGTTCGCCAACGGCAACGACACCGTGAAGCTCGACTGGCAGATCGGCGACGAGTTCATCAAGGGCTTCCAGTCGTCGCTCGCGCGCCAGGGCTGGAAGGAGACCTCGGCCGGCAGCGGCGTCTACCAGAAGACCTTCAAGGACCCCGCCGTGGGCGAGACGAAGTTCGAGATCCGCACGCGGCTGGGCGGCGGCTCGAACCTGCTCGAGAAGCTGGGCGACCCCGCGGTGCACATCGTCGGCTACGACGGGCACTCGAGCTGGGGCAAGAACCAGGTCGGCTCGATCAAGCGCGCGGGCGAGCTGCCCGACGGCGGGGCCGGCAAGCTGTACCTCTCGAACCTCTGCGTCGGGAAGTCGCAGCTCGACGCCTTCAAGGAGAAGTGGCCCAACCTCCAGGTGGCCACCACCTTCGGCAGCTCCGCGGTGGACACGGACATCGACGGCCTGGCGAAGCTCATCAGCAAGCGCGCCGGCTGGAGCGACATCAACCCCTTCCTCGACCGCACCGACGGCATGTGGGGCCGCAACAACTTCGTCACCCCCACCAGCACGCTCGAGCGCGAGAAGGTGCTCGACCGCGACAACGACGGCCAGGCCGACTACCTCGACAAGCACTTCAACGTGTCGACCTTCAACGTCGCCACCGACACGCAGCGCGAGTTCCGCCCCGTGAAGCAGGACCGCGACTCGACGACCCTCGACGGCACGAAGATCCTCATCTCAGCGCAGGTGCTCAACACCGTCAGCGAGTTCAACGGCGTGCTCAAGAACGTGAACGAGAACTCCCGCGTCGTGCCCAACGGCTGGTTCGAGCCGAAGGCCGGCGAGGCCGAGGTGGTGAAGTTCGAGAAGGTGAACGTGCCCGGCCGCGAGCCCGAGTACCGCATGCAGGTGAACGCGCGGTACTCGCACATGAGCGAAGAGGCGCTGCGCGCCACCTGCGTGTACGAGCTGAACCGCTGGCTCCAGTCGTCCGGCGAGCAGCGCCTCGACCCGGTCGACCGCAAGCTCCTCGCCGTCATCGGCTTCGCGCAGTCCCTCGACATCGACGACTCGTGGCGCGACGACGAGGTCTTCACCAACTTCCTCTCGCGCTACAACCTGCCCGAGGGCCTCTCGCGCCGCGACATCCAGCCGCTGCTCGACGCCGAGCACCGCGACTACGCCGGCAGCCAGTCGATGGTGAACGCCCTCAAGGCGAAGCTCTCGCCCCAGGTGCTCGCCGCCCTCCAGCAGCCCGAGGTCGGGGAGCCGGTCCGCTACCTGTAAGATGCTGAAAGCTCGAGGCCGCGAGGGCCTCGGGGGGGCGGAAACGTAAAGCCATCACACAAGGCCTCTCGGAATCCGGAGTCGGGGTGTCTGCGACAACCCGGCATGCTCCCCACCTCGCTCCGCCTCGCCGCTGCCGCCCGCGTCGCCGCCCGGCCTGCCGCCTCCGTCATCCCCTCGCGCTGCGCGCCGCTGCCGGTGCGTCGCGGAGTGGGGTCGAGCTTCTCGATGCCGGTGCGCCGGCTGGTCGAGCTCGACGGTGCCGTGCGCTGCCGCCCCGCGCTGAAGCCCGTGCCGCCGGTGACCGCGCCTGTCGTGCCCGCGACGGCCGAGCCGGTGGTCATCAACCAGCAGCTCTTCGACTACCTCGAGGCCAACCCTGACGTGAAGACGGTGCAGGACCTCGTCAACAAGACCTACCCCAAGGGCACCTACGAGGCGACCTGCAAGGAGCTCGGCCTCGCAGCCTGGGACATCGCGAAGTACCGCTCGGCCGCGCTGATGGACTTCGCGGTGCGGCTGCCCCGCGGTGACGGCTCGGCGCCCACCACCGTCGCCGACGCGAACCGCTTCTTCATCACGCAGTACCAGCACGACACCTACAACCGCGAGAGCCCCAACACCTGGTCGAACAACTGCGGCCCCACGAGCCTGGCCATGGTGCTCGACGTCAACGGCAAGCGGCCCGAGGGGCTCACCGACGAGCAGGCCATCGACTACGCCCGCGGCCTCATGTACCCGGAGTACGCGACGAAGTCGGTGACGCTGCCCGACGGCTCGACGGTGAAGCTCTTCGACTCCGACAAGATGCTCACCAACATGACGGCCATGACGCGCGGCGCGGCAGGTGGGGGCCTGCCGGACGCCGCGCACCAGAAGGGCTGGGCCGACTTCGACGCCGCGCTCAACGCCGGCAAGGCCCTGGTGGTCGAGGGCAACATCTCGGGCGCGTGGCGCGCGGTGTTCGCCAACCACAAGGCCGAGGCGCCCGGCAACTACCAGGGCGGCGGCAACGGCCACTTCCTCGCGGTGCTCGGCCGCACCGACGACGGCAAGTACCTCGTCGCCGACCCCATGTTCACCGGCGGCACCGTGGCCATGAGCCGCGACGAGCTCGCGGTGTTCTTCACGCAGCTGGGCGGCAGCCCCAGCTTCATGGCGCCGTGAGACGCCCAGGGCGGTCGATGCAAGGTGGATAGTGTGATGTCATTTTACACGACAAAATGACATCGTCCTCTCCACAAGGCACTACGAGCGGCTGCTGAAGGCGCCTTCGCGGAGCTTCTTCCGCTTCGGCGCCCGGGGGGCCGGGCAAGAGCACCTGGGCGAGGGGTCGCTTCCCCGACGCGCAGCGCTTCGACCTGCGCGACGAGGGGCTCTACCAGGAGCTGCTGCGGACCCCGCACCGCTTCGCCGACCTGCTGCGGCGCGCTCCGCGCGGCCCAGACGGCCGACGGCGTCGAGGTGGTGCCGTTCGCCGAGTTCGCCGCGACGGTCGGCGACCGCCTCGAGCGCCTCGTGACCCCGCGCGGCCGCGGCTGACGAAGGAGGCGCCACAGGGCCACCACCCGGCGTGACGGCATTTTGGTGCGCCCGCCTGCTTCTGGTAGGAAGCGCCGGTGTCAGGAGACCTCTCGGTGCGGACCCCGCGGTGCACGCTCCCTCGGGGGAGGGACGACGTCTGATGCCACGCCACGAGGGGGCGCGACGAGCCAACCATGAGTGAGGGGAGCGTCGAGATCGCGGGCCGCCCGCGCACAGGCCAGGTCCTCCAGGGCCTGTACCGGGTGACGGAGGCGCTGGGCGCCGGGGGCATGGGCGCCCTGTACCTCGCCGACAACATCAGCCTGCCCGGGCAGCAGGTCGCGGTGAAGGTGATGCAGGCGGCCGACGCCGAGGCGAAGGCGATGCTCCGGCGCGAGGCGCAGCAGCTGGTGGCGATTCGTCACCCGACGGTGGTGCAGGCCCTGGCCTTCGGCGAGGAGCCCGACTTCCAGTACCTCGTCCTCGAGTACCTCGACGGCCAGACGCTCGAGGAGGTCGCCCGGCAGCTGGCGCCGCTCGAGCCGATGGTCGTCGCCCGCATCGGGGCGCGGCTGGCCGAGGCGCTGCACGCCATCCACGAGGCCGGCCTCGTCCACCGGGACCTCAAGCCGGCGAACGTCATGCTCAAGCTGGCGAAGGACCGGGCGCGCTTCGTCGACTGGTTGAAGCTCATCGACTTCGGGCTGTCGCTCGACCGCGGCGAGCAGGCGGCGCAGGCCATGGGCACCCCGGAGTACGTGGCGCCCGAGCAGGTGGAGAACGCGCCGACCTCGGCGGCGACCGACGTCTACTCGCTGGGCGTCATCCTCTTCGAGCTCCTCGTCGGGCACCCGCCGCACCAGCACGACGACGTGCGCGAGCTCTTGCGCCTGCGCGTGTCGGCCGAGGTGCCCTCGGTGCGTGACGCGATGCCCGACGTGGACGCCGGGCTCGACGCGCTCGTGCGGCGGATGATGGCCCGCGCGCCCGCCCAGCGGCCCGACGCGGCGGAGGTGGCCCGGCAGCTCAACGCCATCGACGCAAGGCTGGCGAGCGACCGCACCGGGCTCAAGCGCCTGTCGCAGTTGCTCCCCCGGCCCGCCGCCGGGGACTCGAAGGACGCGCCCACGCTGCGCATCGAGCGGGTCGCGAAGACCGACCCTGCGGCCCTGGATGTGCCGCCGCGCCGCCGGTGGGCCTGGGTGGTCGTCGCGCTCGTCCTGGTGGGCCTGGGCGCCTTCGCCCTGCGGGCGCGTGGGCCGGTGAGGACGCCGGGCGCGGGCACTACGACGGGGCCGACCGAGCGGGAGCCGCTCGGAGCGGCGCTGGATTCCGCCGCCGTCGAGCCGCCGGTGCCCTCAGGCACGGAGAAGGGGCTGGCCGCCGTCGAGCCGCTGGGCGTGGCGACGGGGTCGACCACCCTCGAGCCGGGGCCAGCGGCCGATGGCGCGGCCGTCACGCCGGAGAAGCCGCGCGCGCTCCCGCCGGCCCCGAGCACGTCCTCCCCGAAGCCGCAGGCGGTCGCGGCCCAGCCGAGCGCCGGTGACCCGAAGGGGGCGGTTGCCGCGAAGGCGCCCGGCCCCGTGGCGTCGCCTTCGCAGTCTGCGCTGACGGCGAGCGCGGCGCCGCCCGAGCCGGCCTGTGTGTTCGACGATCGCTTCCGCGACTACGCGCGTCGCACGCGCCAGGAGCTCCGCGAGCTCGGCAACCCATCGTCGCCGGCCTTCAAGCGCCACGAAGACGCGCTGGGCAGCGCGCTGGTGGCGCGAGACTGCCGCGAGGCGCAGACGGCGTTGAACGCGTTGCGGCGCCGCGTCGGCGCGCCCATCGACTGACTGACCCTGGAGGGGACCGTGGCATCGAGACGTCTTGGACTGGTGGTGCTCCTCGTGGCCGCGGGCGCGCAGGCGCAGACGGCGCGGCCGACGGTCGTGACGTACCCGCTCGACCTCGACCCGAACCCGGCGCTGACCCGCGTCGAGCCGGCGCTGCGCGAGGCGTACCAGGACGCCCTGCAGGACAAGGCCGGCGTGTTGACGCCCTCGAAGGCGGAGATCGAAGAGGCCTACGCCGCGACGAGGCGCCAGGACTGCCGCGAGTCGAACGACTGCCTCGCGCAGCTCGCGACGAAGGCCGCCACGCTCTACGCGGTGTACGGCGCGCTGGAGTACTCGGCGAAGCGTCAGCTCGTGCTGCACGGGCGGGTGGTCCGTGACGACGGGAAGCTCATGGCCACGGCGCGAGCCGAGGCGAGCGTCGAGGGCAACGTCGTCGACGCTCTGCGAGGCCTGGCCCCGCAGTTCTTCGAGCAGCTCGGCCTGCGCGCGCTCGCGCCGTTCAAGGAGGCGGGCGTGGCCGCGGCTTCGGGGCCTGGCGCCGTCGTCGTCGCGGCGCCGCCGGCCGACGGCGCGCCGCTCCGGCTGGCGGGCATGGTCCTCACCGGCGTGGGCGCCGCGGCGGCGGTCGCCGGCGGCGTCGTCTTCGCCTCGGCGGGCACGATTCGCACGCAGGGCAGCAACGTGCTGGTGGAAGACGCGCCGAAGGTCGCGGGGGTGCAGGCAGCGCAGGGCGCCGGCGTCGCGCTGCTGGTGGCCGGGGCGGGCACGGCCGCGCTCGGCGGCGTGCTGTGGATGCTCGCTCCGAAGGCGCCCAGGGTCGCGCTGATCCCGACGGCTGGCGGTGCCTTCGTGCACGTGGGAGGGGAGTTTCCATGAGGCGGGTGTTTCACGGAGCGCTGGCGGCGGCGGTGCTGCTCGGCACGGCATGCTTCACCCCCACGCCGTGCGAGACCGACGCGGAGTGCGGCGACGGTGTCTGCTGGGAGAAGAAGTTCTGTGTCACCGGGGACGCGGGTCTGGGCGGTGGCTCGGGAGGTGGCGGTGGGGCGACTGGAGGAGGCGGTGGCGGTGGAGGCACCGACGCCGGGACTGACGGCGGCGGAGTGCCCGGGCCGTGCGAGGGGGTGGCGTGCGGCGCCGAGGCGGAGTGCCGTGCCACCAGCCAGGACGCCGGGGAGTGCGTGAGTCGCTTCGAGAGGATTGAGTGGGAGAGGCCGGACGGAGGGATGCATGGGCCGGCGGTGCCGGTGCCGCTGCAGGCGAGGCTGGTGGTGAAGGCGGGCTTCGCGGCGGCGGGCTTCCCGAACACGTTGGCGTACGCAGTGGCCCCTGCGGGGACGTTTGTCGCGGGAGTCCTGACGCATCAGGCCGGAGGGAGGTACGTGGCGCCGAGTCTGGCGGTGACGGGGGCGGTGCCGACGGGTGCGTGGACGGTGACGACGGCGCTGGCTGACGGTGGGCTGGCGGCGACTGCGGGCTTCACGACGGACACGACGAAGCCCGTGGTGGTGCTGCACGTGGAGGCGCCGCCGTCGAGGGCGGCCGAGGAGCTGGACGCCGACAGCGTCAACCGGTGGAAGAAGTCCGAAGCGGCTGCGGTGCAGACGGAGGCGACGGAGGACGTGGCCATCGCGCCAGGAGACTTCACGACGGCGGGAGTCGGAGTCGCCGGGTCGACGCGCTGCGCGCGGCAGTGTGGGACTGGCCGCTTCTGCCGGTGCTTCGAGGTGGAGTTGGGTCTGCAGGGACTGGATGCCGGAGTGGGGGCGGTGGGGGTTTCGCTCGGTGCGGTGGCCGACGCGGTGGGGAACGTGAGCGACCCGGCCACGGGGGAGGTGGCGGTGACGCGCTTCAAGTGGAGGCGGCAGGTGGCGACGAACTCCACCGGGCCCACCGCGGTGTCGGTGCGCGCCGATGGTACGGTCATCACCGGGGCAAAGACGGGCACGAGCGGTAGCGAGCTTGTAGCGGTGACGCCGGGCGGAGTCTCCACGGCGCTCTTCTCGTCGAGTACATGGACGGTGACTGCCGGGCCGATGGTGGGGGCGCAGGGAGACGTCTACGTGGGGCAGTTCGACGGAACGAACTCGAAGGTGGTGAAGAATCCCGGCACCGGGCAGGTGGAGCGCTGCCTGTCCAACAGCGGGACGTACGACGGCGACCTGGCGCTGGTGACGCCGGGGGCGACGGAGGTGGCGGTGGCGGTGCGCAGCGACGGATTCCTCTCCCCGGCGACGACCGGCTGCGTGCCGAGTGTCATCACCGGAGGGGTGAATGGCAGGCCCACCGTCATCGCCACGGGGACGACGGCCTTCGTGGCCGGCAGCGGCGGGGCGCCCATCTGGAAGTTTACGGCGGCCGACACCATCCCGTTGGCTGGGGGAAGCACCTCGACGGGCACGCTCTTCCCGGCCAACCTCTTCCTCGCCAGTGACGCTGGCATCACGCTTGTAGGAGGAGGAGGAGGGCCGACTGTCGGGGGTGTCTTCGCGTTTCGAGACGCGGTGACGTTGCCGGCCAACACGACGAATGCGACGCCGGGGACGACGCCCGGCGGGCCAGCCGTCGTCGGACGGAGCGACGCTGGCCACATCCTCTTCTACGGCGACAACAGCCAGGTGGTGCGGCGGCTGCCGATGTCGGCGGTGCCGGACTTCCCGAGTCCTGCGGCGGCCTCAGCGGCGCTGGGCACGTCGAGTACGCGCTTCGGCGCCTTCGCGCCCGTCGTAGGCAGCCACGGCAAGCTGTACGTGGTGGGGCGAGATGGCGTGGTGCGGGCCCTCGACGCGGCGACGCTACAGGAGACGTGGACGTGGGGCGCGGGGGTGTTGCCGGCCAACGTGGACGGCGCCATCTCGCAGTTGAATCTCGACATCGACCGCAGCAGCGCGACGCCGTGCGCCGCCGGGCAGCCGGGCGTGCTGTACGTAGCGGCGACGCGCAGCAACGTGACGACGCTGTACGCGCTGCTGGTGGACTCGCAGGGCGTCGACAGGAGTGCGCCGTGGCCGCGGCACCAGCATGACCCGGCCAACACCGGAAACCCGGCCACGTCCCTCGCGCCGTGGAGCTGTCCCTGACGAAGCGCCCGTCGCAGGGGTCGGCCGCGCGCGTCGAGTGACGCCCCGGCCTGGCCGCTCCTGCAGGAGTTCGCCATGGCTGAGTCCTCGTTTTCCCCGGTCGATCTCGTCACGGAAGTCGAGGCGCACCACGGGGTGCGCCTGAGCGCGCTGGTCACGCATCGGGCCCGGCTCGTCTCCGGCGACCGCCGCTGGCTCTCGTGCTGCCTCCTGCCAGACCGAGAGGCCTGGCAGCTCCTGCGGGAGCTCGAGGTCGAGGCGCTCGATGCCCTCGCGTTCGAGAAGCTCGCGACGACGTTCGCGTGGCGAACGGGCTGCGACACCTACCTCGTCGACGAGCG
>CAYUZK010000058.1:0-22755 GCA_964449625.1 uncultured Archangium sp.
AAGGAGATCGCCGAGATCCTCGACGTGCCGGTGGGCACGGTGATGAGCCGGCTCTTCCGCGGGCGCAAGCAACTCCAGAAACGCCTGCTCGCGCGGGAAACGGACGTCGAGACGCCCGTCGACTTGAATGCCTGGCGGGAGCGGAAGAAGCTCGCCTGACCCGTGTTGTCGTCGCACCGAACATGAACTGCCGCGACCTGCAGCCCCAGCTGACGCCCTACCTCGACGGCGAGCTCATCGCCGAGGCGCGGCTGATCGTTGAGGCGCACCTCGCGGCGTGCGCGGCGTGCGCGCAGCTGGTGGAGCGCGAGCGCCACGCCCTCTCGGTGTTCCGCGCGGCCGCCCGCGCCGCGTCTCCCACGGCGCCGGCCGCGCTCAAGGCGCGCGTCGTCGAGGGCCCTCGCCGCGACGCCGCGCGCCAGCGCAACCGGCGCGGGGCGCGCTGGGTCGCCGTGGCCGCCGGCCTCACCGCCGCCGTGGTCGTCAGCCACCAAGTCTACCGCGGGCACCAGCGGCGCCTCTACGAGCAGGACGCGGCGCTGCGCCACGCTCGCAACTTCCCCCTCGAGATCGAGCAGCCGCAGGCCGCGGCCCTCGAGCAGTGGTTCGGCGGCAAGCTCGATCACCGCGTCTCGGTGCCCCGCTTCCCCAACGCCCGCGCCACCGGCGCGCGGCTGCTCCAGGTGCGCGACAAGCCGGCGGCCTACATTCGCTACGACACCGCGCGGCAGCAGCTCGGGCTCTTCGTGTTCGACGACGATCACGACGTGGACGTGGGCGCCGAGCCCGCGCTTGGCTCGAGCCACGGCTACAACGTGGTGAGCTGGCGCGAGGGCGACGTCGTGTACCAGCTCGTCAGCGACCTCGACGAGCAGGACATCCGCGAGCTGGTGCCCGCGCCGGGGCGACCGGCCCGGCCGATGGAGCCCGCCACCCTCGACGTGCGCCCCGCCTCGCTCCAGCGCTGAAGGCGCCCCACGCCCCTCATTCGTTGACCCCTCCGGGTGCGAGCACTAGCCTGCGCACCTCATGTCGACTTCAGTGCTGATCGTCGAGAAGGACCTCGCGTTGATGGCCACCCTCCGCGACGCCCTCACGGGCCGCGGGTTTCAGGTCGAAGAGACCACCGACGGGAAGGGGGCCCCCGAGCTCATCCGCCGCAACAAGCCCACCTGCGTGGTGTTGGCGGTCGACCTGGACGCCGGGCAGAACGGGTACATCATCTGCAAGAAGCTCAAGAGCGACGACGAGCTCAAGGGCGTGCCGGTGATCATCGTCGGCGACCCCAAGGGCTTCGCGCAGCACCAGAAGCTCAAGACGCGCGCCGACCAGTACCTGGGCAAGCCCCTCGACGCGGGGGCCCTGGTGGAGGGCGTCGGCGGCCTGGTCGGCTTCCCGGCCGGCGCCGAGGGCGGCTTCGATCTGGGCGACGCCGACGGCCCCGCCTTCGACGCGCCGCCCCCGGAGGAGGCCTCCAGCGACGCCGACATGGCGCTGGTGGACTCGATGTTCGAGGAGAAGTCGGCCGAGGTCGCCATCGACGAGGTGGCCCTCGAGAGCGTGTCCATGAGCGACGAGGAGCTCGACGCGCCGGAGCGCACGGTGGTCGGCTTCCTCCCCGTCGACCCGGGCACGGGCAGGCCCGCGTTCCAGTCGTCGCCCTCCACCCACGACAACGCCGAAGCGCGCGACGTGCGCGCCAAGGTGACGGAGCTCACCGGCTCGCTCCAGGAGGCCCGCGGCCGGGCCGACGAGCTCGAGGCCCGCGTGCGCGAGCTCGAAGGAGAGCTCGAGTCGAAGAACACCGAGCTGGAGACCGCCCGCGCCTCCGGCGGCAAGGCCGACAACAAGGAGGTCTTCGCGCTCCGCGACGCGGCGAACAAGAAGGACAAGGAGATCCTCAAGCTCAAGAACGAGCTCAACGCGAAGGAACAGGAGATCCTCGAGCTCAAGGAGAAGGAGAACACCCTCGAGCGGCAGGTCTCGGAGACGGGCGACGAGCTCACCGCGCGCGACGCGCAGCTCAAGACCCTGCAGGGCAAGACCGACCAGCAGGCCGCCGAGCGCAAGAAGCTCGAGCAGCAGCTGCACCAGGCGAAGGAAGAGGGCCGCGCGGCCAGCGCCCAGCTCAGCACCCTGCAGATGGACTACGACGCGGGCCAGCAGCGGCTGGGCGAGCTCGAGGGGCAGACCGAGGGCCTGCGCACGAGCCTGCAAGAGGCCGAAGGGGGCCGCCAGCAGGCCGAGTCGGAATTGGCGGAGGCCCGCGGGGAGCTCGAGGCGCTCAAGGCGCAGCTCGAGGAGCGCGGACGGGAGCTCGACGAGGCCCGCGCCACCGCCGAGCAGGCTCAGGGCGATCTCGACTCGACCCGCGCCCAGCTCACCAGCCAGGCCACCTCCTTCGCCGACGAGATCTCGGGCCTGCGCCAGCGGCTCGCCGAGACCGAAGCCGAGACGCGCAAGGCCGAGGCGAAGGCCAGGCAGGCCCAGCAGCGCCTCCAGGGCGTGCTCGATCAGCAGGAGCGCGTGCGCGCGAGCCTGCAGAACGCGATGGACACCCTCGCCGAGACGCCCGCCGAGGGCGGAGACGTGGACGTCGACGAGCTCGCCGAGGCCTGACCCGAGGCGGGGCGCCCTGCCCCGCGCCCCGGCGCGTCACTTGTCTTCGCGCTTGGGGGCGTTCTTCTTCTCGACCTGCTTCTTGGCGAGCATCTGCACGGTGCCGGGCACGTTCTTGTCCTTCGCGAGCGACTTCACGTCCTGCTCGTAGAGCGTGCTGAGCAGGCGCATCGACACGCCCTGAGGCACCTTGGGGTTCTTCACCAGCGCCAGCTTGATGGAGTACTTCCGGAGCCACTCGCGGTTCGAGTAGATGACGCGCAGCACGTCTTCGAGCACGGCCTTGTTCTGCGCCTGCGTGAGGACCTCGCCGTCGGTGATGCGCGGGCTGCGGATCACCGCCACCGACACCAGCTTGTTCGAGTCGCGAATGAGGATGCCGCGCGCCTCCTTGTTGCCCTTGGTGGCGAGCTTGATCTTCTCCGAGACGTTCATGCGCATGATGCGCTGCGAGAGCGTGAGCTTCTTGCCCTCTTCCATGGGCGGCGCGCCCTCAGCGGGCTCGGCCGCGTCGGCCATGCCGAACTCCTGCATGATGTCGTCGGCGGTCGGCCCCTGCTGGGGCGGCGGCTCGGTGGCGGCCTGGGGCCCGAAGAGGCGCACCTTCGCCTCGAGCATCTGCGGCACGTCGTCGAGGATGAGCCCGCTGCGCACCGCGAAGTCGCAGACGCCGTCGATGAGCGCGCCCACCGCGGCCGGGTTCTTCGAGAGCTCGCGGACGATGCCGTCGTGCCGCAGCAGCCGCAGCTGGTTCTGCCCGATGATCTCGGCCGTGCGCTTGCCGCAGGTCGCCGCGATGCTCGCCACGCCCTCGTCGGGCGTGTTCGCGTTGAGGATCAGCATCTCGGCGTAGGTGTCGTTCTGCCCGTACAGCGACAGGAACCAGCCCAGCACCGGCGGGTGCACGTCTTCGTCGCGGAAGCCCGAGGCGGCGATGCGATCGGGCAGCGAGGCCGCGGTCTTCTGCGCCGTCTCGCGCACGTTCGGCTCGGGGTCGAAGGCGAGCATGAAGAGCGCGCTGAGCATGTCGGCCGGCGGGAGCGGGACCAGGGCCTTCGCGGCCATCATGCGCAGCGGCACGGGGGCCTTGGGGTCCACGTGCTTCTTCATGTTGGGCGGCAGGAACTCGTCGGTGATGGGGCACACCGGCGCCGCGTCGTCGCTCATGGCTGGTTCCTCTCGTGAATGAGGCGCAGGCCGTCGAGCGTGAGGAACTCGTCGACCTCCTCGATGGCCTTCGACTCGGCGGCGATCAGCGGGGCCAGGCCGCCGGTGGCGATGACCCGGGTGGTGGCCCCCAGGTCCTTCTTCATGCGCTCGCAGATGCCGTCCACCAGCGAGACGTAGCCGAACACCAGGCCCGACTGCATGGAGTGCACGGTATTCTTGCCGATGACGTGCGGGGGCCGGGCGAACTCGACCCGCGGCAGCTTCGAGGCGTTGCGGAAGAGCGCGTCCATCGCGATGGTGATGCCCGGGCAGATGGCGCCGCCCAGGTACTCCCCCTTCGCGGTGACGGCGTCGAAGGTGGTCGCGGTGCCGAAGTCGACGATGATCAGCGCGCCCTGGTGGCGCTCGTAGGCGGCGACCGCGTTCACCACCCGGTCGGCGCCCACCTCCCGCGGGTTGTCGTAGAGAATGGGCATGCCCGTCTTCACGCCCGGCCCGATGAAGGTGGGCTTCGCGTGGAAGTAGCGCTCGCTCATCTTCTCGAGGTTGAACTGCAGCGTAGGCACCACGCTCGAGACCACCACCGCGTCGACCTGCTTCGCGTCGAGGCCGGCGTGGGCGAAGAGCTGCAGCGCGAGGATGCCGTACTCGTCGGAGGTGCGGCGGCCGGTGGTCTCGATGCGCCAGTGCGCCCGGAGCGTCTTCCCGTCGTAGACGCCCAGCACGGTGTTGGTGTTGCCTACGTCGATGGCCAGCAGCATGGTCGGCGAGGATACCGCCCCGGCGCGCCCGGGGGTTACGACTTCCGGGCACGGAGCTGCTCGACGTCGCCCGAGAGCACCCGCTCGACCCGGTCGCCCACGCGCAGGAGCAGCGCCCCGCCCTCGTCGATGTCCTCCGCCAGCCCCCGCAGCTCCTTCTGGTCGACCCGCACCAGCACCTCGTGCCCGAGGGTGGACGACAGCCGCTTCCAGGCCTCCCGCACCGGCCCGAAGCCCTGCTCCGTCCACGTGTCGAGCCACTGCTCGAGCTTGAGCAGCAGCGCCGCGGTGAAGAGGGCCCGGTGCACGTGCGTGCGCCGCTCGGAGGCGAGCGAGGTGGCCTGGGCCGCCACCTCGGGCGGGAAGTCGGCCGGGCCTGAGTTCAGGTTCACCCCCAGGCCCAGCACCACGAAGTGCACCCGCTCCACGTCGGCGCTCAGCTCGGTCAAGATGCCGGCCACCTTGCGGCCGTCGATCTCCACGTCGTTGGGCCACTTGATGCGCGCGGGCAGCCCCGAGTCGATGATCGTCTCGGCCAGCGCCACGGCGGCCACCAGCGTCACCTCCGGAGCCCGCGCGGGCGAGATCTCCGGGCGCAAGATGAGGCTCAGGCTCAGGTTCTTGCCCGGCGGCGTGACCCAGGCGCGGCCCCGGCGGCCCCGGCCCTGCGTCTGGCCCTCGGCGATGATCACCTCGCCGTGGAAGCCGCCCTCCTGCGCGAGCTCGAAGGCCTTGGCGTTGGTCGAGTCGATCAGCGCGTAGTGGTGCAGCGTGCGGCCGAGCTCGCGCGTGGCCAACAGCGGCCCGACCTCGAGCGCCGTGACGGAGTCCGGGACCTCCAGGAGGCGGTAGCCCCGCGAGGCCTGCGCGTCGATGCGGTAGCCCAGCTTCCGCAGCTGCTCGACGTGCTTCCAGACCGCCGTGCGCGAGAGCCCCAGCTTGTCCGAGAGCACGGCCCCGGAGATGTAGTCGTCGCCCCCCTCGGCGAGGAAGGAGAGGATCATCTCTTCGTTGGAGAGCTCCTGAGCGTCCACCCCTGCGACGGTAGTGCCGGGGGCCCGCCCCTTCAAGGCCGGCCGCGCCTTCAGGGCCGCGAGAACTTCTGCAGCGTCAGCGTCGACTGGGGGATCTGCTTTCCGCCCGACTCGATCACCGTGGACAGCTTCACGATGCCCACCCCGGGGGCGAAGGTCATCTCGTTGACGAGGGTGGTGCCTTCCTGCACCCGGTTGCGGCTCTCGACGATGACGCAGCCCTCCCAGGCGCCCGCCGCGGCCTCGCAGGGCTGGTTGGTGCCGACGATCTCGTAGCTCTCCACCGACTGCACCGAGACCACGTTGTTCCACTTCGTGCCTGGGGCGATCGGGTTGCGCAGGAGGTAGCGCTTCTGGTCGCGCACCCCGAAGCTGTCGACGAGGAGCTGGGCGCCGGTGCTGTCCTCCGAGAAGCCCTCGTCGGTCACCCGCTGCATCTTCACCTCGATGGTGCGCGCCTCGCCCAGGAGCTGGACCTCGTAGGTCCACGTGGTGCCCAGCGCGAGCGGGTAGAAGTCGCCGGCGGTGGGATCGGCCTTGCGGGCGACGGCGGTCGGCGCGGTGGCGCACGCGGCGGTGAGCGCGAGGCAGCAGGCGATTGCGAGGCTCTTCATGGCTTCTCTCCTGAGGCGGGGGGCTTTCGTTGGCGCAGCTCGGCGAGCGCCTGCTCGGCGCTGGCGCGGAGCACCGGGTCGTCGTGCCCGGTGGCGATGAGATCGAGGTAGGCCTCGGCGTCGTCCCCGCCGATGGCGCTGACCGCGAACACCACCTCGCGCTCGAAGGTGGGCCCGCGCTGCCGGGCGGCCTCCACGAGCGGGTTCACCGCGCGGGGAGAGCGGAGCTCCACGAGCAGCCCCATCACCTCGCGCAGCTGTGCGACGTCGTCGCTGGCCAGACGCTCGACGAGCACCGGGAGCGCGGCCTCGTCGCGGCGGCGGGCGAGCAGGCGCACGGCCGCCGCCTTCGTCGGCGCGTCGCCGGCGCGCAGCTTGCCAGCCAGCTCCGCGCTGGAGAGGCCCTCGAGCGTGATGACGGCCGCCGATTCCCGCGCAGCGCGGTGCAACGCGCCCTCGAGGGCCTCGCGCAGCGCGCCCTCCATGGCCTCCACGTCGTTGGCCTCCGGCGCCCTGACGAGCTGGTGGTCGCGCACCTCGAAGCCCTCGCGCTCGCCGGCGTGGGAGAACTCGAGCAGCACCTGCACCACGGAGGTCTGCGCCTCCAGGTCAGGCTCGGACAGGCCCGCCGCGAGCTGCACCCGCCAGGGCTTGACGCCAGCCGGCGTCGGCTTCTGGCCGTCGGCCACCCGCACCTTCGCCGCCGCCAGCGCCCCCACGAGCGTCTCGCGGAGCTGCCCTTCGGACATCGACACCACCTCGCCCCCCATGAAGGCGTCGACCTCGAGGCGATCGACGACGATCGCCTGCGGCTTCGTGCAGGCGACCAGGAGCGCCCCCAGCCCGAGGGCGAGGCGGCTCAAGTCGTCGGGCCGCCGTCGGGCGCCGGGAGGGGCGTCGGCGCCGAAGGCGGAGCCTCGGGCAGCGCGGCCGGCTCTTCGGCCTTCGCCTCGCTCACCTCGACGGGCGCGGCGACCTCAGCGACCTCAGCGACCTCGCTCGGGGCGCCACCTTCGGCCGAGGCCGAGGCCGAGGCCTGGCCCTCGACCGCGGCGCCCGGCTGCCCCTCGGGGCGGTTGGCGCCCCCACGGCGACGGCGGCGGCGGCGGCGACGGCGGCGACCCTCACCGCCCTCACCACCCTCGCCTGCTTCACCGGGCGCAGCGTCGGCGCCAGCCTCGTCGGGGCCCTCGTCGCCGTCTTCACCCTCGTCACCCTCATCGCGCGCCGGCTCTCCAGCGGCCTCAATCGGCGCCCCGCCCTGCGGCGGCGTCGCGGCCACGGGGACCTCGTCGGCCGACCCGCCCCGCGGGCTGTCCTTCTCGCGGTGCCGCTCCTCGCGGCGGCGCTGCGACTCCTCGGCGTCTACCTTCGCCTGCGCGAAGAAGGCCTCGTCGATGTCGTAGAGCTCGATGGTGGTGACGGTCACGCCGACCTTCGCCTCGAAGAACTTGTCGGCCAGGGCGTCGCCAGCCCACAGCAGCACCAGGGCGCCGTTGGTGCACTCACCCCGGGCCTCCCCGCGGGCCTCGCCCGGCGTCAGGAGCAGGCCCATGTTGGCGCCGGTCTGCTGCAGCTCACGCCGCAGCTCCTGCACGTGCCGGCGCTCGACGTTCGCCCCGCCCTTGAGGAGCCGGATGGCGTAGCGCAGCTCGAGGCTCCCCTCGCGCCGCCGCCCGGTCATCAGCGGGCCGTCCTTCGAGCGGCGCGCGACCTTCAGCTCGCGGAAGTGCAGCCCGTGGAGCATGCGCACGCAGGACTTCTCGAAGGTGCCCAGCTCGAGCTCCGCGAGCGCCTTGCGCAGCACCCGCGCCATGGCCTTGCGCGCGTCCTTGCCGGCGTGCCGCGCCTGCTGGATGAGGGCCAGGTCCTCCGTCGTGGGCGCGATGGCCTGCTCGACCGCCTGAGCGCGGCGCTCGCTGCGCAGCAGCACCCGGCCGTTCTCGAACTGGAGGTTGGCGGCCTGGCAGAAGGCCTGCTGCACCTCGAGCGGCGTAGGGCCGCCTTCGGCCTGCGGCTCGAGCGAGAGCTGCAGCTCGTTGGTCTCGGCCACGCGCACCGCGGAGAACTGGGGCTTGCGGCCCTCGTCCATGCGCTTCTGGTTGTCGCTGGCCAGCGCGTCGATGAGCTGCCCGATGGACAGTTCGTCGGCCACCATGTCGCGGGCCTTGAGCCGCGCGAGGAGCTCCGTGGGCACCAGGGCCAGCGCGCCCTCGGAGAGCACCTCGAAGGCCACCTCGGCCACCGGCGGGAACTTCTTCTTCTTGTCGTCGTCGCGGCGCTTGCGGTCCGACTGCCGGCCGATGCTGCGCAGGTACTCGGCGTGGGCCTCGGGGTGCCGCTCCGTGGGGCGGTAGGGCGGCAGCTGCTCCTCGGGGTTCGGCTCCACCACGCCGGTGGCCGCGAGCGCGTCGGCGTCCTCGGGCAGCATCCAGTCGGTCAACGCGAAGGTGTCCTTCTCGGTGACTGACACCTTCCGATCGCGCGTGCGCCTGGCCATCGCCGCCAACCGCGACAGCATCGTCACCTCAGGCGTCTTGCCGATGTGCGAGAGCAACCCCTTCTCAACTGCGCGCTTCGTAATGTCCGTCGAGTGGAGAGGCGAGCCCGCCTCCTCCAGCACCCGGAGGGCGGCTTCATAGAATGTCATGGGATTTCCCAGTAAAATCGAGAGCTTCCAATGAAGCTCAGCAGAAGACGGCGGATGGTACGCAGCGATAATGTAGGTGTCAACGAACGATGATCAGGTTCCGACTCGGACAGGCGTGGAAGCGGGAGGACGCGGGGCCCACGGGGCCCCGTGATGCGTTCGCGCTGGAGCTCGACGGGGTGAACCTGCTGCCCGGGGCGAACGACGAGCCGCTGCTGCGCGTGGTGGCCGCGCTGGTGGAGGCGCTGGCGGCGATGGTGCTCGACGGCGAGCGCGCGGGCCAGGTGTCGCTGGAGGACGTGCACCTCGAGCTGTGCCTGTGGCGGACGGAGGGCCAGGGCGTCGAGCTGTCGGTCATCGACCTCTCGCAGCCGCCGCGGCGCACGCAGGGGCCCGTGCAGCTCGAGCTGCCGGAGGTGATCGAGGCGGCGGCGCGCTGCGCGCGCATGCTCCTGGGCGACATGGCCGCGCGGCGGGGCCCCGAGGGCGACGTGGAGCGCCTCGAGCGGCAGCTGCGACGCATGGTGGGCGCCGCCCTCGACGATCTGCCCGCGGCGGCGAGCGCGCCCTGGAGCGCCGTGCGCAACGCCGGCGCGGGCTCGGGCCTGGGCTTCGTGCTGCGCGACGACGCGGCGCGCACCCAGGCCTGGAGCCGGAAGACGCGCGCGGGGCTCCCGCCGCTGCTGATCGACGGCGAGCTCACCCGGGCCGACGGCGCGGGCCAGCCCGGCCTGCCGGTGCTCACGATGCTGGGCCTGGCGCGCGCGGCCACCGAGGACGACGGCGCGGCGCTCGCCGGCCAGCCGCTCGAGGCCGCGGAGGTCTTCCGCGCCGGCCTCGACCTGTGCCTGGCGCTGCGGCAGCGGAACCCGGCCCTCGCGTCGAACCCGTACCTCGAGACGCTGCAGCTGCGCTGCACCGACGGCCTCGTCGCCCTGCGCGAGCCGCTCCCGGACACGAGCGCGAGCCGCGTGGTCGCCCCGCGCGCGCCCCCGGGCGTGGTGCTCGCGCCGGTGGGTGAGCTGCGCCGCGTGCGGCTGCAGCCGAAGTGGGCGCGCCCCGTGGCGCTCGGCGAAGAGGGCGGGCGGCTGCTGGTGGGGAAGAAGTGGGTGATCGCCCACTCGGCGCGCGCGGCGCACGCCTTCTCGCGCGCGGGCCGGGAGGGCTTCCGGCACCTGGCGAACCGGGGCGTGGCCGTCGCCGACGACGGGGTCGCGGTGGCGGCCACCAGCGATCGGCTGCTGTGCTTCGAGCCGGGCGCGGCCAGCGCGCGCTGGCTGCGAGATCACGACGGCGTCAGCCTCGGCCCGACGCTCCAGCGCGCGGCGGGCGTGCTGGTCACCACCCAGGGCCGCCGCGGCGCCGTGGGCTTCGACGCGCTCACCGGGCGGGAGCGCTGGCGCTTCGAGCCCGCGCGGACGCAGTGGGCCCACCTCGCCGTGCTGGGGCCGCGCGCGCTCCTGGGCACCGACGACGGGTCGGTCTACGGCCTCGACGTCGACGACGGGCAGGTGCGGTTCCGCGTGAAGGCGAGCCTGCCGGTGCTCCACGCCCCCGTCCCGGTGCGGCACCGCGCGCTGGTGGTGCTGGGCCGGGGCGAGCACACGGCCCTCTTCCTGTGTGACGCGCTCGCCAGCGGCCGCGACGCCCCCGCCGGCGCCCTCACGTGGACGAGGGAGCTGGTGCTCTCGACGCCCTGCCCGCCCGTCGCCGCGCGGGGCCGCGCCTTCATCGGCGGGAGCCGCGACGGCCGCACGCTGGTGCTGGCCCTCGGGCCGAAGGGCCAGGTGCTGTGGGAGAAGCCCGTGCCCTGCGATGGGCGCACGCTGCGCCTGGTGCCCTTCGAGGGCGGCGTGCTGGCGACCGACGCCCGCGGCGCCGCGGCGCGGCTGCTGCCCGACGGCAGCATCGAGTGGGTGCTCGGCGCGTGCGACGACGAGCTCCACCACGCCCTCGGCGCGGCCGTGAGCCGCCAGGTGATGGTGGTGCCAGGGCCCGTGACGCGCCTGGTGCAGCCGCGCGGAGGGCGGGTGCTGGCCGAGCTGGAGACCTCGGGCCACCTGCTCGACCTCGCCGTCGACGCGCGGCTCAACCTCTTCGTGCTCCGCGAGCCGGGCACCCTCGAGCACTGGGCGCCCTCGGCGGCCCTCGCGGTGCTCTGACTACCGGTCCGTCCACCAGGCCTTGAACTCGCTCCAGGACACGCGGCCCGAGTGGTTCGCGTCGATCACGTCCAGCGCGATGTCGAGCTCCTCTTCGTCGATGGGCTGCCCGAGCGCCTCGAGGAGCCGGGCCAGCTCGCCGCGGTCGATGCTGCCCGAGCCGTCGCGGTCGAAGGCCTTGAAGGTCTCGAAGACCTCCTCATAGCCGCCGTCGTCGAGCTCCGGGTGCGACACGCGGGCGTGCATGGGCAGGGCGCGCGCCGCCGGCTTCTTCGCCGGGGCCGGCTTGCGCGCGGGCTTCTTCGCGGGCTTCCTGGCTGGCGTCTTCGCCGCCTTCTTCGCGGGCTTCTTCGCCGGAGACTTGCGGGGGGCAGGCTTCTTCGGGGCGGGCTTCTTCTTCTTGGCGGCCATGGGCGCAGCATGGCCCAGGCGCCGTGAGACTTTCACGCCGATTCTCGCTGTGGCAGACAGAAGCCATGCCGCGCGAGCTGATTGACCTCCACATCCACGTCGGCGGGGCCGTCGCCCCGCACATCCTCTGGTCCATCGCCCACCAGCAGGGCTTCAAGCTGCCGGTGAAGAACTACTTCGAGTTCGTCGACCTCATCACCGCGTCGCCCGACAAGGTGAACAGCCTCGACAGCTACTTGAAGATCATGCACCTGTGGACGGAGAAGATTCAGAGCTCCCCGGCCGCCATCGAGCGCTCCATCTACGAGGTGATCGGCAAGGAGTACCGCAGCTCGCGGGTGACGCAGATCGAGCTGCGCTTCAACCCCATGAAGCGCAACCTGCAGTCGGAGCTCGACCTCGACCACATCATCTCGGCGGCCATCCGCGGCATGGACCGCGCGATGCTCGAGTACAGCGTCAAGGCCTGCCTCATCTTCTGCCTGGCCCGGGAGTGGGACTCGAAGCTCAACGGCATCATGGTGGACAAGGCCATCAAGTACCGCAACCGCGGCGTGGCGGGCATCGACCTGGCCGGCACCGAGTCGAACGCCGTCGAGCTGCGGCCCGAGGTGGTGAGCCAGTACGAGGACCTCTTCGCCCGGGCGCGCAAGGCGGGCCTCAAGACGACGGTGCACACCGGCGAGACGAAGGGCACCGGCGCCGAGGGCGTGATCGCGGTCATCGACCGGCTCAAGCCCAACCGCATCGGCCACGGCATCCGCGCGGCCTACGACGAGGCGGCCATGAAGCTGCTCAAGGAGCGCGACGTGGTGCTCGAGCTGTGCCCCACCTCGAACCTGCAGACGAAGGCCGTCGAGGGCATCAAGGAGTTCGAGCACATCGTGCGCACCTTCTGGGACCGCGGCGTGAAGATCACCATCAACACCGACGGCCCGTACCTCCTCAACACCGACATGCGGCGCGAGATCGAGCTCATCGAGCAGAACCGCATCCTCACCTCGGAGCAGATCGACCAGACGCTCGCGTGGGCGCGCGAGTACTCGTTCATCACCAGGGCGTGACGATGTACGAGTCGGTGCTCCGGCCCCTGCTCTTCCGGCTCGACCCGGAGCTGGCCCACCACGTCGGCCTCTGGGGGCTGGGCCTGTGGGATCTCGCGCCGTCTCTCGCGGCCGTCGCCCGCCGCCGCGCCCGGGCCGAGCGCTCGACGCTCAAGGTGCGCCTGGGGGGCCTCGACTTCCCCAACCCGGTGGGCCTCGCCGCGGGCCTCGACAAGAACGCCGAGGCGCTCGTAGGCCTCTTCGCGCAGGGCTTCGGCGCGGTGGAGGTGGGCACCGTCACGCCGCGCCCGCAGCCGGGCAACCCGGCGCCCCGCCTCTTCCGGCTGCCGGAGCACCGCGCCCTCATCAACCGCCTGGGCTTCAACAACGAGGGCCTGGCGGCCATGCGCGCGCGCCTGATGGAGCTGCCGTGGCGGCCTGCGCCGGTGGGCGTCAACCTGGGCAAGAACAAGGACACGCCCCTCGAGGCCGCCCTCGACGACTACGTGGCCGGCGCCGAGGCCCTCGCGCCGCTGGCCGACTACGTGGTGGTGAACCTGAGCTCGCCCAACACGCCGGGCCTGCGCTCACTGCAGGAGCCCGAGGCCCTCGAGCGGCTGCTCCTCGCCGTGCGGCGGCGCGTGGTGGGCCGGCCGCTGCTCCTCAAGATCGCCCCGGACCTCGGCGACGAGGCAGTGGACGCGGTGGTGGACGTCGCGCGGAGCTGCGCGCTCGACGGGCTGATCTGCACCAACACCACCGTCACCCGGCCCGTCTCCCACCCACTCGACCGCGAGGCCGGCGGCTTCTCGGGCGCCCCGCTCTTTCCCCGCAGCACGCAGGTGCTCCGCCGGGCGTACCGGCGCACGGGTGGCGCGCTGCCGCTGATCGGCGTGGGCGGCGTCATGGACGGCGCCTCGGCGTGGAAGAAGATCTGCGCCGGCGCCTCGCTGGTGCAGCTCTACACCGGGTTCATCTACGGCGGGCCCGCGCTGCCGCGGCAGATCCTCGACGTGCTCGAGGAGAAGCTGTCGGAGCTGGGCCTCGACTCCATCGAGAAGGCCGTCGGCCGCGACGCTGGCTAGACGACGAGCTGGCCGACGAGCGGCAGCGCCACCACGCGCTCGCGGGCGACGCGGGCGTCCTTCACCCAGGCCGCGCCGAAGTCTCTGGCGAAGCTGGCCAGCACCCGCTGCACCATCACCTCGAGCTCCGCGCCGCCCACGGCGAGGGAGGCTTCGAGCGCGGCGCGCGCCCGCTGGCCGGCCGAGGCGCGCAGCCGCGGGGCCGGGCCGCCGTCTTCGAAGAGCCGCCCGCACAGCTCGGCGAGCCCCAGCTCGGGGAAGGGCCCGACGTCGACCTGCCCAGACACCTCGGCGTTCGCCACCACCGCCGCGAAGAGCCGCTGCGGCGTCAGCTCCGACAGCCGCACCCCGAAGCGCGCGATGGCGTCGGCCGGCGACGCGCCCAGCAGCCCCTGGAACACGGCGCGCTGCAGGCGCACCCGCTGCAACATCGCCTCGGCGTCGGCCAGCTCGCGCTTGGAGCGGAAGGGCACGGGCTCGGCCCCCGGCACGCGGAGCGCCTTGAGCGGGCGCCGGCGCAGGAGCGCCTGGAGGGCGACGGTCTCTTCCTCGAGGGCCAGCCACGTCTCGCCGAAGCGCGAGCCCTCTTCGCGCATGAGCTTCTCGGCCAGCCGCTTGAGCCGGAGCGTCAGCGAGAAGCCGCACTGGAAGATGGCGCGCAGCGTCGTCTCGCGCACCACCTCGGTGGCGACGCCGGCGTCGCCCGAGGTGTAGTGCTCGAGGCCCAGGTCCAGGTAGTCGCGGGCGTGCTCCGACAGCCGCTTCAGGGCCTCGGGGTCGCCGGCCTCGGCGCCGTCGGCCACCAGCACGCAGTTGACGAGGTAGCGCACCTCGCCCTCGAGGTTCTGCCGCTCGACGGGGTCGAGGCCCTGGAAGGCCGCCGCCACGAAGTCGACCCGCTGGTTGCCCGGCGCGATCATCGCGCCCGGGGTGCCCTTGCGCGGGAGCTTCTCGGGGTCCACCCAGGCGAAGACCTTGGAGGCCTCGTCGAGCGGGGGGAAGCCCAGGTCTTCCAGGCGCGCGCAGCGGAACTGGTAGGCCGTCTCCTCGAGCTCCATCAGGGCCTCGAAGCGCACCGCCTCGAGGAAGCGCGAGAGCTCGAAGGGGTTGTGCGCCATGAGATCGAAGGTGAGGCGCCGCAGCGCCGCCTCGTCCACCCCGTCTACCCGGAACTCGACGAGGTAGCGCCCGTCGGGCGTCTCCATCGTCACGCCCTCGGTGTCCACGTCGGGGTTCTCCTCGAGGTCGTGGATGAAGGTGAGCTTCTTGAACATGAGCTCGAGCAGCTCGACGTCGAGGGCCTGGAGCTTGGTGACGAACTCCTCGTCGTCGTCGCCGCGGGCCGCGCGGAGCCAGTGGAGCACCTCGAGCGGATCGATGCGGTCGCGCTGCCAGGCGGCGAGATCGACGAAGGTGGCGAACTGCTCGGGCGTCGCGAGCTGCACCACCTCCGTCGAGTCGACGAGGCCGACGTCGATGATGGTGGCGTACACGTCCTCCGCGGGGAGCGAGCGCACCAGGGCCTTGCCGTCGACCTCCTCGAGCATGGCGTCGAGGCGGTGCTTGGGGGCCAGCTCGGTGAGGCGGCGCACCAGCTCGGCGCGTCGCGACTGTCGCTTCTCCTGCGTGGAAGTCACGGTGGCCGCCTACCCCGCTACCCCGGGGCCCGCTAGTTGATACTGCCCGCGCACGCCCAGACGACGTTGAAGCCCTTGAGCACCGGGGTGGTCTGCCCGTCGACCGAGCGGAGCACGAACTCCACGCGCAGGTACTTCGCCTGCGGCACGCCGGCCTGCACCAGGTCGACCGGGGAGGTGGTGAAGGGGCCGTAGCGCACGAGCGTCGTCGAGTTGAGCTCGGCCTCGGTGTTGGCCGCCTTCACGAAGACCTGAATGGTGGTGTTCGCCGGCACGGTGGCGTCCCACGTGAGCGTGCGCCAGGTGCTCTGATCGTCGCAGGCCATGAAGTCGCGGCGGTACGTGCCGCGCGGCGCGGTGAAGTTGCGCAGCTGGTAGCCGGTGAAGTCGGAGTACGTGTAGAGGCCGGCCGGCTGCTGCGGCGTGCGGGTGATGGCGCCGGTGACGTGGTCCACCTTCGTCGCGTTGCCCGAGTAGTTGTTCACCCATGGGTGCCCGTCGGCGTCGAGGCCCACGCCGATGCTGGAGGTGGTCGTCGCGTCGCTCATGTCGATGAAGTCCGCCGTCCCGAAGGGGATGATGGCCCCCGTCTCGGCGTCGAAGCGGATGAGCTGGGCCGAGCTGCCGCCGTAGCCCGACATGTACACGCGGCCGGCCGCGTCGACGGCGATGCCGCGGCCCATGTTGAAGTTCGAGCCCGTCTGGCTCGTGGCGGTCGTGAAGTTGAAGCGCTGCCACGTGCCGGTCGAGTGATCGTACCGACAGGCCGCCGCGCCCAGCGACCAGCCCGGCAGCCACACCCGGTTCCGGCCGTCGATGCCGATGCCGTAGGCGGCGCACTCGGCGGTGTTGCTGATGTTGTTGGACACCAGGGTGCCGGTGGTGGTGTCGATGAGCGCCAGCCGCGCGACGCCCGGCTGCACCACCCACAGGCGCTGGAGCCGGTCGACCGTGGCGCCGTAGGGCCCGAAGCTGAGCTGGATGTACGTAGGGCCGCCCGTCGTCACGGGCGTCGGCTCGCCGTTGCTGGAGTTGAGCTTGTACATGCGCTGCTCCGAGAAGACGCCCACCCAGATGTCGCCGGACGTGCCCTCGGCGCCGGCCGACACCGCGAGCGCCCGCCCCGTCACCCCGCTGGCTCCCGGCGCCGCGCCCACGGTGCGCGTGAAGAGCACGCACTCGTCGTAGGTCTCCGGGTTCGCGAGATCCGTGGGGATGATCATCTCGCCGTCGGCGGCGAGGGTGCTGATCTGCCCGTCGCCGTTGATGTCGCGGGAGGTCTCGATGGTGCCGTTGCCGTTGCGGTCGATGCAGGAGGCGACGTCGTTGGCGATCTTCGTGACGGTGCCGATCTTCCCGATGCCGCGGTTGGCCACCCACATGTCGCCGGCCAGATCGATGGCCGTGCGGCTGGGGTGCCAGGTGGAGTCGGCGACGGTGTTCGTCACCTGCCCGCCGGCGCACGGAGGCCCGCCGCTGTTCGAGCAGTCCTTGGGGATGACGGAGTAGTACCGCCCGACCTCCTTGCCGGTGCGGGTGTCGAACTTGCTCACCCAGCCCCGCACGTCGTTGGCGATCCACATGAAGCGGAACTCCGACGAGCCCTGGTTGAGCACCACGAAGCCGTTGGGGTCGAGCTTGACGCCTTCGCCCGAGCCGCCGGAGCCGCCGTCGAGCGTGAAGGTGCCCGGGCCGATCATCACGGTGCTCGTGCCGTCGCCCGCGTCGAAGGTGGAGCCGCCCCCGCCGCCGCCCGCGCCGCCGCCGGTGGCGGTGCCGCCACCCGCGCCGCCGCCGAGGCCGCCGTCACTGCTCGGGCCGCCGTCGCCGTCGCCCCCGCCCGCGCCGCCGTCGGTGGTGATGCGAATGACGTTGCCGCACTGCTGACACTGGCAGCCCGCGATGGAGAGGAGCGCGACGGCGGCAAAGACGTACGAAGAGTGCTTCATGCCCCGAGTGTCCGCGCCCGCGCGGCCCAGCGTCAACCGACGACGCCCAGAAGCGCGCGCCAGACGTCCTCGTGGCCGATTTTCTCGACCGACGAGAAACCGACGAGCCCGCCGGGAGGCAGCTCGAGCTGCTTCGAGATGGCAGCCAGGCGGGGCTTGCGCGCGGCCTTGTTGATGCGGTCGAGCTTGGTGGCCACCACGAGGATGCTCGGCGGCTTGTCTTGCAGGAAGTCGAGCATCTCGATGTCGTCGGGCGTGGGGCCGATCTCCCCGTCGACGATGCAGACGACCAGCTTGAGCGTGTGCCGGTTCCGCAAGTACTCGTCGATCATCCGGTCCCAGGCGAGGCGCTCGCCCTTGGAGACCTTCGCGAAGCCGTAGCCGGGAAGATCGCACAGCCTGAAGGTGCGCTTCCTGGCGGCGTGCTCGACGGCGACGTCGAAGAAGTTGAGCGTCTTGGTGCGGCCCGGGGTGTTCGACACGCGCACCAGCTTCTTGCGGTGGGTGAGCGTGTTGATCATCGACGACTTGCCGACGTTGGAGCGGCCGACGAAGGCCACCTCGGGCACGGGCTGCCGCGGGTACTCGTCGGCCTGCGTGGCGGTGGTGACGAAGTCGGCGGTGAGGACCTTGATCATCGGGACCCGGCCACGGCGGCCTCCGCCGGCTTGGCCGCGGGCTTCGGGGCCTGCGCCTTGGGCGCCTTCTTCTTCTGGCGCTCGACCGTCCAGTGATCGATGGCCTTGAGCTTGGCGGCGAAGTCGAAGGGCTTGAGCGACGGGCTCGAGCTGTCGTGGCAGCCGCGGCAGCTCTTCTCGCCGGGGTCCTGCAGGCCGACCAGCCGCGAGAGCTCCGCGTCCTTCATCACGTAGCCGGCCGAGTAGTACTGGCCCCCGCCGTGGCAGGTCTCACAGGCCACGTGGGCCGTCTTCTGCTCCACCTGGTTGGGCGAGTGGCACGACAGGCAGCGGGCGTCCTTCTGCTGCTGGGGCGAGAGCACGTCGCGGCTGCGGGCGTGCGCCGTCGTCTGCCACGCGGCGTAGGCGTCGGGGTGGCACGCCTGGCAGCTCTCCGAGCCCAGGAAGTCGTGGGCGGAAGCGCAGAGGCTCCCACCCATGACCACCACCGCTCCGATCCGAGAAAGCAGCGAACGCATCGCCAGTTGCGTAGCATCGCGCCCACCTCATGTCGCGCCTCCTCTTTGCGCTGGTCCTCCTCCCCGCCCTCGCGCTGTCGAAGCCCTGGCAGAGCATCCACCCCGGCGGCTCCAGCGCGATCGACGTGGTGGGGAAGTTCGGCGAGCCGAGCAAGAAGGTGGCGGCCCGCGGCCAGGAGGTCCTCATCTACGCGGGGGCG
This sequence comes from uncultured Archangium sp., assembly GCA_964449625.1. Classification (GTDB taxonomy): domain Bacteria; phylum Myxococcota; class Myxococcia; order Myxococcales; family Myxococcaceae; genus Archangium_A. The sequence goes on from CAYUZK010000058.1 coordinate 18,492, forward strand.
AAGGCCATCAAGGGCACGGTGCAGGCGCAGTTCAAGTGCGACCCCGACTCCAAGGAGGTCAAGCGCATCGACGTGTACCCGGAGCCGGTGATCGACGCGTCGGCCATCGAGGCCAGCTACGGCAAGGCCTGCGACGCCCTGAAGCCCGTCGAGCCCTGCTACTACGCCAAGGAGACCGCGCAGAAGCAGGTGTACTTCCTCTACCTCAAGCTGGGCCTCGCCATCTTCTTCAAGGACGACGGGAAGACGGTGCTGTCCTTCGCCTTCCTCCCCGCGCAGCCCTGACGTGTACCGCTTCGGGCTGACCGGCGGCATCGCGACCGGAAAGTCCACGGTGGCCAGGCTCCTCCGTGAGGCGGGGCTCGAGGTGATCGACGCCGACCTCGTCGCCCGGCAGGTCGTCGCGCCCGGGCAGCCCGCCCTCGCCGAGCTCGCCGCGCGCTTCCCGGGCGTGGTGCGCGGCGACGGCACCCTCGATCGCCAGGCCCTGGCCGACCGCGTCTTCGGCGACGAGGGCGAGCGGGCGGCGCTCAACGCCATCACGCACCCGCGCATCGCGCAGGCGGTGCTGGCGCAGGCCCAGGCTCTCGAGGCCCGCGGCGTCACCCGGCTCGTCTACGAGGCGCCGCTCCTCATCGAGAACCGGCTGCACGAGGGGCTGGACGGCGTGGTGCTGGTGGTGACCCCGCCCGACGTCCAGCTCGCGCGCCTGGTGGCCCGCGACGGCCTGACCGCGGCTCAGGCCCGGGCCCGCATCGCCGCCCAGCTCCCGCTCGACGAGAAGCGGCGGCACGCGACCTGGGTCATCGACAACGGGGGCACGCCGGAGGCGACCCGGGCGCAGACCGCCCGCGTGATCGACGCGCTCGTAGGCTACGGTGCGCCGCCGTGAGCGTGCACGCCTTCGTCACGGGGTACCCGGGCTTCATCGGCAAGCGCCTGGTGCGCGCGCTGGCGAAGCGCTACCCCACGGGCCACATCTCGCTGCTGGTGCAGCCGAAGTTCGTCAAGGAGGCCCAGGCCTACGTCAGCCAGCTCGAGGGCGCCGCCGTCGAGGTGCTCACCGGCGACATCGTGGACATGCACCTGGGCCTGGCCGGCGGCGAGTACCAGCGCCTGGTGGACGAGACGACGCACGTCTTCCACCTCGCGGCCATCAGCTACCTGGGCATGCCCCACGACGTCGCGCGCCGGGTCAACGTCGACGGCACGCGCAACGTGCTCGAGCTCGCCCGCGAGTGCGGCAAGCTCGAGCGCTTCGTGCACTTCAGCACCTGCTACGTCTCGGGCGACCGCGTCGGCGTCATCGCCGAAGACGAGCTCGAGGCCGGCCAGTCGTTTCGCAACACGTACGAAGAGACCAAGTACGAGGCCGAGCGCCTCGTGCAGCGCGCCCGCGGGCAGCTGCCGATCACCATCATCCGCCCGTCGACGGTGGTGGGCGACTCCGGCACCGGGGAGATCGACCGCTTCGAGGGCCCCTACTACCTCGGCATGCTGCTGGTGCTCTCGCCGCTGGTGCTGCCCCTGCCGCTGCCGGGCAACGGCGTGGCGCCGCTCAACGTGGTGCCGGTGGACTTCGTCGTCGACGCTACGCTCCTGCTCGCGAGCAACCCCGGCGCCGTGGGCAAGACGGTGCACCTGGTCGACCCCAACCCCATGAGCGCGCGGCGCGTCTACGAGCTCATCGCCGAGCGCGCGAACCGCCGGCTCCCGCGCTTCTCGCTGTCGGCCCGGGCGGCCGACCTGTTCCTGCGCCTGCCCGGCGTCGAGAAGCTGACGCGGCCGCAGCGGGCCGCCATCACCTACGTCAACCACCTCGCCCTTTACAACTGCCACACCGCCCTCGAGCTGCTCGACGGCACCGGCGTGCGCTGCCCGCCGCTCTCCACCTACCTCGACAAGCTGATCGACTTCGCGCTCGAGGCCTGGAAGGCCCGGCAGGCGACGGCGCCCGAGGAGATCGACGACCCGCTCGACCGGCCCTCACGCTGACCCCAGGGAGCCCCATGCCGACCTACGCCGTTGGAGACACCTTCACGCTGGTGCGCGAGTGCGACCCGTACCGGCCGCTGTACTACGCCGCGGCCTCCGGCGACTTCAACCCCATCCACATCGACCCGAAGGCCGGTGAAGCAGCGGGCCTCGGGGGCCCCATCCTCCAGGGGCTGTGCACGCTGGGCTGGGCCGTCGACGCCTTCACCCGCTACCTGGGCGACCCGGGCCGAGTGGGCAAGGTGCGCGTGCGCTTCAGCCGCCCCGTCGCGCCGGGCGACGTCATCACCTTCACCGGCCGCGTGAAGGCCATCGAGCAGGGCACGCTGGTGGCCGAGCTCGACGCCGTCAACCAGCGCGGCGAGGACGTGCTCAAGGCCGCCGTCATCGAAGGGAGGGTGTGATGCCGATCGATCGCCGCTTCATCGGTCGCCAGTACGGCCCCTTCGTCTACGAGGCCGGCCTCGAGAAGATGCGGGAGTTCGCCTACGCGGTGGGCGGCGGCGTGCCCTCCACCGGCTTCTCCGCGCGGGGCGCGCCCGAGGGCCTCCACCCCTTTCTCCACGACGAGGCCGCGGCGAAGGACTCGCCCTGGGGCGCGGTGGTGGCCATGCCCACCTTCGCCGTCACCTTCGCCATCGCTCCCTTCGGCAAGGCCTGCGCCGACCCGGAGCTGAACGTGAACCTCCTGCGGCTGGTGCACGGCGAGCAGGAGTTCGAGTTCCACGAGGTGGTGCGGCCGGGCGACCGGCTCACGACGGTGGGCACCATCACCGACGTCGCCACCAAGCGCAGCCTCGACTTCCTCGAGGTGACGACGCAGACGCACAACCAGCACGGGCGCCTCGTGGTGCGCGGCCGGTGGACGGCCATCATCCGCGGCTGATCACGCCCTCGTCGACCAGCTGCGCGAGGATGCGGGCCGTGTCGAGGCGCGCCATGCCCGACACCGAGAAGAGATCCTCGAAGGTGACGGCGCCGTCGATCTGCGCGAGCACGAAGCCGGCGCGGTGGTCGAGGTTGAGCCAGATGATCTCGTCGTCCTTGAGCATCACGCGCGGGGTCGCGCCCAGCGGCCCCAGCTTCGACTCCAGCATGGTGAGGAGCGTGCGCTCGCTGCGCTCCCGCAGCACCTGCACCTCGAGATCGTCGGGGGCGAGCGCCTGCGCCTTCACGATGAGCTCCATCGCGCCGGTGTGATCGTCGAGGCCCAGCAGGTTGCGCGCGCTGCGGAGGATGGCCTGGAGCTCCTCGGTGCGCGCCTCCGGCGGGCGGGAGATCTTCGAGTCCGAGGAGATGAGATCGAGCGCCTGATCGCGGCCGGGCACCACCGGCAACTTCACCCCGGGGTTGCTGCGCTGGTCCCACGCCGACTCGGCCGCGGGCGCGAGGCTGGGCGAGGGCCGGGGCTCCGGCGGCGCCGCCCACTCTGCGGGCGTGACGTCAGGCGGGGGCGCCGCGTTGGACCAGGCCCAGGCCGGCTCGGGCGGCGACGGCACCGGCGCGGAGGCCGGGCTCCCGAAGAGCGCGTCACGACTGGCGAGGTCGCGCTGCACGCCCCGGGCCTCCGGCGCCGAGGGCGCGGGCGAGGGCACGGTCGCGAACATGGGGCTCGCCGACGGCGGCGGCGACTCGAAGGCCGGCGGCGGGGCCGGCACGGGGGACACCGCGAAGACCGGCGGCGAGGCCAGGGGTGGCGGATCTGCGACCGGAGGCGGCGGCACCGGCACCGCCATCGCCTGCGCAGAGGGCTCCAGCTCGTCGACGGCGGCGAGCACGGGCGCGGAGGGCCTGGGCTCCGGCTGCGGGGGCGCCAGCACCTCCCACCCGACGGGGGCCGCGCTCACGCCGCTGTCCGAGAAGCGCCAGGCGTCCTCGCTGGCCGGCGCGGCGGGCGGGGCGACGGGCGTCACCGGGATCTCCTCGGCGACTGGCGGCCCCCACATGCCGGTGATGGGCCTGGGCGCGGCCTCCGCGGGGGGCTCCGACTCGAAGGGCACCTCCGTGGGCGCGCCGGCGGGGGCGACCTCGGCCACGGGCGGCAACGGCTCCGCGGCCACGTCGAAGATCGGCGGGCTGGAGCTCGCCCCCTCTGCGGAGGCCGCGGGCTCCAGCTCGAGCGGCGCGGCGCCGACGGGCGGCAGGCTGAAGTCGGCCAAAGTGCTGCGAGGCGGCGCAGGTGGTGCGCCCGTCGGGAACTCCACCATGGTGGTGCGCGGCGCGGGCGGCGCCTCGGGCACCTGGAACTGCACCATCGTGTGCCGCGGCG
>CAYUZK010000058.1:22855-28767 GCA_964449625.1 uncultured Archangium sp.
CGCGGCGCGGGCGGCGCCTCGGGCACCTGGAACTGCACCATCGTGTGCCGCGGCGAAGGCTGCGTGGGCACCTGGAACTGCACCATCGTGTGCCGCGGCGCAGCGGCCTCGGGTCCCGCGACGCCAAGTCGCGCGCCCGAATCGCTGCTCACCGGGAGCACCGCGGGCACCTGCTCGGTGGCGCTGGGGGTGGGCGAGGCGGGCACCGGCGTGCTCGCCCCCGTGAAGCGACCCCAGTCGTCATCGAGGTTCACCTGCGGCGGCGCGGGCGCAGCCGCGGTGGGCGCTGCGGGGTTGGGCGCGAAGCCCGTCGCCAACCCCCAGCCCACCTCGGCGGCGCTGGGCTGCGCCACCTCGGCCGGCCGCTCGAACGGGTTGGAGGCCGCCGCGCCGAGGGGCTCGGGCTCGGGCGAGGGGTGCGCCGGCAATGCCTCGACCTCTCGTGGCGCCTCGACCTCAAGCGGCGGCTCAGGCGCGACGGGCGGCGGCTCAGGCGCGACGGGCGGCGGCTCGGGCGCGACGGGGGGCGGCTCGGGCGCGGCTGGCGGCGGCCCGCCGGGAGCCGGGACGCTGGCGAGGAGCTGCCGGGCCTTCTCGTTCTCGGGGTCGAGCTTGAGCGCCCGCTGGAACAGCTTGAGCGCGCCCTCGGCGTCGCCCGAGAGCTTGAGCCAGATGCCGGCCTCGACGAGCTGGGCTGCGCGATCTTTGCTCATCGTCAGCGACCGATCCGTTGGAGGACACCCTTGAACAGGCTCACTGTGCGCGTCAGGGTGTCGATGCTGTCCGTGATGCGGCCCAGGTCGGCGCTCTCGCCCGTCACCCTCGCCTGCTCCAGGGCCGCCTGCGCGCGCTGGAGCGCGTCCTGGCCGAACTCGCTGCCCTGCGTCGCCTCGCGGAGCTGGGGCACCAGCTCGTTGATCTCGCTCATCAGCGCGCGGAGCTCCAGGCGCCTGGCCTTCACCTGCTCGTCTACGCGGGCCTCGAGCATGAGGTCGGCCTGCTCGTCGAGGATCTTCTTGAGCTCGTCCTCCGTGAGGCCGCCGCTCGCCGTCACCTGAATGGACTGCTGCTGCCCCGTCTCGCGGTCGCGCGCCGACACCGACACGAGGCCCTCGGAGCTGATCTCGAAGGTGACGTCGATCTCGACCTCGCCGCGCTTCGCCAGCCGCAGCCCCGTCAAGATGAACTCGCCCAGCAGCTCGTTCTGGTGCGCGAGGTCGCTCTCGCCCTGCAGCACCATGATCTTCACCGTCGTCTGGTTGTCGCGCGAGGTGTTGAAGACCTCGGTGACCGAGGTGGGCACGGTGGTGTTCCGGGGGATCAGGCGCCGCACGTAGCCGCCGGCGATGGCCACGCCCAGCGACTGCGGGGTGACGTCGAGCAGCACCACGTCGCTGGCCTCGTTGGTGAGGGCCTCGCCCTGCACCGCGGCGCCGAGCGCCACCACCTCGTCGGGGTGCACGCCGCGGCTCGGGTCGCGGCGGAAGTACTGCTTCACCGCCTCCTGCACGCGCGGCATGCGCGTCATGCCCCCGACCAGCAGCATCTCGCGCAGGTCCACCACCGGCACCTTCGCCTCGGCCAGCACCTGCTCGCAGTGCGCGATGGTCCGCGCCACGAGCGGCGCGGTGAGTTCCTCGAGCTTCTCGCGCGTCAGCGTCTTCTGCAGGTGCAGCGCCGAGCCGCCCCCCGCGGGCGTCGAGATGAACGGCAGGTTCACCTGCGTCTCGCGCGCCGTCGACAGCTCGATCTTCGCCTTCTCGGCCGCGTCCTTCAGGCGCTGGAGGCCCATGCGGTCCTTCTTGAGGTCGACGCCGTGCTCGCGCTCGAAGTCCACCGCGAGCCACTCGAGCACCGCGAAGTCGAAGTCTTCCCCGCCCAGCAGCGTGTCGCCGCCGGTGGCGATCACGTCGAAGACCCCGTTGCCGACCTCCAGCACCGAGACGTCGAAGGTGCCGCCGCCCAGGTCGAACACCGCGATCTTCCCGTTGACGTTCTTGCCCAGCCCGTAGGCCAGGGCCGCGGCAGTGGGCTCGTTGATGATGCGCAGCACCTCGAGCCCGGCGATCTTCCCCGCGTCCTTCGTGGCCTGGCGCTGGCCGTCGTTGAAGTAGGCGGGCACGGTGATGATCGCCTTCTTCACGGGCCGGCCGAAGTGCGCCTCGGCGTCGGCCTTGAGCTCGCGCAGCACCAGCGCCGAGAGCTCGGGCAGCGAATAGGCCTTCTCGCCCAGGCGCACGCGGATGTCGTCGTGCTCGCCGGCCTCGGCCACGTAGGGCAGGCTCGCGAGCGCCGCCTGTGTCTGGGGCGCGCTGAACTTGCGGCCGATGAGGCGCTTGGCGGCCGAGACGGTGTCGGTGGGGTTGGTGATCGCCTGCCGCTTGGCGATCTGCCCGACGAGCACCTTCCCCGCCTTCGACAGGGCCACCACCGAGGGCGTCAGCGTCGCGCCCGAGCGGGTCTTGATGACCACCGGCGTGCCGTCAAGCACCGTGGCGACGACGCTGTTGGTCGTGCCCAGGTCGATTCCGATGACGGGCTCACGCTCAGACATGGGTGCGACAGGTTAGAACGGCCACAGCCGCTTGACGTGTTTTTTGACCTCGGGGTGGTCCGGCGCCAGCCGGCCGGCCTCGTCGAAGTGCTTCTTGGCCAGGGCCTTCATGCCCGCTTCGGTGAGGAGCTTGCCGAGCAGCAAGCGGTACTCCACGTTCTTCGCGTCACCCTCCACGGCCTTCTGGGCGAAGCTGGTCGCCTCCCGGAGGTCGCCGCCGTGCCTCGTGACGAGCTGGGCCGCCTTGTAGGCCGCCTGGTGGTTCGCGCCGTTGGCGCTGACGGCCGCCCGCAGCGCCTGCAGCGCGAGCTCGTCGTCACCGCGGTTGAGCGCCTCGAGCGCGTGGGCGTAGCTCGAGTTGGAGCGCGCGAGGTCTGCCTTCTTGCGCACCTCGCCGAGCAGCCCCTTCACTTCGGCGTTCTGCGGGTCGATCTGGGCGGCCGCGTTGAGGTGGCTGAAGGCGAGGCTGTACTCGCCCTTCGCCACGTCGCCCTTCGCCAGCCCCAGCAGCTCCTGCACCTTCGACGCCTTCGCCAGGTACGGGTGCCGCGACAGGCGGGCCCGTCGCTCCGCGTCTCGCGCGTTCTCGTCGGCCGACTTCTCCTGCCGCGGCTCGAACGCCACGAACAGGCCTGAGGCTCGCGCCGCGTCTCGCACGGCCGGGCTCGAGGCGAGGTAGGCCTCCCGCTTCTCGAGGTCGGTCAGCGTCTGGTTGGCCTCGACGAGCCGCCGAAAGATGCGGTCGAGCTTCGCCTTGAAGGGCCCCAGGTTCTTGCCGAAGTACTTGTCGGGGTGAAACTTTCGCGACGCCTCACGAAAAGCCGAGCGCACCGCCTCAGCGTCCGCTCCCGCTGGAAGGCCAAGGAATTCGAAGAGGTTGGCCGAGTCTATCTTCGCCTCGAGCTCGAGGATCTCTCGCTGCCTGAGCTCGTCGAGGTCCACCTTGGAGTCTGCGACCACGTTCCCATCGCCCCCGCTTCAGTCGGACTGGAAGCTCGATGTCACAGCGAACGCTCGAAGATCGCAAGCCCCTCGTCGAGTTGTTCGCGGGTGGTGAGGTACGAGGGCGCGAAGCGCACGGTCTTCTCGCCGGCGAGGTTGGCCAGCAGGCCGTTGGCGCGGCAGCGCGCCAGCACCTCGGCAGCGCCGGAATCGACCTCGATGCCCACCAGCATGCCCCGGCCGCGGACCGCCTTGACGCGCTCCGGGCGCCGGGCCATCAGCGCGCGCGCGCCGGCCATGAGGTGCTCGCCCTTGGCCAGGTTCTCGGCCATCACCTCGGGGGCCGTGGCCAGATCCCACGTGGCGATGGCCGCGGCCGCCGCGACGAGGTTGCCGCCGAAGGTGGAGCCGTGGGTGCCGCTGGGGAGCGCCTTGCCCAGCTCGTCGGAGCACACCATGGCCCCGATGGGGAGCCCGTTGCCGAGCGACTTGGCCAGGGAGAAGGCGTCGGGGGTGATGCCCTCGTGCTGGAAGGCGAAGGGCCGCCCGGTGCGGCCGATGCCCGTCTGCACCTCGTCCACCAGCAGCACCAGGCCGTGCTCGTCGCACAGCGCCCGGAGCGCCTTGAGGAAGCCCGCCGGCGCCGGCCGCACCCCGCCCTCCCCCTGGATGGGCTCCACGAGGATGCCAGCGGTCGTCGGCCCCACGAGCGCCTTGACCGCCTCGAGGTCGCCCATGGGCGCGTAGCGGAAGCCCTGCGGCAGGGGCTCGAAGCCCGCGTGGTACTTGGGCTGCGCCGTCGCCGTCACCGTCGCCAGGGTGCGGCCGTGGAAGCCGCCCTCGAAGGTGATGAGCTCGCAGCGCGCCGTGGCGCCCTTCACCTCGTGCTGGTAGCGCCGCGCGAGCTTGATCAGCGCCTCGTTGGCCTCCGCGCCGGAGTTGCAGAAGAAGGCGCGCGCGCCGGGCAGCCCCGAGGCCTTCGTCAGCCGCGCCGCGAGCTCGATCTGCGGCTCGCTGTAGAAGACGTTCGAGACGTGCCACAGCGTGTCGAGCTGCCGCTTCGCCGCGGCCACCACGCCCGGGTGACAGTGGCCGAGCGCGCAGGTGGCGATGCCGGCGATGAGATCGAGGTAGCGGCGCCCCTCGGCGTCCCACACCCAGGAGCCCTCGCCGCGCACGAGCACCACGGGCTGCTGCTTGTAGTTCTGGAGCAGCACCTGCTTCGCGGCGGCCATCACCGCGTCGGTGCGGGTCGCGGCGGGTGCAGGGGCGGCGTCGGCGCTGGCTGGCTTCATCGAGAGACCGTCGGTCATGTCGTCACAGGATGTACTTCGAGAGATCTTCGTCCTGCACCAGTTCTGACAGGCGCTGGCGCACGAGGCCAGCGTCGACGTGGTAGCGCTTCTCCTGGAGCTCCGAGGCCGAGAAGGCCACCTCGTCGAGCAGCCGCTCGAGCAGCGTGTGCAGCCGGCGGGCCCCGATGTTCTGCGAGCGGTCGTTCACCTGCTGGGCGAGCCGGGCGATCTCCTCGAGCGCGTCGTCGCCGAAGGTCAGCGCCACGCCCTCGGCCGCCAGGAGCGCCTCGTACTGCTTGATGAGCGAGCTGCGCGGCTCCTTGAGGATGCGCACCAGGTCGCCGCTCGAGAGCGCCTCGAGCTCCACCCGAATGGGGAAGCGCCCCTGCAGCTCGGGGATGAGGTCCGACGGCTTGCTGACGTGGAAGGCGCCCGCGGCGATGAAGAGCACGTGGTCGGTCTTCACCGGCCCGTACTTGGTGTTGACGGTGGTGCCCTCGACGATGGGCAGCAGGTCGCGCTGCACGCCCTCGCGCGAGACGTCGGGGCCCGCCTTCGCGCTCTCGCGGCTGGCGATCTTGTCGATCTCGTCGAGGAAGATGATGCCGTCGCTCTCGGCGCGCTTGAGGGCGTCGCGGTTGACCCGGTCCTGGTCCACCAGCTTGCCGGCCTCCTCCTGCTCGAGCAGGGCCAGCGCCTCGCGGGCCGTCGCGCGCCGCTTGCGCGTGCGGTTGCCCATGCCCGGCATGTTCTTGAAGAGGTCCTGCAGGTTGACGCCCACCTCCTCGAGGCCCTGCCCCGAGAAGTTCTTGAGGAACGTCAGGTTCGAGTCCTGCACCTCCACCTCGACCTGCGCGTCGTCGTAGGTGCCCACGGCGAGCTGCGCCCGGAACTTCTCGCGCTCGGCGTCGGTCAGCCTCGGCGCCGGGGCGCTGGGCCCCAGCCCGTGGCCCGGCCGGCTCAGGCCGCCACCCTTGAGCAGCTCGTGCAGTCGATCCTCCGCGTGCTCGAGGGCGCGCGCCTTCACCCGCGCCAGCTCCTCGTCGCGCACCAGGGCGATGGCGGCCTCCACCAGGTCGCGCACCATCGACTCGACGTCGCGGCCCACGTAGCCCACCTCG
>CAYUZK010000059.1:0-28651 GCA_964449625.1 uncultured Archangium sp.
GTCCCAGGATCCAGAAGGCCGAGTAGCCGACGCCGACGTAGGGCTCGAAGATCTTCCCGAAGCGCCGGCTCGCGAGCACCGACACGGGCGCGTGCAGCACCGAGGTGCCCGAGCCGAGGTCCGTCGCCGCCCCGAAGCCGCCCTCGTGGCGCAGGCCCGCGTGCAGCACGCCGATGAGGGTGCCGCCCACGAGGTTGACCAGGGTGATGACGAGGCCGGCGATGACGTCGCCCTTCACGAACTTCATGGCCCCGTCCATGGCGCCGAAGAGCTGCGACTCGCGCTCGAGCTCGCGGCGGCGGGCGCGCGCTTGATCCTGCGTGATGGCGCCGGCCCGCAGGTCGGCGTCGATGCTCATCTGCTTGCCCGGCATCGCGTCGAGCGTGAACCGCGCCGAGACCTCCGCCACGCGCTCAGCCCCCTTGGTGACGACGAGGAACTGCACCAGCGTGAGGATGGCGAACACCACCGCGCCCACCACGTAGTCGCCGCGCACGACGAACTCGCCGAAGGCCTCGATGATCTCCCCGGCGTGCCCCTCGGACAGCGCGAGCCGCGTCGAGGACACGTTGAGCGCGAGGCGGAAGAGCGTGGTGAGCAGCAGGAGCGTGGGAAACGTGGCCACCTTCAGCGCGTCGCGGGCCGAGAGCGCGGCCACCAGGAGCGCCAGCGCCGCCGCGAGGTTGAGGGCCAGGCCCACGTCGAGGAGCCACGCCGGCAGGGGGACGATCAGCGCGGCGATGATCGCCGCCAGCACCCCGGCCAGCACCAGGTCCGCCGAGGCCTTCGCCCGGGCGAGCAGCCGCGCGACGAGCTCGAGGTGCCGGCTCATCGCCGCGGCTCCCGGCCGTCCACCGTGCGAGACGGGGTCTGCTCCAGCGCGACCGAGAGCACCGCGGCCGCGGCCTGGTACAGCTCCTCGGGGATGGCCTCGCCCACGTCGTACTGCACGAGGCTGCGGGCCAGCGGTACGTCACGCACGACGGGGAGGCCCAGCGCCGCGGCCTGCTGGCGGATCATGAACGCGTCCTCCTCGCGGCCTCGGGCCACGATGTACGGGGCGTCGCACTCGTCTTCGGCGTACCGGAGCGCGACGGCGATGTGAGTGGGGTTCACCACGATGGCCGTGGCGTGCTGCACTCCACGTGCCGGCCCACCCGAGGCGAGCTGCTTGTGGAGCGCCTTGCGCTTCGACTTGTGCCGCGGGTCTCCCTCGGCGCTCTTGTGCTCCTGCTTCACCTCGGCGTGCGACATCTTGAGGTCGGCGTGGTGGCGCCGCCGGGCCAGCGCCCAGTCGCCGAGCCCGAGGAGCAGCAGCAGCGCCGAGGCCTTGAGCAGCGACGGCGCGAGCCGCGCGACGACGGCCGGCAACGCCGCCTCGCCCCCCAGCGCCATCGCCCGGAAGACGTCGGGCGCCGCCTCGCGGAGCGCCGCCCAGAGGAACCACGCCACCAACACCGCCACGCCCAGGCCCTTGGCCACGTCGGCGAGCTGCCGCAGCGAGCACAGCCGCTTCGCGCCCTCGAGCACGCTCACGCGCTCGAGCTTCGGGGCCAGCACGCCAGGCGTGAAGCGCAGGCCGCCGGTGGTGACGGCGGCGCTCGCCAGCGAGCCGCCCAGCGCGCCCACCAGCGTCGGGGCCGCGCACCGGGCCAGGACCTCGACGCCTCCGCGCAGGGCCCCGGCCGGATCCATCTCCGCCGTGGAGAGGAGCGTCGCCGACCATCCGAGGAGGCGGACGGCGGTCTGATCGGCGAACGCGGCCGTGGCGCCGAGGCCCCCCAGCGTCACGGCCGCGGAGGTGAAGAGGCGGCTGCGCGCCACCTGGCCCTTCTCCGCGGCCTCCCGCAGGCGCCTCGGCGTCGGCTCGTTCGTCTTCTCGCTCATGGGGCCTCGCGTCTTGCAGGAGCAGTGCCCGTCACCCGGCTGCGAGGCGCGAGAGGGCCTCGAGGGCTGGCCCCTGCGCCGCGAAGAGCTCGAGGAGCCGCTCGGCGACGAGGCCCAGGCCCAGCCAGAGGGCCGCGCCGCCGCCGAGGATGCGCAGCGGGGCCCCGGTCTCCTGCAGGTTGAGCTGCGGCGCCGCGCGCGACGCGAGGCCCAGGCCCAGGTCGATGACGAGCGCGAGTCCGGCGATGGGCGCGCCCAGCGCGAGGCCCGTGGCGAAGGCCGCGCCTACCGAGGCCACCACGGAGAGCGCCACGCTGTCGCCGGTGAGGGCGGCGCCTGGGGCGACCAGCACGTAGCTCCGCGCGAGGGCCGCCAGCATCGTCGGCAGCAGCGCGCCGGCCGCGACGAGCGCCAGCAGCAGGTGGAAGAGGGCCTCGCCCGAGGCCGACTCGCGGCTGCCGGCCATGGGCAGCGCCGCCTCCGCCGAGGAGCCGCGGAAGAGATCGATGAAGCGGCCCCCGGCGCGCGCGGCGTCGAAGGGCACCGCCGCCACCAACCCCAGCGCGGCGCCGAAGAGCGCCTCGCGTCCGGCGAGCGCCGCCAGGCCCAGCGCGCCCCCGACGCCAGCCGGCGTCGAGACGCCGCAGGCGCCGTGAAGAAAGCCGGTGAGCGCCGCCACCAGGCCCAGGCGCACGTGCGTCGGGGCCTGGGCGCCGCCGAAGAGCGGGCAGAGGAAAGCCACCGGCACCAGCCGTGCCGCGATGAGGCCGCACGCGGCGAGGTGCGGCGAGAGGGCGTCGAGCGCGAGCTGCAGCGTGGCCGCGTTCACGACGCGACGCCGGGCAACGAGAGGAGGAGCTGGGTCGCGAAGCGCGCGAGCTGGGCGCCGATCCACGGGCCGGCCAGCACCAGGGCCAGCACGGCCGCGCACAGCTTCGGCACGACGGTGAGGGTGCTCTCCTGCAGCTGCGTGGTGGCCTGGACCAGGCTCATCACGAAGCCCACCAGCAGCGACGCGCCCACCGGAGGGAGCGACGCCAGCACCATGAGCAGCAGGGCCTCGCGGGCGACACCGAGGAGCAGGTTCGGGTCCACGGCGATCACCGGTACCCGAGCAGCAGGCCGCGCGAGAGGAGCGCCCAGCCGTCGACCGCCACGAAGAGCAGCAGCTTGAAGGGCAGGCTGACCTGGCTGGGCGAGAGCGTCTGCATGCCCAGCGCGAGGAGGACGTTCGCCACCAGCATGTCCAGCACGAGGAAGGGGAGAAAGACGAGGAAGCCGATGACGAAGGCCTCCTTGAGCTCGGTGAGCACGAAGGCCGGCACCACCACCGAGAGATCCGTCTCGCTGACGACGTCGGCGGCCTCCACCGGTCGCAGCTCGCGGGCGAGGTCCACGAAGCGCGCGCGCTCCTCGGGGCTGCCGTGCTTCACGAGGAAGTCGCGGAGCGGTGAGAGCGCGGCGCCGGCCTGCGCGAGGAGCTGCGTCGCCTCCGCGCCCTCGTGCCATCCGGCCTGCCCCGCGGCCCACATCGCCTCGGCAGTGGGCGCCATCACCGCGCCGGAGAGCACCGCGGCCAGGCCCGTCAGCACCATGGTGGGCGGCGCCTGCTGCGTGCCGAGCGCCGAGCGCACGATGGAGAGCACCACGACGATCTTCGAGAAGCTGGTGAGCATCATCACGGCGAAGGGCAGCAGCGCCAGCACCGCGAGGAGCCCCAGCAGCTGCACCTGGTTGCCCGCGAAGCCGTCGGCCGGCAGCTCGGCGGGTCGCGCGAGGGCTGGCGTCGCCGTCGCGAAGAGGACCAGCGCCGCGCGGCTCATGACGGCACCACCGGGCTCGACGACGTGGCGCAGGGCGACTCGAGCTCGGCGCGCGGCGAGGCGAGGCGGCGCGGCCGGCGCACCGGGTGCAGCCGCGCGAAGCCGTCGCCGTGGGCGACGAGCCACGGCCGCCCGTCCACCTCGATGAGCGTGAGGCCCGAGCGCCCGGAGAGGCCCACCCGCTGCACCACGGTGAGGCGCGGCGCCCGGCGGAAGGCGCCCGGGCCGCTCGAGCGCCGCGCGCGGAGGAGCCACGCGCCCAGACCCAGCACCGCCGCGACCACGAGCGCGACGCGGGCCGTAGTCGCCGCCGAGGCGCCCGCGAGGAGCGGGAGCACGAGCAGGGTCGCGGCGAGGAGCGCGGCGCCGGCGAGCTTCTGTCGAGCAGTGAGCGTCATGGCGGGCCTCAGAGCATCGCGACGATGCGCGCGCCGATCTCCCCTTCGACCTCCACCAGCTCGGCCCGCGCCACGGCCTTGTCGCCGATGCGGAGCACCACCTGCTGGGCGGCGTTGATGTGCAGCGGCACGACGTGGCCGGGCCGCACGGCGCCGAGCTGATCGAGGGGAATGCGCAGGCGGGTCAGCTCGACTTCGACTTCGACGGGGACGGTGGGGTCGACGGTGGTCATGGTGTGCTCCTGGGAAGGGCGCTCGGAGGCGCGGGTGAGGGTGAAGCCGTGGGGGGTGAAGGTGCCGCGCAGCTCGAAGCTGGCGGTCAGCAGGCGGCCGGGCCCCAGCAGCCCCGCGGGGCCCTGCTGCACGCCGGGGAAGAGCACCACGTCGCCGCGGCCCAGCTCGCGCGCCTGCGCGGGGGCCAGCATCGTCCACCCGAGGATGCAGCGCGTGGGCACGGCAGCCGCCAGCACCTCCGGGCGCGCCGCGGGCCCGGGCTCGACCGGCTGCGTCTCCACCCGCGCCTGCAGCCAGTGCGCCGGCACCAGGAGCCGCGCGCCCGCCCGCGTGCCACCGAGCGAGAGGTCCAGGTGCACGGCGACGTGTCGGCGCCGCGCGTCGAGCTGCTGGAGGATCTCCCCGCGATCGAGCGTCAGCGACACCAGGCGCGGCGAGAAGGGCGCGAAGGCCGACTCCTGGCGCAGGCGCGAGAGGGCGGTGAGCGTCACCCAGCCCAGCGCGGCCTCCTCGATGCGCGAGAGCGTCAGCGGCGCGGCGGGCAGCTCGGTGCTGCCCGTGAGGTGCTTGAGGAGCGCGCCGACGCCGAGGAGGTCGAGCTCCAGCACCGCCAGCGTCTCGCCGGCCAGCTCCACCGTCACGAAGAGGGCGCGGGCCGCGAGGTGCGAGAAGGGGTGCAGCGTGGCGTCGACGAGCCGGCCCTCGCACGTCACCTCGCAGCGCAGCGCGTCGCCCAGCGTCGCGGCGACGCCGTTGGTGGCCTCGGCGAGCGCGCGGCGCAGCCCCGGCCGCGCGGCCACGGCGAGGTGGGCCCGGGTCAGCTTCTGCGTCGGCGCCAGGCGGAGGCGGGTCGCCGGCGTCGGGGCGCGGCCGGCGGGGAGCCGGTGCGTCGCGTGGGTGATGATGGTCGTCTGCTCGTGCATGCGCGCCTCCAGTTCAGGGTTCGCGCCAACCGGATGACGCCTCCAATCAGCGGGTTACGGAGCGAACAGCGTCCACCGCCGGAGACGGGCAGCCCGCGCGGGCGACCTACCGGGAGGCCTCGCGGACGAGCCGCGCGGCCAGGCACCGGGTGGCCGGCGAGGTGGGCACGCCGCCGAGCGGCTGCGTCACGCGCAGCGACTCCGGGAGCTTGTCGATGAGGGCGGCCTGCAGCCCGGGCGGGGCGCCCGCCACGAGGGCCTCGAGGCGCGGGCCGGCGTCGGGGCGCCCGGCGAACTCGTGGGCGAGGCGGGCCTGCCGCTGGGCCGAGTCCCACGTCGCGACGAGGGCCGCGTACGCCCGCGCGCGCGCCTGAGCCGAGGCCGAGAAGCCGCCGAGGAGCTCGTCGACCTCCTCCCGGTGGCGAGCCCTGACGAAGAGCGCCACCCGCTCCTCGAAGCTCAGGGCGCGGGGGCCATCAGCCAACAGGCGCGGGCGCTGGGGAGCCGTGGGGCGCATCGTCAGGCCACCTTCCGCTGGATGGCGGGGTTGATGACGGGCCGCAGCGCCGAGGCGGCGGGCACCTCCGGGGCTGGCACCGTCACCTCGACGGGGCGGGCGAGGGCGCGCCGCAGCCGCCACGCCAGGGCGACGACGCCGAGCGCCAGGGCGGACACGAGGAGGCCCAGCGTCACCACCAGCGGTCGCAGCTCCCGGCCCGTCGGCGCCGTTGGCCTCGGCCCGAGCGGCACCACGTCGAACATCACCACCACCTCGTCGGCGTGGAGCCCGTCGACCCCCGCGGCCACGAGCGCGCGCAGCTCGTCGCGCTGCCGCTGGAGGCGCTCGACGGCGTCGGGGCGCGCCCGCAGCAGCACCGAGGCCTTGGAGGGCAGGGCGGACAACCCCGGGCGCGTCGGCGTGGGCACCACCAGCTCCACCGCCGCGGAGGTGACGCCGTCGAGCGTCTCCAGCGTCTCTTCGAGGTCGCCCTCGCGGGCCTCGAGCTGCCGCAGCCGCTCCGCGCCCGGCGTGTCGATGAGGCCCCCGGCCTGCGCGAGGGCCTGCGTCTTGAGGCGCGGCGGGCGGGGCAGCTTGAGCTCCGTGAGGAGGCGCAGCCCCTCAGCGGCGCGGGCGTCGTCGAGCTCGATGGCCCAGGTGGGCTTCTTGCCCTTCTCGGGCACCTTGCGCGCGTCGAGGCCGCGGGCGACGAGGGCGGTGACGACCTCGTTGGCGTCGCGCTCGTCGAGCCCGTGCTGGATGCGGGTCGCGCAGCCGCTGAGGAGGAGCGCCGTGGAGAGGAGGAGGGCGGGGCGGATCATGGCGGCTCACACCTGCGTCTGGAGGACCTGCTTCACGCCGCCGGTGGCCTTCTCGACGACCTTGCCGGCGAGGTCGAGCTCCTGGGAGGCGCGGTACACGTGCGTCTGCAGCGAGAGCAGCTCGGCCGGCGAGAAGGCCTTGCCCGTCTCGGCGACGCGCAGGAGCTGGTCCATGCGCTGCTGGGCGCGCGTCACCTGCTCGAGCACCGCCGAGGCTGACGGCGCCACCTCGAGGGCTGGCGCGCCCACGCGGCACGGGCCCGGCTCGACGCGCACCGCGGCGGCGGCGCGCACCTGCGGCGGCGAGGGCTCCGCGCGGAGCGGGGCGTTCTCGAGCGGCGCGCGGCCCTGCAGGAGCTCGCCGAAGGCGCGGGAAGGAGGCGAGGCGGGAGCTACGCCGCAGAGGCTTTGGGGGCCGAGGCTCCCCAGGGGTGGAAGGGCCATGGCGTGCCTCAGCGGATGTTGTTGATGGCGGCCTTCGCCGAGTCGTGCCGCACCTTCAGGATGTTGGAGACCGTGTTGTACTCACGGCTCTCCTGCTGGAGGTGCAGCTGCATCAGCATCGAGCGATCGGCCTCGACGCGCATCTGCTCGATCATCCCCGACATGGGCGCCTGACCCGGGCCGCTCCCGGCGATAGCGCCGAGCGGCGCGCCGGCCCCGACAGTGCTGATGCCCGTCACCGCGCTGCTGGTCGAGCCAGGCCCGCCGGTGATGGCGGTGACCTGGTGGATGGCGGCGCTCAGGAGCCCTCCGCCGGGGATGTTGGCCAGCGCGACGCCGCCGACGCCGGCGACCTGCTGGAGCGCGTTCTTCAAGACGGCGCCGAACTCGTTCCTCGGCGTCTGGCGGGCGACGGTGGGCGTCAGCGAGATGCGGTGCGAATCCATGGGACCTCCGGTGGGTGACGGAGGCCGGCTCTTTCAGGAGCCGTGCCGCGGGCAACCGCGAGGAACCACGGGCTGCCGCGCGCGCCTGAGCGTCTCGCGGGGCGGACGGGGCGACCGTCAGCGCGCGTCGGGGTCGAAGAACTCGAGGAGCTGATCGCGCCGCGCGTGGGCGTCTTCCATGGCGAGCGCGATGAGGTCGTTCGCGTAGCCAGCGTCGAAGAGGAGGTAGCTGCCCAGCTCGGCCTGCGTGAAGAGGTTGGAGCCCGAGAGGCGGTGGAGCAGCCGCGTCGGCAGCGCCTCGTCGCTCTCCCGCTTCGCGCGGGCCTCGAGGTGGGGCCGGGCGAGGTCGGCGAGATCGCGCGAGGGGCGCACCACGAGGTCCTTCACCACGCGGTAGGCCTGCCCGCGGATGGCCTCCAGCGTCTCGTTCATGCGGATGACGAAGTCTTCGCCGTAGGCGTGGCGCCCGCTCTCGAGCATCTCGTTGAGCCGGCGCAGGCGGTCCAGGTCGTACTCGGTGCGGTCCACCATGAGCGCGTTGAGCACCTTGCCGATGATCTGCGGCGTGGTGGGCATGGAGGTCAGCTTGGGCTGCTCCACCGCGTTGCGCGGCTTGTGCCTCAGCGAGAGGATCAGCACCCGATCAGCGCCCAGGCGCAGCGCGGGGGACAGCGGCGTGTTCTGCCGCACGAAGCCGTCGCAGTAGTACTCGTCGCCGACGCGCGCGGAGCGAAAGAGCAGGGGGATGGCGCCGCTCGCCAGCGCGTGCTCGGGGCCCAGCACCACCTCCACCGGCTCCTGGTACGGGTCGCGGCTCCAGCGCGGCAGGCCCGGCTCGCGGCGCTGCACGAAGATGACGGTCTTCCCGTCGCGAATGCGCGTGGCCGACACCGACACCGCGCTGCACAGCCCGCGCGCGAGGTTCGCGGCGATGCGCGGCCAGTCGATGGCGTGGCGAACGATGTTCTCGATGGGCTCGGGGTGGAACAGATCGTACAGCCGCCAGCCCTCGGGCCGCTCGTTGGCGCGGGTGGCGCGCCAGATCTTCCGGCTCATCGAGTAGAGGCTCTCGCCCTCCACGCGGAACACGCGCTCGAGCGACAGGTTCGTCCACAGCGAGGCGAGGGCGCGGCCCTGGTCGTCGGGCACGTGCATCGTGGCCGCGAGGAAGCACGCGGTCGAGGCGCCCACCGAGGTGCCCGAGAGCACGTCGAAGCGCACGTGCTGGCGCGCCGCCGGGGGGAGCTCCTCGCGCAGGTAGCGGATCACGCCGGCCTCGTAGGCGCCGCGCGCTCCACCACCGCTGCACACCAGTCCAATTCTCGGCTTCGTCATGGCGAAAAGTTGCGGGCGCTACATCGTGATCAACACTGGTCGTCGCCTGTAGCGCAGTTCACCCCTCCGGAGAGCCCAAGATGATCACCGTCACCGCGCAGTCGCTGATGCCTACCCGCTTCCACCCGCGCGTCGAGGCGGGCTTCATGGTCAAGCTCTTCACCGGCGGCCGCTCGGTGGTGGCCAAGGCGCAGGACCTCTCGATGGCGGGGCTCAAGCTCATCGGCGACATCAGCCTCGCGGAGGACCGGCTCACCATCGCGGTGCCCATCCCCGGGGGGCGCGAGGTGGTGACGCAGGCCACGGTGCGCCGCCGCTGCGAGGAGTCGGTCGCGCTCGAGTTCGACCAGCTCGACTGGGACGACATGTTCGCCCTCGCGCGCTTCCTGCACCCGCGCCTGCCCTGATCAGCCCGCCGCCACCTTCGCCTTGAGCTGCGCGACCAGGTCGAGCAGCTCGGCGCCGCGGAAGGGCTTGTGGATGTAGCCGTTCGCCCCGGCCTTCATCGCCACCTCCACGTCGGCCTTCTTGGCCTTCGCGGTGAGCATGTAGATGGGCGTCTTCAGGTGCCGCGGGTCGGCGCGCAGCATGCGGCACACGGCGATGCCGTCGAGCTGGATGCTGCCCGTGGCCGGCAGCACCACGTCGAGGAGGATGAGGTCGAAGCTCTGCGTCTTCGCCAGCTTGAGGCCATCAGCCGCGTGCGGCGCCGTCTCGACCTCGCAGTCCGACTCGCTCAGCAGGCTCCGCACGAGTTCGCGGATCACCGGCTCGTCTTCGACTACCAGGATGCGGAACGGGGTCGCCATGCGGGTGCGGGAGTATAGGCCCTACTCGTAGGCGAGCGCCTCCACCACGTCGAGGCGCGCCGCGCGCCGGGCAGGGTAGAGGCCGGCCAACATCGCGCACACCGTGGCCAGCGCCATCATCTGCACCGCCGTGAGCCAGGGGTAGGAGTAGGGGAAGTTCCAGCCGGTGCCCTGCACGCCGACGACGTTCGTCACGATGTACCCGACGACCCCGCCGGTGAAGAGCCCGATGACGCCGCCCGAGAGCCCGATGAAGAAGGCCTCCGCCGCGAAGAGGCGAATGATGTGCCCCCGGTCGGCCCCCACGGCGCGCAGCAGGCCGATCTCCCGCGTGCGGTCGATGACGGCGGCCAGCAGCGTGTTGATGATGCCCAGCAGCGCCAGCGCGACCGCCACGTACTCCATGGCGTAGGTGACGGCGAAGGCGTCGCTGACCAGGCCCCGGGCCTCCTCGCGCAGCTCCGCGTTCGACAGCACGTAGAGATCGTACCGCTCGCCGATGCGCGCGGTGATGGCCTGGCGCGTGAGCTCCATGGTGGCGGGGTCCTTCAGGTACACGTGGAAGGTGTCCACCCGGTCGTCGAGGAAGTGGGCCACGTAGATCGAGCGGTCCATGATCACCGAGCCCTGGTCCGAGGTGTAGTCGATGATCACCGCGGCCACCGTGTACGTGCGCTCGCCCGTGGGCGTCTTCATCACGAAGGTCTTGCCCGCGTGCAGGTCTCGGCGCCGCGCGAGGTTCTCGCTCACCACCACCGCGCCCCCCTCACGGGCCTCGGCCGTCGGCAGCTCGCCCTCGAGGATCATGGGCCTGGCGTGCTTGCGGTAAATCTCGTCGGTGAGCGAGGTGATGTAGATGCGCAGGCCCATGAGGTCGTGCGCGAGGATGCGCACCGGGTCGATGTCGGCGATGCCGGAGATGGTGGCGAGCTCGGCCTGCACCTCGGCCTTCATCGGCTGGTTCTGCACCCCGGCCGTCTTCGCCGAGGACGTCACGAAGAGGTCCGCGGGGATGGACTGGCTGATCCACCGGTCGGAGCTCTCGTGGAAGCTGCTGATGAAGCCCGTCAGCGTGATGGCCATGGCCACGCCGAGGCTGAGCGCCGACACCGGCACCGCGGTGCGCGCCGGCGCCCGCGCGAAGTTGTCGGCCGCGAGCCACCCGGCGATGCCGAAGAGCGCCAGCCCGGGTGCGCGGAAGGGCCGGTTGAGCACCCGCAGCAGCAGCGGCGTGAGGAGCGTGCTGCCCGTCAGCACGAGGGAGATGGCCAGGTAGCCGCCCAGGGGCACGTTCTCGAGCGGGGGAGGCAGCTGCGTCATCGGCCACACCGCGGCGAGCGCGACCAGCCCCGCCCAGGTCGGCCAGGAGTTCACCTGCACCGCGCCGGCGCCAAGGGCCACGTCCTTCCGGAGCGCCTCCACCGGCTGCACGCTCGAGGCGATGACCGCGGGGCGGATGGCGGCGGCCAGGCTCCCCACGATGCCCAGCGCGAGGCCCAGCAGAAGCTCGGTCGCGCCGAGCTGCACGTCCTTCGCGTTCACCTGAATGTAGATCTTCGAGATGCTCTCGGACACGCCGCCGATGGCCGCGCGGCCCATGGCGAGGCCCAGCGGGAGCCCGAGCAGGCTCCCCACCGTGCCGAAGACCGCGGCCTCCAGCGCGAACATCACGCGGATGCGCAGCCGCGTCGCGCCGAGCGCGCGCAGGGTGCCGATCTCCCGCCGGCGCTGCACCACGCTGATGGACACGGTGTTGTAGACGAGGAACACGCCCACCAGCAGCGCCACCACCGAGCCCAGGTTGAGCCCGAGCTGGAAGCTGCGCACCATCGTCTGCACCGACTGGCCGCGGCGATCGGGCGTGTCGACCTCCAGGCTCGAGCCCACGGCGGCCTGCAGGCGCGCCTTCACCGTCTCGAGCCCCACGGCCGGGTCCACCGCCACGTCCACGCGCGTGAGCGTGCGGCCCTTCGAGAAGGCCTCCTGCAGCGAGCCGAAGAACATCACCCCCACGGCGCCGCCGAAGGCCTTGAGGGGCCCGGTGTCTTTGAGCAGCCCGTGGATGACGAAGGGCCGCGCGCCGTCGGGCGTCACCAGCTCGAAGGTGTCGCCCGTCGTGAGGCCGTGCTCCCGCGCGTAGCGGTCGGACACCAGCACCCGGTCGGTGGAGTTGAGGAACTCGAGGTCGTCGGCCAGCTTGCCCACGTCGGTGTCGGCGCCCTCGTAGGAGCGGAAGTAGCCGTCATCGAGCAGGTCCACGCCCAGCAGGTACATGCTCTGGCCGGGGCGGTCCTTCACGCGCGCGACGAGGGTGAGGCTGCCCGCGGCGTGCGTGACGCCCGGCACCGCGCGCACCGTCTCGAGCAGCTCCTCGGGGAAGCCCGAGGTGTCGGCGGCCACGGTCAGCTGGGCCTTGCCGGCCACGGTGTCGATGGTGGAGCGGAAGGCGTCCATCACCGAGCGGTTGATGGCCGCGATGCCCACCAGGGTGGCCACGCCCACGGCCACCCCGACGAGCGTCAGCAGCGAGCGCAGGGGCGAGCTGAAGACGTGCCGAATCGAGACCAGCCGCAGGAGCGCCCACATCGAGGGCGGCACCCTAACGAAGGCCCCGCGCGGGCGCGCCGAAAACTAGCGCGCCAGGAAGACCTGCTCCGCCTCCTCGAGGGAGTAGGCCAGGTGCGCCTCGTGGTTCTTGAGGTGCCGCGAGAGCCGCGCCAGGTGCACGGCGGCCTGCGCGCTCTTGCCCACCACCCGCACCACCCGGCGCGCCCCGAACTTCCCGATGATGCGCCCGAGGCGCTGGAAGTCTTCGATGAGGGTGGCGTCGATGAAGGCCAGCTCCCGGATGTCCGAGAGCACGTCCACGGGGGGGCGCAAGCGCGAGAGCGCCTCGTGCAGCCGGGCCTCGGCGGCGGCGGATTGTCGGAGGTCCACCTCGCCCTGAAAGCGGATGACCAGCCGGTTGCGTCCTACGTCAGGTTCGAAGTCGACCACTGCGGGTTCCTTGCTCCAGAACCCCCCCAGATGTGACGTAGAGCATTACCCCGGCAGGGCGTTGCGGTGCAAACGGTCTCTCGCTGACGTTCGGCTAGGCGGCCGCGCGGGTGAGCTCGTCGCCGATGATGTGCCCGTCGGCCAGGCGCACCAGCCGATCGCCCACCTCGGCGGCCCTGGGGTCGTGCGTCACCATCACCACCGTGAGGTGCCGCTCTCGCGTCGCGTCGCGGATGAGCTTGAGCACCTCGGCGCCGGTCTTCGAGTCGAGGTTGCCGGTGGGCTCGTCGGCCAGCAGCACCGCCGGCTCGGCGAGCAGCGCCCGGGCCACCGCCACGCGCTGCATCTCACCGCCCGAGAGCTCGTCGGGCCGGTGGTGCCCGCGGCCCTTGAGGCCCACGCGCTCGAGCAGCGCCACGGCCTTCGCCTCGAGGGCCTCGCGCGGCTTGCCGGCCAGCAGCTCGGAGAGGATGACGTTCTCCACGGCCGACATGGTGGGCATCAGGTTGAAGAACTGGAAGATGAAGCCGAGGCGGTCGCGGCGGAAGCGCGAGAGCTCGTCGTCGGCCAGGCGGCTGATCTCCCGGCCCTCGATGCGCACCACGCCGCTCGAGGGCACGTCGAGGGCGCCCAGCAGGTTGAGCAGGGTGCTCTTGCCGCTGCCGGAGCTGCCCATCACCGAGAGGAACTGCCCGCGCGGCACCGTGAGCGACACGCCGTCGAGCGCCCGCACCTCGGTCTTGCCCCGCTGGTACACCTTCACCGCGTTCGACACCTCGATCACCGCGTCCGTCACAGCGCCACCAGGCCTTCCTTCTCGGTCCACCCCTCGAGGGCGTTCGGCAGGCGGATCCGCACGAAGCGGCCCGACGTCTCCATGATGCGAACCTTGAGGCCGGCGTGCACCTCGAAGGCCACCTTCGCCGCCTCGCCGGGGAACTCGCGCACCTGCAGCGCCTCGGGCAGCACCACCGCCTCGACCACCCGGGTGCGCACCCACGCGTGCACGCCCACGGCGCCGCCCAGGCCCGCCGCCCCGAGCAGCACCCCGGCCGTCACCAGGCCCAGCAGCACCCGGCTCCCGGCGCGCCGCCAGGTCAGCCACAGGAGCGCGAAGCCCAGCCACAGCGCGCCGAGGAAGCCGAAGGACACCAGGCGCTCGTCGAGCGCGTCGGCGAGGCGCTGCGTGAAGGGCACCGCGGTGTCTTCGCCCACCACCTGGTCCACCTGCCGCTGGCGGGCGACCGCGAGGTTGGCGGCGATGTCGTCGTCGTCGGACAGGCGGCGGGCGCGCTCGAGGTAGAGCGCCGCGTGGCCCAGCTCGCCGGCGGCCAGGTGCGAGGTGCCGAGGTTGAAGAGCACGTCAGCGCCGCCCAGGCCCGCGCCCAGGAGCTTCTGGTAGCGCTCCTGCGCGGCCGCGTGGTCGCCCCGGTAGTAGGCGTCGTTGGCCTCGACGAAGAGGCTCTGCGCCTCCTGCGGCGTGTACTGGCCCAGCGCGAGCGCGGCGAGGAGCGCGAGCGTCATGACCAGCCCTCCATGGCCTTCGCCGCGTCGTCCATCGCCCGGCGCCGCGCGGCGGCCTCGCCCATGCCCGGCGCGTAGCGGCCCATGTCGCAGGTCTCGAGCACCGCGGCGATGCGGGCGCGCTCGGCCTCGGGCACGCCGGCCGCGGCCAGCTTCTCGGCAAGCTCCGCCCGCGTGAGCCCGGTGAGCGTCGCGTCGAGCTTCGCGGCCATGAAGCTCGTCAGCGCGCGCTCGACCTCCGCGTAGAACTCGGCCGTCGAGCCGCCCTTGAGCAGCTTCGCCGCCGCGGCGAGCCGCCGGCGCGCGGCCTTGGCCTGCTGCTTCTTGAGGGCCGCGGGGCTCTGCCGGCCCAGCGCCCCGCGCACGAAGGCGAGGGCCCCCGCCAGCAGCGTCAGCACCAGCGGCGCCACGGCCACGGGCACGAACCAGCGCTGGCTCCAGGTCGCCGACGCGGGCGCCGCGAAGTGCGCGGTGTGGCGCAGCGACTTGAGGCCGCCGGCCACGAGCTGGTTCTTCGGGCCTCCGTCGCCCAGGGGCGTGCCCGGCACGGCGGTGACGGTGGCTCCGCCGACGCCCGGCCGCACGGTGACGGTGACCTCGTCGACGCGCGACTCGTCGTAGCGCCGGTGCTCGGGGTCGAAGTACTGCAGCGACAGCGCCGGCAGCACGAAGGTGCCCGTCTGCTGCGGCACCAGCGTGTACTCGACGGTGCGGGTGCCCCCGACGTGTGACTTCGAGGTGGTGGGCTTGTCGCTCGTCTCGGGGTCGAACACCTTGAACGACGGCGGCGCGCCGAGGGCCGGCAGCTGCACGCCCTGGAGGTTGCCGCGCCCCTCCAGCATCAGCTTCACCTGCACCGGCTCGCCGAGGGCCACCACCGTCTGCGACACCTCGCGTGAGAGGCGCCAGCGGCCCACCACCGCCGTCTGGGCGCCCGGCGGCAACGGGCGCACCTTGAGCTTCACCTCGTTGCCCTTCTTATGAACGCGGCGGCCCGCGAAGAAGATGCCCGTGGTGATGTCGGCCTCGGGCGCGTCGATGACGACGTCGCCGGCCTTCATGGGGAAGATGGCCTTCTGCCGCAGGAGGTACTCGCGGTAGGGCACGCCGCTGATGGTGCGCTGCTCGGGCATGAGCTGCGTGGGCGACTTGAAGTCCTGGCTGAAGAAGCCCTCCAGGCGCGGCATCGTCACCCCGTCCACCGACGAGAGGTCCACCCGCGAGTAGATGTGGATGGTGAGCATCACCTGCTCGCCGACGTAGGCCTCGGTCTTGTCCAGCGACATGCGCACGAAGAGGTCCGAGTCGCTGCGGGGGATGGAGGGCTCGTCGGGGAGCTCCGTCGACGGCAGCTGGCCCAGCGGATCGTCGTCGTCGAAGCCGGGGAAGCCGGGCGGCAGGCCGAAGGGGTTGGGCGGCGCGCGCCGCTGGGGCCGCTCGGGGGCCAGGCGCCCGCGCACCACCTCCATGGTCACCGCCTGCGTCTTGTACTGCTTCGTCGCCGTCTGGAGCGCCGCCGGGGGCACGGTGAGGGTGCCGGGGCGGTTGGCGCGCATGGTGAGGGTGTGCTTTCGCACCTGCTTGATGATGCCCGCGCCGCCGGGGCCCACCGAGTAGCTCATCTGCGTCGACTCGCTGCGGCCGAGCACCTCGAAGTCCTGCGGGGCGGGCAGCTGCAGCACCGCGCCCTCCGGCGCGTTGGCCACGACGATCTCCAGCCGGAAGGTGTCCTCCGTGCCGACCTTCGCGCGGTCGGCCTGCATGGTGAACTCCACCTCGGCGAAGGCGGGCGCCGCGGCGAGGAGCGCGACGACGATGGCGCTACCAGTCCTTGCCATGGGCGTCACTCCGCGGGCTCTTCTGCTTGAACCGCCACAGCTGCATGTTCTTCTCGTTGGCCTTCAAGGTGTCGAGCAGTTTCTCGGCCTCCTTGCGCTCGAGATCGACCCCGCCGTCGGGCAGCACGCCCCCCTGGCTCTCGGTCACGCCCGCGTCGCCTTGTTCCACGCCGCCGTCGCTGCCGCCGTCGCCGGCCTGGTCCGACGGCGCCTCTTGCCCCGCGTCGCCAGGCTGCTCCTGCTCGCCCTGGCCCCCGTCGCCGGAGCCGCCGTCGCCCTGGCCGCCGTCACCCTGCGAGGCGCCGCCGTCCTCGCCGCCGTCTGGTCCCCCGTCGGCCGTGCCCGCGTCGCCGGTGGGCTTGCCGCCGTCGGGCTGCCCCGCGTCGGAGCCCCCGTCGGGCACGCCCGCGTCCTCGCCAGCGTCGGGCTTGCCGCCGTCGCGCCCGCCGGCGTCGGGCATGCCGCCGTCCGCGCCGCTCGAGCTCTGGGGGGGCAGGTTCTTGAGCACCACCTCGAGGTTGTGGCGCGCGAGCTCGTCGTCGGGGTTCGCCCGCAGCGCCTGCCGGTACTCCTTCACCGCCTGCTGCCGGTCGCCCGCCGCCACCGCGACGTTGCCGAGGTTGAAGTGGGCCTTGCCCTTGAGCTCGCCGGCGCGGTCGAGATCGAGGGCCTGCTGCAGCGCCTGCTTCGCCTCGTCGTGGCGCCCCAGCTTGTGGAGCGCCAGGCCCCGGTTGTAGTGCACGCGGGCGTCGGCGGGCCGCTCCGCGAGCGCCTCGTCGTAGCGGGCGAGGGCCTCGTCGAAGCGGCCTGCCTCGAAGGACTCGGTGCCGGCCTCCACCTTCGGGTGGTTCTTCTCGAGGGGGCCGGCGGCCTGCGCGAGCGGCGCGCCGAGGAGCGCGAGGGCCAGGGCCGCCCCCGCACCGCGGCGCCGCCACGAGGGCACCACGAGGAAGCCCAGCACGAGGAAGACGAGGCCCACGGCGAGGTACGGCTGGTAGGCCTCGCCGTACTTCATGGTGACGCGGCTCTCGAGCTCGCTCTTCTGGAGCGAGTCGATGATCTTCACCACCTCGCCCATGGCCACGCCGCGCGGCTGGTGGAAGAACTCGCCGCCGGTGGCCGAGGCGACCCGCGTCAGCCCCGCGCGATCGAGGCGGCTGATGACGGTGACGCCGCCCTGGTCCTTCTTGTAGCCGACGACGTCGCCCTGCTTGTTCAGCACGGGGATGGGCTCGCCCGTGTCGCTGCCGATGCCCACCGTCAGCACGCGCGCGCCGAGCTCCTTGAGCGCGCTGATGCCCTCGCCGAGGTCGCCGGTGAGGTCCTCGCCGTCGGACAGGAGCACCACCACCCGGTCCTTCGAGCCGCGGTCGGCGTTCTCGAGCACCTGCCGGGCGAGCAGCAGCGCCGCCCCGATGTTGGTGCCGCCCTGGGGCATCGTCTCGGGGTCCACCGCGCGGAGGAAGACCTTCGCCGCGGCGTAGTCGGAGGTGAGCGGGCACTGAATGAAGGCGTCGCCGGCGAACACCACCAGGCCCACGCGGTCGCCCTTGAGCGAGTCGAGGAGCGTGGTGAGCTCGAGCTTCGCGCGCTCGAGGCGGCTGGGCGTCACGTCGCGGGCGTACATCGACTTCGACGCGTCGAGCGCCACCACCACGTCGATGCCGCGCCGCTTCGCCACCTCGGCCCTCTCGCCGCACTGGGGCTGCGCGAGCGAGAAGGCGAAGAAGACGAGGGCCAGCGTGTAGAGCGAGCTCTGCAGCACCGGCAGCGCCACCGAGACGCCCGGCGCCAGCACCTCGGCCAGGCGCGAGGGCACCACCTTCGCCAGCCGCGCGCCCCGCCGCGCCGACACCCACACCGCCACGAGGCCCAGCAGCAGCGCCGCGGCGATGCCCGCCAGGTAGAGCGGCTGCTCGAAGCCGACCTTGTACCCCAGGAGCGTGAAGCGCCAGGGCGTCACGGGAACACCCGCAGCAGGGTCGACTTGAGGAAGAACTCGAGGCACAGCAGCAGCGCCGCCGCGAGGAGGAGCTGGTGGAACTGCTCGCGGTAGGTGGCCATGGCGCCGCCTTCCATGAGCTTCGAGCGCTCGAGCGAGTCGAGCACCTGCTGCAGGCCGTCCTTGAGCGACTCGCGGTCGGTGGCCCGGTAGAACTCGCCGCCCGTCATCGTGGCCAGCTTCTGGAGCAGCTCCGGGTTGATGGGGATCTCGACCTCCCGCCACGCCGTCTGCCCGAAGATGTCGGTGCCTGCGGGGAAGGGCACCTTGCCGCCCTTGCCCACGAGGATGGTGTACACGGGCAGGCCCAGCGACTTCGCGGCCCCGGCGGCGTCGAGCGGCGCGATGCGGCCGGCGTTGTTGTCGCCGTCGGTGATGAGCACCACCACCCGGCTCTTGGCCTCCGAGTCGCGCAGCCGGTTGACGGCGGTGGCCACCGCGTCGCCGATGGCCGTGCCGTCCTCGAGCACGCGCGTGCGGAGCTGGCGGATGACCTCCTTGAGCACGCTGTAGTCGAGCGTCAGCGGCGCCTGCGTGTAGGCCGCGCCCGAGAACACCACCAGGCCGATGCGATCGTTGGTGCGGCTGGCGAGGAACTCGGTGAGCACCTCCTTGGCCACGAAGAGGCGGTTGTTGGGCCGGAAGTCCGCCGCCTCCATCGAGGTCGAGAGGTCCAGGGCGATCATGATGTCGATGCCCTCGACCGAGAGGTCCTTCACGCGGCTGTCGCGCTCCTGGGGCCGGGCCAGGGCCAGCACCGCCAGCACGAAGGCCGCCGTGCGCAGCACCGGAAGAATCCACAGCAGCCACGGGCGCAGGCCCCGGCCCTGCTTGAAGAGCTGCCCGGCTGCCGAGAAGCGCAGCACGGCGCGCTTTCGCCGCTCGAGCAACGCCCAGGAGGGGATGAGCGGCGCCAGCACCAGCAGCCACAGGTACTGGGGGCTGTGGAACATCGAGAAGTCCATCAGCGCCCCCCCGTCGGCGGAGGGGCCGGCTGCGGCGCCGCCGCCTGGGTGGCGTGCACGATGCGGTAGGCGAGCTCCAGGTGGCGCTTGCAGTCGTCCACCGTGGGGAGCGCCTTCGCGTAGCGGATGAAGTCGGAGGCCTGCGCGAAGGTGGCCAGCTCCTCCATGGGCAGGCCCGGCGTGGTGCGGCTGCGCAGCGCCGAGAGCAGCTCAGGGGTGGTGCTCTCGAGGGCCTCGAAGCCGTAGCGCTCGCCCAGGTACGCGCGGACGATCTCCGAGAGGCGGAAGTAGTACGGCTTGAGCTCGCCCTTCGCAGGGAGGTTCTCGGCCGCCAGCGCGTCGAGGGCCTTCATGGCGCGCACGTGCAGCGGCTCGGGCGGCGGCAGCACCGGCGCGGCGAGGACCTTCGGCCGGGCGAGGTAGCGGCGCACCAGCCAGGCCAGGGCGCCCAGGGCGAGCAGCCCCGCCAGCGCGTAGAGCAGCCGCCAGCTCCGAATGGGCACCTCCTCCGGTGGGCGCACGTCGTAGAGGTCCGCACCCTTGTCCTGGGCGTCGGGCGGCAGCGTGGAGTCCACCGTCACGGCTGCCCGCGGGGCCGGGAGCGTGGCCTGACCGTCGGGCGAGACGACCTCCAGCGTGAGGGCCGGGGTGTCGAGCTGGCCCAGCTTGAAGGCCGA
Organism: uncultured Archangium sp.; assembly: GCA_964449625.1. GTDB lineage: Bacteria > Myxococcota > Myxococcia > Myxococcales > Myxococcaceae > Archangium_A. The sequence goes on from CAYUZK010000059.1 coordinate 19,623, forward strand.
CAGCTCGAGCGTCAGCGTGGTGGTCGAGCTCTGCGGCCCATCGACGCGCTTGCGCTCCTGCCCCAGGGCCTCGAAGTCGCCGAGATCGCTGGGCACCGCCAGCTCGAAGCGTTGATCTGGCGCATGGGTGACGACGATCGTCAGCGAGAACGGCTCGCCCAGCTTGACGTGCTCCGGCTGCACGAGCGCGCGCAGCTCCGTGGGGGGCAAGAGCCCTCCATCGGCCGACGCGGCGACGCTCGCCGAGGCCATCACGGCGCTGAGGAGCGGAATCAGGCGGACCAAGGCAGCAGACACATTCCCGAGAACACGCGACGACGCAAGGGAACTTCCGCGTTAGTCTCGGCGCCCGCCATGAGCCAATACCCCATCGATGTCGACGCCGAGGCCATCTACTTCGACGGCGCCTGGTACACGCGCGAGGATCTCTCGCGGCGCATCCGCGCGATGCTGGACCAGGGCGACTTCAACGTCGCGCGCCCCTCGGCGGCGCTCGAGGAGCTCACGCTGCTGCTCAACGGCGTGCGCACGCTGGCCTTCCGCGCCACGCCGGAGCTGGCCGACGCGCTCCAGGAGCTCGCGGCGCGCTCTGGACAGACGGTGGGCTACGTGATCCGCGAGGCCGTCACGCAGTACATCACCGACGCCAACTCCGCTCCGCCCCGCCCCAACGAGCGCCGCGAGCACACCGTGCGCGCCGCCATCCCCACGGCGCCGTCGGGCACCACCGCCGACGACCTTCCGGCCGTGGAGGTCGAGGACCAGCCGATGGTCATCGCCGGGCCCGGCGCCCTCCGCGCGGCCGAGCCGGCGCCGGTGGAGCTGGTGCACCGCAAGCACCAGCCGCCCGGGACCGAGAGCTGAAGGCTGGTTGACCGCCGCGCCGTCGGCTAAGCGCGCGCCGTGCTCCCGCTCCTCTCGCTGCTCGTCGCCACCGGCTCGGCCCAGGCGCTCCCGCCGTGGATGGACGGGCGCAGCCAGCCGGCCGACCTCGCCGTCTCCGTCGTCACCTTCAGCCCCGGCGACACGCTCGTCGAGTGGTGGGGCCACACCTCGCTCGTGGTGGAGGACCAGCGGCTGGGCCAGGGGCGGCTCTACAACTTCGGCATGTTCGGCCCGAAGGGCGGCGACACCACCGGCTTCGTGAAGGACTTCATCAAGGGGCGGCTGATGTTCTGGGTCGCTGATGACTCCGTCGCCGGCACCTTCAACTTCTACAAGAACGCGCTCAGGCGCGACGTGCGCATCCAGGCGCTCGATCTCGAGCCCGACGAGGCGCTGCAGGTGGCGAAGGCCCTGGGCACGCACGTGCTGCCGCAGAACGCGACCTACCTGTACCACCACTACGACGACAACTGCTCCACGCGGCCGCGCGACATCCTCGACGCCGCGCTCCACGGGCAGCTCAAGGCCGCCACCGCGGGCCCGTCGCGCATGACGCTGCGCCAGCACACGCTGCGCTACTCGATGGTGAACCCGCCGATGTCGCTGGTGCTCGACTTCCTGCAGGCCGACACGCTCGATCAGCCCATCACCCAGCAGCAAGACGCCTACCTGCCCGACGAGCTCGAGTTGCAGCTCCAGGCGCTCCAGGTGACGCGCGCCGACGGCAGCGTGCGGCCGCTGGTCAAGAAGCAGTGGAGCTGGTTCGAGAGCGCTCGCCCCCGGCCGCCGGCCCAGGCGCCGAACTGGGTGCCGTACTGGCTCCTCGTCGGCCTCGCGCTCGCCGGCGTCGGGCACGCGCTGGGGCACTGGGGCCGCGGCGGGGCGAAGCTGCCGCGCGTGCTGCTCGGGCTCTCCACGGCGCTCCTGGGGCTGGTGGGCGGCGTCTTCGGCGTGGCCCTCGCCTTCCTGATGACCTTCACCGACCACGTCGTCGCGCACGGCAACGAGAACCTGCTGCAGGCCAGCCCGCTGACCCTCGCCCTCGCCCCCTTCGGCGTCATGCTCGCCTGGGGCTCGCCGGCGGCGCGGCGGCTCAACCGCGTCACCTGGCTGGCCGTCGCCGCGCTCTCGGTGCTGGGCGTGGTGATGAAGGCGCTGCCGGTGTTCGACCAGGCGAACTGGAACGTGCTCGCGGTGCTGGTGCCGGTCAACGTCGGCTTCGCGGCGCTGTGGTGGCTCGACGCGCGCTTCCAGGCCCGACGGAAGGCCTGACGGCGGCTCGTCTCCGCAGGAACTGCCGCACCCGACTCGCTCGCCCGGGCGTTGCGCAACCCTTGCGCTGCTCTGGAGACGGCTCCGACGGGCGCGGCTGGCATGGCCGATGAAGCAGCGGGGAGCCATGCGGACGCTGGATCTCCCGGGCCTCATCGAGAAGCACCACCACGATCCGACGCGGCTCGTGCAGTTGCTCGTCGACGTGCAGGACGCGGTCGGCCTCATCAGCCCGCAGACCATCACCGAGGTGGCGCACCACCTGGGCCTCTCGCGGGCGCGCGTCGAGGGGGTCGCCGGCTTCTACGCCTTCTTCGCCACCGTGCCGCGCGGCGAGTTCTGGGTGCACTTCAGCGACAACATCACCGACCTGATGCAGGGGAGCCAGGCGCTGCGGGCGCGGCTGTGCGAAGCCTTCGAGGTGCCCCTGGGCGGCGTCAGCGCCGACGGCCTCGTCGCGGTCGACCTCACCTCCTGCACGGGGCTGTGCGATCAGGGCCCGGCGCTGCTGGTGAACGGCCGCGCCATCGGCCGGCTCACCGAGGAGCGCATCGACCTCATCGTGGAGCTGATCCGCTCGCGCACCGCGGTCGATCGCTGGCCGGCGGAGTTCTTCCAGCTCGAGTCGCCGGTGCATCGCAAGGACCTGCTCCTGTCGAGCCCGCTGACGCCGGGCGAGGCGGTGCGCGCGGCCATGCACCGCGGCGCCGACGCGACGCTCGAGCAGGTCAAGCGCTCGGGGCTCCGCGGCCGGGGCGGGGCGGGCTTCGGCACGGGCCTCAAGTGGGAGGCCGCGCGGCAGGCCCCCGGCCCCACGCGCTTCGTGGTGTGCAACGCCGATGAGGGCGAGCCGGGCACCTTCAAGGACCGGGTGCTCCTCGCGCACCACCTCGACCTGGTGCTCGACGGCATGACGACCTGCGCCTTCGTCATCGGCGCGCAGAAGGGCTTCATCTACCTGCGCGGCGAGTACCGCTTCCTCCGGCCCCCCCTCGAGGCGGCCCTGGCACAGCGGCGGCGCGCGCACCTGCTGGGCCGCGACGTGCTGGGCCGGCGGGGCTTCGACTTCGACGTCGAGGTGCACCTGGGCGCCGGCGCCTACGTGTGCGGCGAGGAGTCGGCGCTCCTCGAGTCGCTGGAGGGCAAGCGCGGCGTGCCCCGCAACCGCCCGCCGTACCCCGTCACCCACGGCTACCTCCAGCGGCCCACGGTGGTGAACAACGTCGAGACGCTCGCGGCGGCGGCGCTCATCGCGCTCCACGGCGCCGACTGGTGGCGGGCCCGCGGCACCGCGAGATCCTCCGGCACCAAGCTCCTCTCGGTGTCCGGCGACTGCGAGCGGCCGGGCATCTACGAGGTGCCCTTCGGCACCACCGTGCGCGAGGTGCTCGACGACTGCGGCGCGAAGGACACCCAGGCCGTGCAGGTGGGCGGCCCGTCGGGCGTGCTGCTGGCGAAGACCGAGTTCCAGCGGGGCCTCGCCTTCGAAGGGGTGCCGGGCGCGGGGGCCTTCATGGTCTTCGATCGGCGGCGCGACATGCTCGACGTGGTGGTCAACTTCGCCCACTTCTTCGCGCACGAGAGCTGCGGCTTCTGCACCCCGTGCCGCGTGGGTACGACGCTGCTCAAGCAGGCGCTCGACGGCATCGCCCGGGGCGTGGGCACGCGCAAGCACCTGGGCGACGCCTCGCGGGTGACGCGCATCCTCCAGGACACGAGCCACTGCGGCCTGGGCCACACGGCCAGCAACCCCTACCTCGATCTCCGCGCGCGCTTCCGCCCCAGCCTCGAGCGGCGGCTCTCCTCGCTCGAGGTGCTGCCCACCTTCGACCTCGACGAGGCCCTGGCGCCCGCCCGCGAGCTGACCCGGCGCACCGATCCCGACGCGCACCTCGAGGAGACCGGGCCATGAGCGCCGAGCTGCCTCGCCACTTCCTCCTCGACGGCAAGGACGTGCCCTTCTCGGCCGGGCAGACCGTGCTGCAGGCCGCGCTCGCCGCGGGCCACTACATTCCCCACCTCTGCGCGCACCCCGAGTTCAAGCCCCACGGGAGCTGCCGGGTCTGCACGGTCAAGGCCGATGGCGCCGCGACGGCGTCGTGCACGCTCAAGGCGCGGGAGGACCTCGTGGTCGAGTCGGAGACGGAGGAGCTGCGCACGCTGCGGCGCGGGCTGGTGCAGTTCCTCTTCGTCGAGGGCAACCACTTCTGCCCGTCGTGCGAGCAGAGCGGCAACTGCACCCTGCAGGCGGTGGGCTACTCGCTGCAGGTGCTCTCGCCGCACTTCACGCAGCTGTTCCCCAACCGCTCGGTCGACGCCTCGCACCCCGATCTCCTGCTCGACTTCAACCGCTGCATCCTCTGCGAGCTGTGCGTGCGCGCCTCGAGCGAGGTCGACCACAAGCACGTCTTCGCGCTCTCGGGCCGGGGCATCGGCAAGCACCTCGTCGTCAACGCCGAGTCGGGCCGGCTCGCCGACACCTCCATCGCCGTCACCGACACCGCCGTCGACGTGTGCCCGGTGGGCGTCATCTTGAAGAAGCGCCGGGGCTTCACGGTGCCCATCGGGCAGCGGCCCTTCGACCTGGCGCCCATCGACGAGGCCCACGTGGCGAAGAAGGGCAGGGCCCCGTGAGCCCCGCCGCCGCTCTGCCGCGGAAGCTGCGCGTGGCCACCACCTCGCTCGCGGGCTGCTTCGGCTGCCACATGTCGCTCCTGGACATCGACGAGCGCCTCTTCGAGCTCCTCGAGCTGGTGGAGCTCGACCGCTCGCCCTTCACCGACGTGAAGCAGTGCGGCCCCTGCGACCTGGGCATCATCGAGGGCGGCATCTGCAACGCCGAGAACGTGCACGTGCTGCGCGACTTCCGCAGCCACTGCAAGGTGCTGCTGGCCGTGGGCGCCTGCGCGGTGAACGGGGGCTTGCCGGCGCAGCGCAACCACCTCGACGTGCGCGACTGCTTGAAGACCTCGTACCGCGAGGTGCCCAACGACCCCGAGCTCCCGCTCCCGCTCGACAACGTCCACCCGCTCAACGCGGTGGTGAAGGTCGACTACCTCCTGCCCGGCTGCCCGCCCTCGGGCGAGGCCCTCTGGCAGTTCCTCACCGACATCATCGCCGGCCGCACCCCGCACCTGGGGCACGGGCTCATCCAGTACGACTGACAGGCACGCCATGGCCGCTCCCCTCGAGACTGCCCCGAAGACCGCGAAGCCGCTGCGGCGCATCGCCATCGACCCGCTCTCGCGCGTGGAGGGGCACGGCAAGGTGACGCTGCTGCTCGACGACGAGGGCACGGTGCAGCAGGCGCGGCTGCACATCGTCGAGTTCCGGGGCTTCGAGCGCTTCATCCAGGGGCGGCCGTACTGGGAGGTGCCGGTGATGGTGCAGCGGCTGTGCGGCATCTGCCCGGTGAGCCACCACCTCGCGGCCTCCAAGGCGCTCGACCTCGTGGTGGGCGCGCGGCAGCTCACGCCCACGGCCGAGAAGGTGCGCCGGCTCATGCACTACGGGCAGATCCTCCAGTCGCACGCGCTGCACTTCTTCCACCTCGCCTCGCCCGACCTGCTCTTCGGCTTCGACAGCGAGGTCGCCCGGCGGAGCCTGGTGGCCGTGGCCCAGGCGCACCCGGAGCTCTCGCGGCAGGGCGTGCTCCTGCGCAAGTTCGGGCAGGAGGTCATCCGCGTCACGGCGGGCAAGCGGGTGCACGGCACGGGCTCCATCCCCGGGGGCGTGAACAAGGCGCTGACCGTCGCCGAGCGCGACGAGCTCCTCGCGGCGCTGCCCGAGGTGCTGGACTGGGCGCGGGCCGGCGTGGGCCTGATCGCGCGGGTGTTCGAGGCGCACCGCGAGCAGTACGCGAGCTTCGGCACCTTCCGCTCGAGCCTGCTGTCGCTGGTGGGCCGCGGCGGCCGGCTCGACCTCTACGACGGCACGCTCCGCGCGCGCGACGCCGACGGCGCCATGCTCCTCGACGGGGTCGACCCGCAGGCCTGGCGCAGCCACATCAAGGAGGGCGTGAAGCGCTGGAGCTACATGAAGTTCCCCTACCTGAGCGCCTTCGGGGAAGAGACCGGCTGGTACAAGGTGGGCCCGCTCGCCCGCGTGCAGAACTGCGACTTCATCCACACGCCGCTGGCCGAGGCGGAGCGCCTGGCCTTCCGGGCGGCCTTCGGGGGCGCGGTGGTGCACGCGCCGCTCGCGTACCACTGGGCGCGGATGATCGAGCTGCTCCACGCGGCGGAGGTCATCGGCGAGCTGTTGCCCGACCCCGACCTGCTCAAGGACGAGCTCGTCGTCACCGGCGAGCGCGCGGCCGAGGGCGTGGGCATCATCGAGGCGCCGCGGGGCACCCTCATTCACCACTACCGGGTCGACGAGCAGGACCTGGTGACGATGTGCAACCTGGTGGTGTCCACCACGCACAACAACCAGCCGATGAACGAGGCCATTCGCGCGGTGGCGCGGCAGTACCTCGACGGCCACCAGCCCACCGAGCCGCTGCTCAACCACGTGGAGGTCGCCATTCGCGCCTTCGACCCCTGCCTGTCGTGCGCCACGCACGCGCTGGGGCAGATGCCGTTGCTGGTGGAGGTGGTGGACGCCTCGGGCGCCGTCGTAGGGAGCGCCGAGCGGCGCTGGAGCGTGTCGTGACGGCCCCGGTGTTGGTGTTCGCCTGGGGCAACCCGTCGCGCGGTGACGACGCCCTGGGCCCCGAGTTCGCCGCCCGCTTCGAGGTGGCCCTCGCCGGCCCCATCACCCGGGGCGAGGTGGAGGTGCTGACCGACTACCAGCTCCAGGTGGAGCACGCGCTCGACCTCGTCGATCGGCGCCTGGTGCTCTTCGTCGACGCTCGCGCCGGCGGGAGCTCGCCGTGGTCGCTGGGGCACGTGACCGCGGCGCGCGACGCGTCGTTCACCACCCACGCGCTGTCGCCGGCCGCGCTCCTGCACGCCTACGAGGCGGTGGTGAAGGCCCCCGCGCCAGACGCGTGGCTCCTCACCATCCAGGGGGAGCGGTTCGAGCTCGGCGAGCCGCTGAGCGAGGCCGCGCGCCGCAACCTCGACGCGGCCCTGGCCGGGGTCGCCCACGAGCTGCCCCTGGCCGCCCGGGCGTGACACGAGACGAGACGACGAGGGCCCCACCCGCGCGAGGCGAGTGAGGCCCGATGAGCGCCGCGCGCTGCCCGCTTACTTGAAGTTGGCGGCGGCGAAGTCCCAGTTGGCGAGCTTCTCGAGGAACGTCTCGACGTACTTCGCCCGGAGGTTGCGGTAGTCGATGTAGTACGCGTGCTCCCACACGTCGCACGTGAGCAGCGGCACCTGGCCCTTGGTGATGGGCGTCTCGGCGTTGCCGGTGGTGACGATCTTCAGCTTCTCGCCCTCCTTCACCAGCCAGGCCCAGCCCGAGCCGAACTGGCCGATGGCGGCCGTCGAGAACTGGCTGCGGAAGTCGGCGAAGGAGCCGAAGTCGCGCTTGATGGCGTCGGCCAGGGCGCCGGTGGGCTCGCCGCCGCCGCTGGGCTTCATCGACTTCCAGTAGAAGTCGTGGTTCCACACCTGGGCCGCGTTGTTGAAGACGCCGCCGGCGGCGGTCTTGACGATCTCGTCGAGGCTCTTCTCGGCCTCGGGCTTGCCCTCGAGGAGCTTCTTCAAGTTCGTCATGTACGCCTGGTGGTGCTTCTCGTAGTGGAACGAGAGCGTCTCCTCGGTGAGGTGGGGCACGAGGGCGTTCTTGGCGTAGGGGAGCGGATCCAGCTCGAACTTCATGGGTGGACTCCTGGGTGCGGGTGGAGAAGACGAAGAGGCCCCCCACCTAACGGCCCCGCCCGCCTTTGTCAGCAGGGGAATGAGGCTTGCGTCACCCGAAGCCCCCGTCGTATCGGAGGCCCCATGGCGAACGACCTGTTGGCAGACCAGTTGGCGGACCTTTCCGCGAGGCTCACCGGCCTCCGGGGGTCTCTTTGACGTCGATCGCAAGAAGAGCCGCATCGCGTTGATCGAGCGAGACTCCACGCTCCCCGATTTCTGGGATGACAATGTCAAGGCGCAGGGCCTGCTCAAGGAGAAGACCAGCCTCGAGAAGCAGGTGGCCAGCTACGAGGGCGCCCAGCGGGGCTTCGACGACGCGAAGACGCTCATCGACCTGGGCAAGGAGCTCGGCGACGAGGGCTCGGTGACGGAGGGCGTCGGCCAGCTCCCGCAGGTCGAGGCGGTGGTGAAGGCCCTCGAGCTCGAGAAGATGCTCTCGGGCCCCAGCGATCGGCTCAACTGCTTCGTCGACATCAACGCCGGCGCCGGCGGCACCGAGTCGATGGACTGGGCGCAGATGCTCCTGCGCATGTACACCCGCTACTGCGAGCGGCGCGGGTGGAAGGTCGACATCAACGACCTCAACGAGGGCGAAGAGGCGGGCATCAAGAACGCCTCGCTCCGCGTCGAGGGCGAGTTCGCCTACGGGTACCTGAAGGCCGAGATGGGCGTGCACCGCCTGGTGCGCATCTCGCCCTTCGACTCCAACGCGCGGCGGCACACCTCGTTCGTGTCCGTCGACGTGTACCCGGAGGTCAACGACGACATCAAGATCGACATCCCCGAGAAGGACTACGAGCTCAAGTTCATCCGCGGCGGCGGCGCCGGCGGGCAGAAGGTGAACAAGACGAGCTCCACCGCGCAGCTGCGCCACATCCCCACGAACATCGTGCTCACCGTGCAGACCGAGCGCAGCCAGAGCGCCAACAAGGACATGGCGTTCCAGATCCTCCGCTCGCGGCTCTACGATCTCGAGGTCAAGAGGCGCGAGGCCGAGACGCAGGCGCGCGAAGGCACCAAGAGCGACATCAGCTTCGGCTCGCAGATCCGCAGCTACGTGCT
>CAYUZK010000060.1:0-28098 GCA_964449625.1 uncultured Archangium sp.
GACGCCGGCATGGAGGTCATCTACACGGGCCTGCACCAGACGCCCGAGATGATCGTCAGCGCCGCCATTCAGGAAGACGTCGACGCCATCGGCATGTCGATCATGTCGGGGGCGCACATGACGCTCTTCCCGGCGGTGATCGAGCTGCTCAAGGCGCAGGACGCCAGCGACATCCACGTCTTCGGGGGCGGCATCATCCCCGACGACGACATCCCCGCGCTGCAGCAGCGCGGCGTCTCGGCCATCTTCACCCCGGGCTCCAGCACCCAGGACATCGTGAAGTGGATCCAGGAGCACATCCCGGCGCGCGCATGAGCGGTGCGGGCGCGGCCAGCCTCCTCGCGGGGACCCCGAAGCGGGTCACGGTCTACGAGGTAGGCCCGCGCGACGGGCTGCAGAACGAGCTGCGCACGCTGCCCACGCCCGACAAGGTGCGCCTCATCGAGGCCCTGGCCGACGCCGGCCTCACGCGCATCGAGGTGTCCTCCTTCGTCTCGCCCCGGTGGATCCCCCAGCTCGCCGACGCCGACAAGCTGCTGGCCACGCTGCCGCGGCGCCCGGGCGTGGCCTTCTCGGCCCTGGTGCCCAACGTGAAGGGCCTCGAGCGGGCCCGGGCCGCCGGCCTCGAGGAGGCCGCCGTCTTCCTCTCGGTGACCGAGAGCCACTCGAAGAAGAACCTCAACAAGTCGGTGGCCGAGGCCCTCAGCACCGCTCGCGAGGTGGCCGACGGGGCGCGCGCGGCCGGCATGCGCGTACGCTGCTACCTCTCGACCGTGTGGGGCTGCCCGTACGAGGGGCTCACGCCGGTCAGCCGCGTGGTGGAGGTGGTGAAGCGGCTGCTCGACCTGGGCCTCTCCCAGCTCTCGCTGGGTGACACCATCGGCGTGGGCACGCCGGGGCAGACGGCGGAGCTCGTGGGCGAGGTGTCGCGGCTGCTGCCGCTCGAGCAGCTCGCGCTCCACCTCCACGACACCCGCGGCACCGCGCTCGCCAACGCCCTCGTCGGTCTGTCGATGGGCGTCACCACCTTCGACTCCAGCATCGGCGGCCTCGGCGGCTGCCCCTACGCGCCCGGCGCCGCCGGCAACCTCGCCACCGAAGATCTCGTCTACATGCTGCACGGCATGGGCGTGGAGACGGGCATCGACCTGGGCCGCCTCGTCGAGGCGGGGGAGCTCGCGCAGGAGCTCATCGGCCGGAAGCTGTCGGGCAAGTACCTCCAGGCGGCGCTCGGCGAGCGCGAGAAGCAGGCCAGCCGCGCCCGCGGCGAGCGCGTGGTCAGCTGAAGACGCGCTCGAGCCAGCCGCGCACGCCCGCCCGCTTCCCCGCGCCACCTTCGCCCGCGGCGAGCGCCTCGAGCCGCTCGCGCACCGAGTCGGGCGTGTCCTTCGTCGCGTAGCGGCTCACCAGCTCCCGGCCGGTGGACTCCTCGCGGGCGGTCAGCGTGAGCAGCCCTTCGTTGGAGAGCTCGAAGGACAGCTCGACGGCCACGGCGCCGCGGGGGCCCTTCGGCAGCGCGGGCATGGTGAAGGTGCCCAGCCAGGTGTTGTCGGCGGCCAGCGCCGCCTCGCCCTGGAAGACGGACAGCTCGAGGGAGTCCTGGTCGTCGCGGCTGGTGACGACGCGGTACTTGCGCGTCACCGGCAGCGAGGTGTTGCGGAGGATGACGGGGTGGAAGCGCCCGCCCGGCAGCCCCACGCCGATGGACATGGGCAGCACGTCGATGAGCAGCAGCCCCGCCTTCTTCTCGAGCGCGTCGGCCAGCAGCGCCGCGCCCAGGGCCACCGTCTCTTCCGGGTTGCCCGCGGTGACGGGCTGGCGGCCGAAGAGCACGGTGATGCGCTCGCGCACCAGGGGCGCGCGGCTCTGCCCGCCCACGAGCACGATCTCGTCGAGCTGGTCGGCGCGCAGGCCCCGGTCGCGCAGCACGCCCTGGCAGACCTCCATGGTGCGGTCGATGAGGCCCCGGGTGAGCTTCTCGAGCTGCGCGCGGGTCAGCGTGGTGTCGATGTCCACCGGCTTGCCGTGGGCCGCCGCCACGAAGGGCACGTGGAGCCGCGCCTCCTTGAGGCTGGAGAGCGTCATCTTCGCGCGCTCGGCCGCGTCGTAGAGCCGCTGCACGGCCACCCGGTCGGTGAAGACGGCCTCGGTGCGCGCCTGGAAGTCGCTCATCACGTGGCTGACGAGCGCCGCGTCGAAGTCGATGCCGCCCAGGAAGCTGTCGCCGCCGGTGGCCACCACCTCGTAGACCGCCTCGGTGTACTCGAGCAGCGAGGCGTCGAAGGTGCCGCCCCCGAGATCGTACACGAGCAGCCGCTGGGGCTTCTTGTGGGTGTGCCCCCAGGCCAGCGCCGCGGCGGTGGGCTCGTTGACGATGCGCTCCACGTGGAAGCCGGCCAGGCGCCCCGCCTCGCGCACCGCCTCGCGCTGTCGCTCGGCGTACCAGGCGGGCACGGTGATGACGGCCCGGTGAATGGCCACCCCCAGGCGCTGCTCCGCCAGGAGCTTCACCTCGCGCAGCACCAGCGCCGAGAGCTCCTCGAGGCGGTACGCGCGGTCACCCAGCTGCACCGCGCAGCGGCCGTCCTCCGTGGGCACCACCTCCCAGGGGAAGCGCTTGAGCACCTCGCGCACCTCGGGCGCGTCGACCGGCCGGCCCAGCAGCCGCTTGAAGCCGTACACCACCCAGCGCGGGTTGGTGGTGAGCTGCGCGCGCGCCGGCGCCCCCACCACGAGCTGGCCTCGCGCCGTCAGGGCCACCATCGAGGGCACCAGGCTCTGCCCGTCGCGCCAGGTCAGCAGGGTGGGCACCCCGTCCTTCACGATCGCTGCGCAGCTGTTGCTGGTGCCCAGGTCGATGCCGATGATCGGCCCCGTGCGCGGGGGCGCGGCGGCGGGCACGAAGGCGGGGGCCGACACGCGCGCGCCGTCGGCCTTCACCGAGAGCCGGCCGGCCGTCTCCGAGGGGAGCGTGGGGACGTTGGGCGTGGGGGCGGGCGCCTCGAGGGGCACCGCGTCGGGGCTGCTGTCAGCGGGCCCCACGCCCTGCGGCACCGGCGGCGCGCTCGAGCGCAGGTGGGGCATGGCCGCGCAGGCCGACTCGAGGAAGCGCCGGGTGGCGCCGTCCAGGGTGATGAACTTGAAGCCCATGCCGGGCACGCCCTCGCCCTTGTTGCCGGTGACGTACGAGACGACGGCGTTGCCGTAGAGCACCCGCTGCCCGCTCTCGATGCGCACCTCCAGCACCACGGCGGTGCCGGGCGGCCGGAGCGCCTTGCTGCGGAGGTAGACGCCGCCCTTCGTGAGGTTGGCGCCGTAGCGCGCGAGGAACTCCTCGGGCGTGCCGAAGGGCAGCCGCACCGACAGGCCGATGGCTTTGCCTTCTCCCGACACCCCGCGAGGGAATAGGGCCGCCTTTCTCAAAACTCCAGCGATTCCCTTCGGCGGGCATTTCTTCTATTGCCGCTCCATGCTGACTCCGAACGTGCGCCTGGGGCTGACCTTCGACGACGTGCTCCTCCAGCCGGCCGAGAGCGCCGTGCTGCCCCACCAGGTCGACCTCTCGACGCAGCTCACGCGGAACCTGCGGGTGCCCATCCCGCTCCTCTCGAGCGCGATGGACACGGTGACGGAAGGGCGCATGGCCATCGCCATGGCCCAGGAGGGCGGCATCGGCGTCGTGCACAAGAACCTCACGCCCGAGCAGCAGGCGGCCGAGGTGCTCAAGGTGAAGAAGCACGAGAGCGGCATCGTGGTGGACCCCATCACCATCGACCCGGCCGCGCCGCTCTCGCGGGCCGTGGAGCTGATGCGCGAGCACGGCATCAACGGCATCCCCGTGGTGGAGGGCCGGAAGCTGGTGGGCATCATCACCAGCCGCGACGTGCGCTTCGAGAAGAACCTCGCCCAGCCGGTGCACCAGGTGATGACGAAGCAGCTCGTCACGGCGCGCGAGGGCGTGACGCAGGAGAAGGCCATCGAGCTGCTCCACGGCAACCGCATCGAGAAGCTGCTGGTGGTCAACGAGCAGAACGAGCTGCGCGGGCTGATGACCATCAAGGACGTCGAGAAGCGCCGCGTGTACCCCAACGCCGCGAAGGACGCGCGCCAGCGGCTCCTCGTCGCCGCCGCCGTGGGCGTGGGGGCCGACCGCGACGCGCGCATCGACGCGCTGCTCAAGGCCGGGGTGGACGTGATCGTGGTGGACACGGCGCACGGGCACTCGCGCGGCGTGCTCGAGGCGGTGCGCGACGTGCGCAAGAACTTCAAGGGCCCCTTCGAGCTCGTGGCGGGCAACGTGGCCACGGCCGAGGCGACGAAGGCCCTCATCGACGCCGGGGTCGACGCGGTGAAGGTGGGCATCGGCCCTGGCTCCATCTGCACCACCCGCGTGGTGGCCGGCGTCGGGGTGCCGCAGATCACCGCCATCGACGACTGCGCCCGGGCCGCCGCCGGCAGCGGGGTGCCGATCATCGCTGACGGCGGGGTGAAGTTCTCGGGCGACGTGGTGAAGGCCATCGCCGCGGGCGCCGACACGGTGATGATCGGCTCGCTCTTCGCGGGCACCGAGGAGTCACCCGGCGACACCATTCTGTACCAGGGGCGCACCTACAAGGCGTACCGGGGCATGGGCTCGCTGGGCGCCATGCGCCAGGGCTCGAAAGATCGCTACTTCCAGAGCGGGGTGCAGGACGACAAGAAGCTGGTGCCCGAGGGCATCGAGGGCCGCGTGCCCTTCAAGGGCAGCGTGGGCCTCAACGTCTTCCAGCTCCTCGGCGGCCTGCGGGCGGGCATGGGCTACTGCGGCACGCCCACCATCGCCGACCTCAAGGAGAAGGCCCAGTTCGTGCGCATCACCGCGGCCGGGCTCCGGGAGAGCCACGTGCACGACGTGATCATCACCGAGGAGGCGCCGAACTACCGCGTGGAGTGACTCACCGCTCGCGCTTGCGCGGCGGGGTGACCTTCACGTCGACGCTGCGCTCGGCGTTGGCCAGGCGGGTGAGGAGCTGCTCCTTGTCGTCGAGGCCGAGCTGCTCGATGGCGTTGCGCAGGGTGTCGAAGGACAGGCGGGCGGCCTTGACCTGCTTGCCGTCGCGCACCTCGTCCACCACCGGGAGGTTGATGATCTCCCGCACCAGGCCCTCGTAGTCGAGGCGCACGTCGGCCGACGACTGGGTGCAGCCGTCGCGGGCGGCGATGATCTCCTGGCTGCCCTCCTGGTAGGCGAGGTCGGGGTTGCGGGTGATGGCCTCGTCGAACTTGGCCGTGCGGTCGCGCACCCGGTCGAAGAGGTCGGCGTAGATGGTCAGCCGCTTGTCTTCGGGCGCCGACTCGTCGCGGGCCTTCGACAGCTCGGCGCTGATGTCTTCGCACTTGAGCTTGAGGAGGTCCTCGGCCGTTGAGCTGCGGAAGGAGTCGCTCTTCCGGGTCTCGCGATCGAGGCGCTCGTCACTCGAGATCTCCTTCACGCAGGCCGAGGACAGCAGGGCTGCGACGGACAGGGCGGCGAGGGTGCGCTTGCTCATTGGCGGGGGAGTCTTGAAGGGATAAGGCCCTGCGTCAACGACGGACCGACGGCAGGAGCCCTCCGTGCACGCGACTCACGAGAAGATCCTCATCCTGGACTTCGGCAGCCAGTACACCCAGCTCATCGCCCGCCGGGTGCGCGAGCTGGGCGTCTACTGCGAGATCCACCGCCCCGACCTCCCGCTGGCAGAGCTCAAGGCCTTCGCGCCCCGGGGCATCATCCTCTCGGGCGGGCCGATGTCCGTCGAGCAGGCCGGCGCTCCGCGGTGCGTGCCCGAGGTCTTCGAGCTCGGCGTGCCGGTGCTGGGCATCTGCTACGGGCTGCAGCTCCTCTCGAAGCTCCTGGGCGGCAAGGTCGACAAGAGCGCCCACCGGGAGTTCGGCCCCGCCGCCGTGGAGGTGCTCGCCGCGCGCGGCCCCTTCGCGGGCTTCCAGGCCGGCGCGAAGCTCGACGTGTGGATGAGCCACGGCGACCGGGTCGAGGCGCTGCCTCCGGGCTTCGTGGCCATCGGCCAGACGCCCAGCGCCCCCTTCGCCGCCGCGGCCCACGAGACCAAGCCCATCTACGGGCTGCAGTTCCACCCCGAGGTCGTCCACACGAAGGACGGCAAGGAGATGCTGCGCGCCTTCCTCTTCACCGACTGCAAGGTGAAGGGCGACTGGACGATGAAGAGCTTCATCGAGGAGTCGATCACCGAGATCCGCGCCAGAGTGGGCGAGGGCAGGGTGATCTGCGGTCTGTCGGGCGGCGTGGACAGCTCGGTGGCGGCGCTGCTCCTGCACCGCGCGCTCGGCGACCGGCTGCAGTGCATCTTCGTGGACAACGGCCTTTTGCGCGAAGGCGAGCGCGAGCAGGTCGAGGCCCTCTTCGTGGGCCGCTTCCACGTGCCGCTCAAGACCATCGACGCCCGGCAGCGGTTTCTGGGCAAGCTGGCCGGCGTCACGGACCCCGAGCAGAAGCGCAAGACCATCGGCTACGAGTTCATCGCGGTCTTCGAGGAGGCGGCCTCGGAGTTCACCGACGCCCGGTTCCTCGCCCAGGGCACTCTGTACCCCGACGTCATCGAGTCGGTGTCTACCAAGGGGCCGTCGGCCACCATCAAGAGCCACCACAACGTGGGCGGGCTCCCCGAGAAGATGAAGCTGGCCCTCGTGGAGCCGCTGCGGGAGCTCTTCAAGGACGAGGTGCGCGTGCTGGGCCGCGAGCTGGGGCTGCCCGACGAGATGGTCTCGCGGCACCCGTTCCCCGGGCCGGGCCTCTCCATCAGGGTGATCGGCGATCTCACCGAGGCGCGCCTGGCCGTGCTGCGCAAGGCCGACGTCATCGTGCTCGAGGAGATCCACAAGGCCGGGCTCTACAAGGAGATCTGGCAGGCCTTCGCGGTGCTCCTGCCGGTGCAGAGCGTGGGCGTGATGGGCGACGAGCGCACTTACGAGAACGTCTGCGCGGTGCGCGCGGTGACCTCGGTGGACGGCATGACGGCCGACTGGGCTCGCATGCCGTACGACGTGCTGGCGAAGATCTCGAGCCGCATCATCAACGAGGTCCGCGGCATCAACCGGGTGGTCTACGACATCTCGTCGAAGCCGCCGGCCACCATCGAGTGGGAGTGAGCCACCCGGCGGCGGCCGGAGCGCCGCGGGGGCCTACTTCGCCGCGCCCTTGAGTTCATCGACCAGGCGCTTCTGGCCGTACACCTTGTCGAGGGCCTCGAGCATCGCCGCCGAGTGCACCGACACCGCGCGGTTCACCGAGGCGTCGAAGCCGTAATCGCCGCCGAGCGAGTGGATGTTGCCGTCGAAGATGAGCCCGACGACCTCGCCCTTCTGGTTGACCATGGGCGAGCCCGAGTTGCCGCCGATGATGTCGTTGCTGGTGGCCACGTTGAAGGGCGTCTCGAGGTTCAGCTTCGACTTGGAGGCGAGCCAGCTCTTCGGCAGGGCGAAGGGCTCGGCGCCGGTGTGGCGCTCGAAGGCGCCGCCGAGCGTGGTGAGCGGCTTCACCCTCGTGCCGCCCTCGTCCCACCCCTCGACCGCGCCGAAGGACAGGCGGAGCGTGAAGGTGGCGTCGGGGTAGAGGCTGTCGCCGTAGACGGCGAAGCGGGCCTTCGCGAGCAGCTCCTGCTGCTGCTTGATGGGCCCGTCGACCTCGGTCTCGTACTTGAGGCGAATGGCGCGGGCCTCGGCGTCCCAGGCGCGGGCGAGCTCGAGCATCGGGTCCTTCGAGGCGTCGATCTTCGCCTTGCCGCCGTCGAAGAGCTCCTTGCGGAAGCCGCCGGTGGCGTTGCCCGTCTTGTCAGTCTTGAGGTCCTTGAGCTTGGTGCCCTTGATGGCGGCGCGGGCGAGGTCCGCCGGGCTCTTCGTGCCGAACACGCGCTTGATGACCGGGTGATCGGGCGAGAGTTCCTCGCGCATCTTGGTCAGCGACCAGGTGAGGGTCTCGAGCTCGAGCTCGTCGTAGATGGGCCGGTTCGCCAGCAGGCTGGCCTTGAGCTGGGGCAGCCGCGCGTCGGAGAACTCCCTGAGGCGCTCGCCGTTGGGCTTGCCCGACTCCTCGGCGTAGCGCACGAGGGTGCGGGCGAGGTTGAAGAGGTCGGACACGGGGGCGCGCTCGAGGGCGTTGTACGGCTTGCGGTACGCCTGCTGCTTCTTCACCAGCGCTGCGAGCTCGTCCCACACCTTGCCGTACTGCTTCTCGAGCTCGGGCTTCGCCTTCACCTTCGCGCGGAAGTCGGCCTCGTTCTTCACGAGCTGGCCCATGAAGGCCTTGTCGGCCAGCGCCGCGTGGCGGCCGCGGAGCGCCTTGAAGCCGTTCTCGACGCCGAAGAGCAGATCGTTGGAGTGCCGCTTCTGCTCCTTGCCGCGCGACTGGTACATCGTGGCGAGCCCGCGGAGCTCGGCGTAGCGGAAGAGGGTGTTGGGCAGGCGCACGTCGCGGTCGTCCTCGAGCTGGGCCACGGTGAGGCCGCGCGAGGTGCCGCCGGGGTTGCCCGAGACGAAGGTGAGGTCGCCCTCCTTGAGGGAGCCGTCGGACCACGAGAGGTGGTGCTCCATCTTCATCGGCTTGCCGTCGGCCCCGTAGATGCGGATGAACGAGAGGTCGAGGTCGTACCGGGGGAACATGAAGTTGTCCGGGTCACCGCCGAAGAAGGCGATGCCGTCCTCCGGGGCGAACACGAGGCGGATGTCCTGGAACCGGCGGTACTTGTAGAGATCGTAGCGGCCGCCCCGGTAGAGGGTGACGACCTCGCAGCGCACGTCGTCGCCGGTGGCGCACTCCTTCTCGATGCCCGCCAGCGTGGCCTTCTGGGTCTCGCTGAACTTCTCGGTGGGCACGGCCTTCGTGGCGTCCTGCACGCGCTTGGTGACGTCGGTGATCTCCGCGAGCTGGTTGAGCTCCATGCCCGGGCAGCGCTGCTCGTCGGCCAGGGTCTTCGCGATGAAGCCGTCCTTGTTGAAGTCCTTCTTGGCCAGGCCCGAGAGCTGCTCGATGCAGTGGCGCGCGCAGTGGTGGTTGGTCATCACCAGGCCCTCGGGCGAGACGACCGAGGCCGAGCACCCGCCGGCGATGCGCACGGAGGACAGCCGGAGGTGATCGAGCCAGTCCTTCGTGGGCTCGAAGCCGTACTTCGCCTTCACCTTGGCGGCGGGGAAGTTGTTGTAGGTCCACATGCCCTCGTCGGCGGAGGCGCCGAAGGCGCAGAGCACGGCCGCGAGGGAGAGGGGGGCAAGTCGGGTCATGGAGGCTCCGGGCACGAGAAAGAAGGGCGGTTTTTCGCCCGTGCCTCCGCCGATGGCAAGCCTCGTCAGCCCACGCGCGACTTCGTCCACAGCTCCTCGAAGCGGGCGCGGAACTCGCCGGCCGCCTCCTCGTGGTTCTTGATGGTGACCCGGTTCTCGGAGTGCTTCGTCGAGGACGACTCCGAGAAGTTGGCGCTCCCGAAGAAGACGTCGTTGCCGACGACGCCGAACTTCTGGTGCATGGTCTTCGCCTTCTGGATGCGGACCTCCACCGGGTAGCCCTGGGTCGCGAGGGCCTTGAGGGCCGCGGTGGCCGGGGCGGTGTAGGCGTCGTTGAGGACCACGCGCACGCGCACGCCGCGCTTCGCGGCCTCGGCGAGCGCCTTGAACTCGGGCGAAGAAGGGCTGGCCCCGTACATGGCCACGTCGATGGTCTCGCCGGCCTTCGTACGGTTGAAGAGATCGGTCGCGGCGACCGTGACCGAGGCCCGCGAGGGCGCCACGGCGCCGGTGGCGTCAGCGACCGGAGACTCCCGCGAGCCGGCTGGCCCGTAGCCGGTGCCGCCAGCCGTGGCTCCGTGGGGCCGGCTGTTGAAGAAGGCCTCGACGTCGACCGCGGTGAGCGCGTCGCGCAGCCGGTTGATGGTGGCCTGGGGCACGCCGGCCTGGCGCAGGTCGTTCAAGGATTCGAAGTCACCGTGCTGGGCCCGCCAGGCGACGACGGCCTCGGCCTGGCGCTTGGTGAGGCCGACGCGGTCGAGCTCCTCGAGGCTGCCGGTGTTGATCGACACCTGGCCCGAGCCGAACCCGATGGCCGCGAGCTGCGCGTCTGACCAGCCCGCCAGCCGCGGCACGCGCTCCTTGAGGTCGGCGAGGTCTGCGAAGCGGCCGAACGCCTTGCGCTCCTGCATGACGACGCGGGCCAGCGACTTGTTGCCCAGCAGCGCGCCCAGGCGCGCCTCGTCCTGCAAGCGGAAGCCGTTGAGGTCGATGCTCTTGTCGTCCTTCGGGAGGGCGTAGGCCGGCAGGGCGTCGTCGGGGCGGGTGGTGGTCGCGTTGGGCCGCTGCCCGTTGCGCGTCATCAGCTCGTTCCACTTCGTGCCCTTGAAGTTCTGGAAGGCGTTGGGCGTGAGGGCGGCCTCCTGGTTGTTCCAGAAGCCGACGAACTCCTCGCCGAACTGCTCGATGGAGCGGCGCGAGGCCGAGTCCATGTTCTTGAAGACGGTGAGATCTTCGTAGTTCTTGGTGTCGGCCGTCGCGGACCAGTTGAACGAGCCGGTGAGGAGCGCGTCGGGCTTGCCGTCGATGACGGTGACGAAGCCCTTGTGGTGGTTGAGCCCCTGGGTGGCGCCGTGGTTGTAGACAGGGCGCTTCTGGGTGTCGCTCCAGACGTAGGGGAAGTCCTTCTTGTACTTCACCTGCACGTTGGGGAGTCCGAGCTTGAGGAGCGACGGGAGCGCGTTGCCGCCGGACTCGGAGGCCTGGCCGGAGTCGCCGAGGATGCGGAAGGTGACGTTGGGGTGCTGGCGGGCGATGTCGGCGATGGCCAACTCGATGGCGTCGCTCTGGAACTCGAAGATCATCATGTTGACGTCCATGGGCCGGCCGTTGGCGCGACCGACGGCGTCGTTGAGCTCGCCGATGAGGCGCTTCTCGACGGAGGCGCCTTGCAGGGTGAACACGTTGCTCACGCCGTCGAGGTCGCCCAGCGACGCCATCGACTTGAGCCGCACGTGGCTCAGCTCGATGCCCTGGCCGATGGCCTCCGCCGTCAGCCGGCCGGTGCCGGGCAGGGCCGCCTGGAAGCTGTCCGCGATCGCCTGGACCTCCGAGGCGCTCAGCACCTTGTTCCGATCGACGCCCGCGGCCGCCACCAGCGCAGACTCGATGCGGGCGCGAGCCGTGGCGGTCGACGCCCGCGCCAGGAGCTGGTCAACGAGTGGGCGCGCGGCGGAGGCGATCTTCAGCTGGGCGAGGGAAGACATGGGCCGGGATTGCACGCCAGCCGACGGAAACTGGAAAGCAGAAACCCCTCAGACACGCCATGGGCTTAGTTTACATAACGCCGATTACACGACCTTTGTGGGTGGTGGTTTCCGAGGGGAATTGGAGGCTGGATGGCCTACGAGGCCGCCTCTTGATGCGTCGATGGATTCTCGGGCTTGGGTTGCTGATCGTCGCCTCGGCGTGCCCGGCTGGTGATGAGTCGGTGCCAGTGTCGGTGGTCGATGCTGGGACTGCCGACGTCGACGCCGGTCAAGAAGACGCAGGACCGGCGATCCTCGCGACCGTGGTGACGGCCCAGTACGCCGACGGCGGCGTGGCGAGCGTCGAGGCGAGCGTGACCATCGACCCGCCGGCCTCGCTCACGGTGCGCCTGCCGCGGCGGCTCAAGGACTTCCGCGTTCGCCTCATGGACCACCAGGACAAGCTCGTGGTGTCCGACGACGCCCTGTCTGCCGACGGGCTCGAGTACCTCGTAACGCCTGCCGAGCCGCTCAAGACTGGCCGGTCATACACCGTGCAGCTCGACGCCGAGCTCGGCACGGTCATCGTCGATGAGCTCGGTGGCACCTTCGACGACTGGGCGCTGCCCTTCACCATCGCCGGCGAGGTCCAGCCAGAGCCCGCACCGGCGAAGTCCAGCAAGACGGCCACCAAGGCCAAGCCCAAATCCAAGGCCAAGAAGCGCCGCTGATCGCAGTGCTACAGGTCGAGCAGGAGCCGGCTGACGTCGTACAGCACATCGCCGCGCTCGAAGATCGGCGTCCGCTCGATCTCCCAGGCCTGCAGCTCGGCCATGCGCCAGAGCGTCCACTCCAGCACCGAGCGCAGGTTGATGGCGTCGTACAGGTTGTACTCGACGAGGATCCGCAGGGCCTTCAGGTCGCGCCGGTCATTCCACTCGCGCCACAGCCGGATCGCGTCGAGCCCCCTGAGGCCCGTGAGGTGCGGCGGCCGCGGCAGCCCGATGGCCTCCTCGACGCGCTTGAGCCCGCCCTTCAGCTTCGCGTGGCGAATGAGGAACCGCAGGTCGAGGTGCACCAGCGGCTTTGGAAACACGCCCTCGAAGGCCCGCGTCAGCGTCGGCACGTCGAACACCGAGCCGTTGAACGTGACCCAGATCGCGCTCCTGCTCAGCCGTTCAGGGAACTGCTGCAGACTGAGGCCCCGGCGGAAGCTCGCGACGCCGTCCCGGTCCATCACGCCCACCACCGTCGGCACCTCGTCGCCGTCGGCCTCGATGTCGAAGAACGCGGCCTGCTCGGCGAAGTGCCCGTAGAGCCGCCAGTGCTCCTTCGGTGACAGCAGGCCCGCCAGCGCGGCGAGGTCTTTGCCGGCCAGGGCGGCCCTCGCGGCGGCGATGGCCTCGAGCAGCTCCGCGTCGAGCCGGGCGGACATCACCGGGCCGCGCTGGGCCTCCAGCTCGAAGGCGCTCCAGTCGGCCAGGCCGCGGGCCCACAGGTCGCGCTCCCGCCACGGGCCGACGCCCTTCGTGAGCTGAAAGGTCCGCTCGGCGAACCGCATCAGCGCGTCGGCACCTCGCCGCGCACGAGCGACTCGAGCAGCGGCACGTCGGCCTCGCAGAACGGGAGCGCCTGCATCTCGAGCGGCGTCGCGAAGCGCAGCGCCTGGGCGCCCAGCGGCTTCGGCTCGCCGGCCGTGATGTCAGCCGCGAACAGCTCGAGCTGCACCTCGAGGTCCGGGTACGCGTGCGAGGTGCTCCAGAGCCGCCGGCCGACCGCGAGCTCGACGTCCAGCTCCTCCTTGCACTCCCGCGCGAGGGCCGCCTCGTCGGCCTCCTGAGGCTCCACCTTGCCGCCAGGGAACTCCCAGAGGTTCCCACGGCTCGCGTCGGGGAGCCGCTGCTGCACCAGGAAGCGCGCGGGGTCCGCCGGGTGCGGGATGAGCGCGGCCACGACGCGGATCCGCTTCATCCCCCGGTGCTCACCATCTGCAGAGCGAAGAGCGTGCCCAGGTTCGACATGACGTACAGCCGCGAGCCGTGGCGCGGCGACGCGAAGCTGGCCGGCGCCGCCGTGACGCCGCGGCCCGGGTTCCACATCGCGCGCACCTTGCCGGAGCTCGGCTCCACGAAGGCCAGCGCCGAGGAGGTCGGCACCACGATGTAGCCGCGCGACATGGTGAGGGCCTTGCCCGCGTTGTTCGCCCTGCCCTTCGGCGTCGGGTCTCGCAGATCGATGCGCCAGAGCACGCGCCCGCGCCCGGGCTCGAAGGCCGTCAGCGCCCCGTCGCCCGTCGCGAAGAGCGTGCTGCCGCGCATCATCAGCGCCGTCAGCCCGGGCTGCGTCGTCGACCACACCAGGTCACCGGTGGCCGCCGAGAAGGCCGAGAGCCCGTCTTTGTAGCTGGCCACGAAGAGCCGCCCGTCGGCCAGCACGGGCGAGGTGTCCACGTCGAGGAACTGGGTGCCGCCCGAGACCGAGACCTTCCGCTCCCACTTCGCCACGCCCGACTCGAGGTCGAGCGCGACGACGTAGCCGTCGGCGAAGCCCACGTACGCGTGCCCGTCGCCCACCGTCGGCCGCGCGGCGCCGCGCACGGTGAAGCCCGAGGGCGCGTCGCGCCGGTACTGCCACAGCCACGCGCCCGTCTCGGCGTTGACCGCGAAGACCGTCTCCGACTGCGAGCTGACCAGCACCTTGCCGTCGGCCACCGTGGGCGCCGACACGAGCTCCTCGTTGGCCTTGAAGGTCCACAGCGGGTCGCCCGACAGCGCGCGGAAGGCGTAGAGCACCCCGTCGCCGCCGCCGATGTACACCACGCCCGAGACCACGGTGGGCCCGGCGACGAAGCGGCCGCGGGTCTTGAACTCCCACTCCACGCGCCCATCGACGGGCGAGAGGCAGCGCACGAAGCCATCGCGGGTGGCGACGTAGACGCGCTCGGTGTCGGGGTCCACCGCCGGCGACGCGGGCTCCGTCGGGAGGTACTCGAGCAGCCCCAGCTTCACGAGGGGCTTGTTCCAGACCACCTCGTAGATGGCCGAGCGCGACACGTTGGCGTGCTCGCGCGCGACCGTGGGGTCGTCGTTGAGGGGAATGGCCCTGCAGCCGACGAGGGCCAGCGCGCCGACGAGCAGTCGCCGCATCGTCACTGGGGCAGCGTCGGCGCCGGGGCGGGATGGATGGCGGGCGGCGGCGGCGCCGGCACGGTCACGCCCTGGGCGGCCAGGGTGGCGATGCGGTCCTTGGCCAGGCGGGCGGCGGCGGTGTTGGGGGCCGCCGACTCGATCTCCGAGAAGGTCTTCGCCGCCGCGGCGGTGTCGCCCTTGATCATCAGCACGCGGCCGCGGTGGTACTGGCCCATGCCCTTGAGGAAGTCGGTCTTGCTCTCGCGGGCCAGCGTGTCGAAGGCGGCGAGCGCCTCGTCGAGCTTGCTCTGCGCCTCGAGCGCGTAGCCCCGGGCCTCCAGCGCGGCGGGCCGCACCGTGTCATTCGGGTCGGCCTTCGCCAGGTACTCGTCGAGCAGCGGGAGCGCCTGGTCGGCCTTGCCCTGCCTCAGCAGCGCCTGCGCGAGCGGGAGCGCCGCCGAGATCGCCGCCTGCTTGCCCGCGTGCTTGGTGCGCAGCTCGGTGAGGCCCGTGACGATGGCCGCGTCCTTCTCGGCCTCCGACTTGAACGGCACCGGCTCACCGGGCTTGGCCTCGGTGGCGCTGGCGTTGACGGGCCGCTCGAGCACGCGGAGCGCGGCGCCGAAGTCGCGCGAGGCGGTCTCCTCGGCGCGGGCAGAGAGGCTCGACATGATGCCCAGCACCAGACCCACGGCCAACACGCCGCCGGTGGCCATCATCACGGTGCGCCCGTTCCGCTCGAGCCAGGGCACGGCCTCCTGGCCGAGCTTCTGGAACTCGTCGGGCTGCTTCAGCTCTTTCTGGTCGGCTTTGTAGGACATCGCGCGGGCTCTCTAGGGGGCTGTTTCCCCCGTGTCAATGAGGGCTTAGCGGCGAGCGCGCCGCTTGCTCTGCTCGCGGGCCTTGAAGCGCTGGGCGGCCTCGGCGCGCTTCTTCTGCCCCGGGCGCTCGCGCCAGAAGAGCCGCACCGGCACCTTGAGGTGAAAGGCCTGCCGCAGGTAGTTGATGACGTAGCGCTCGTACCGGTCAGGCACGCCCTTGGGCTGGTTCACCATCATGGTGAAGGCCAGCGGCGCGGTGCCGACCTGGGCGCCGTAGTAGATGCGCAGCTGCCGCCCGGCGATGACCGGCAGCGAGTGCTCGGTCGTGACGTGCTCGACGATGCGGTTGAGCTGCGGCGTGCCGGCGCGGAAGTACTGCTGCGCGAAGACCTCGAGGGCGACCTCGAGCACCTTGGTGACGCGCTGGCCCGTCTGGGCCGACACGAAGACCATCGGCGCCCAGTCCACCCAGTCCATCGCCCACTTCACCTCGGCGCGGAAGGCGGGCTCCTTGGCCGAGCCGTGCACGAGGTCCCACTTGTTGACGCAGAGGATGAGCCCCCTGCCCTTCGCCTCGGCCAGCGCGGCGATCTTGCGGTCCTGGTCCACCGCGGGCTCGGAGGCGTCGAGCACCAGCACCACCACGTCGGCGTCTTCGGCCGCGCGCAAGGCGCCCATCACCGAGAACCCCTCGACCCGCTGGGTGATGGTGGCCTTGCGGCGAATGCCCGCCGTGTCGGTCAGCACGAACTTCCGGCCGCCGTACTCGAACTCCGAGTCGATGGGGTCGCGCGTGGTGCCGGCGACGGGGCTGGCGATGACGCGCTCTTCGCCCAGCAGCGCGTTGACCAGGGTGGACTTGCCGACGTTGGGCCGGCCCACGATGGCGATGCGGATCGGGCGATCGGCCGGGGGCGCGTCTTCGAGCGTGGGCGTGGTCACCACCTCGCCCACCGGCAGCAGCGGCACGATGGCCTCGAGCAGCTCGATGAAGCCCTCGTTGTGCTCGGCAGACACCGCCAGCGGCGCGCCCAGCCCGAAGCGGTGGAAGTCGGCGACGAAGGTGTCGCTGTCGCGCCGCCCGTCGGACTTGTTCACCAGCAGCAGCACCGGCTTGTGCTGCTTGCGGAGGAAGCGCGCCACCTCCTGGTCGGCCGCCATGGGGCCGGTGCGCCCGTCGCACACGAAGAGCACCAGGTCGCACTCCTCGACGGCGGCCTGGGCCTGCTGCCGCACCGAGGCCGCGAGCGCGTCCTCCTTGCCCGCCTTGCTCGCGGGCACGAAGCCGCCCGTGTCCACCACGGTGACGGGCACGTTGTTGAGCTCGGCGTCGGCGTAGTGGCGATCGCGCGTGACGCCCGGCGTGTCTTCCACGATGGCGCGCCGCCGCTTCACGAGGCGGTTGAAGAGCGTCGACTTGCCGACGTTCGGCCGGCCGACGATGGCGATGAGGGGCCGCCCGCGCCTCACGACCCACGCTCCTGGGCGTAGCCCAGCTTGCGCAGCCGCTCGGGCCGCTCCGTCCACCGCGGCTCGACCTTCACCTGCAGCGACAGGTAGACGTGCGTGCCCAGCAACCGCTGGATCTGCATGCGCGCGTCGGTGCCGATGGTCTTGAGCATCTCGCCGCGCTTGCCGATGATGATGGCCTTCTGCGACTCGCGCTCCACGAAGATGTTGGCGTGAATGCGAATGAGCCCCGTCAGCTTCGGCTTGGTCGTCGCCTCGGGCTTCGGCTCGGCCGCCGGCGCGCCCTTCTTCTTCGCCTTGCTCGCCTTCTTCGCCCCGGGTGGCGGCGCGTCGCGCTCCGACTCGTCGAAGACCTCCACCACCACCGCCGCGGAGTACGGCACCTCCTGCCGGCAGTGGCGCAGCACCTGCTCGCGCACGTACTCGCCCACCAGCACCCGCTCGGCCTGATCGGTGAAGACGTCGGCGGGGAAGATGGCCTCGCCCTCGGGCAGGTGCGCGATCACCGCCTCGAGCAGCCCCTCGAGGCCCTCGCCGTGCCGCGCGCTGACGGGGAGGATCTCCAGGAACGAGAACTCCTTGCGGTAGAGGTCGATGAGGGGCAGCAGGAGCACCTTCTTCACCGTGTCGATCTTCGTGATGACGAGGATCACCGGCTTACCCAGCGTCTCGAGGCGCTCGAGCACCGCGCGGTTGCCCGGCGTCACCACCGGCGCCCTGTCCTCCTCGAGCCCCTCGGCGTCGACGAGGAAGAGCACCACGTCACACTCCTGGGCCGCGCCCAGGGCGACGTCCACCATGAAGGTGTTGAGGGCCCCGCGGGCCTGGTGGATGCCGGGGGTGTCGAAGAAGGCCGCCTGCCCCGACTCGCGGTTCACCACCCCGAGGATCCGGGTGCGCGTCGTCTGGGGCTTGGGCGAGACGATCGCCACCTTCTCGCCGAGGAGCCGGTTGAGGAGCGTGCTCTTGCCGACGTTCGGTCGGCCAATCAACGCGGCGTATCCGCTGCGCATGGGGTGCTCCGGAGGTGATCGAGGCCGCCCCGTGCTGCCGGGCGGCCCCTGAGGGGTTGAGCCACCCCCCTTACAACGATTTCGAGATCGTCAGCTTCTTGATGACGACGTCAGTCTTCGGCTTGTCGCCGGCCCCCTTGGGGATGACGTTCGCCACCCGGTCCACCACGTCCTGGCCGGAGATGACCTCTCCGAAGATCGTGTGCTTGCCGCTGAGCCAGGCGGTGGGGATGACGGTGATGAAGAACTGCGAGCCGTTGGTGTTGGGGCCGGCGTTGGCCATGGCGAGCAGGCCGGGCTTGTCGAAGCGTCGCCCCGACTGGAACTCGTCCTCGAAGCGGAAGCCCGGGCCGCCGGTGCCGCGGCCGAGGGGGTCGCCGCCCTGCACCATGAACTCCTTGATGCAGCGGTGGAAGATGGTGCCGTCGTAGAGCGGCGTGTTCTTCTTCGCCTCGCCCGAGGCCGGGTCCGTCCACGGCTTCTCGCCGGTGGCCAGGCCCACGAAGTTCTCGACCGTCTTGGGCGCGTCCCTGGGGAAGAGGCGCACGACGATGGTGCCCTCGGTGGTGTCGAACGTCGCGTAGAGATCGTGGCCCGCGCGGGCCTCTTCCATCATTCCCATGGTGCGTGCTCCAGCTGGTGTGGGGTTACGGCATCGACTCGGAGAGGGTGATCTTCTCGATGGTGACGGCCTGCAGCGGGCGGTCGCCGGGGCCCCGCGGCACCTTCGAGATGGCGACCGCGACCTCGTAGCCCTTCACCACCTCGCCGAAGATGGTGTGCTTGTTGTTCAGGTAGGTGGGCGTGGAGGTGGTGATGAAGAACTGCGAGCCGTTGGTGCCCGGGCCGGCGTTGGCCATGGCCAGCAGGCCCACGCGGTCGAACACCCGCCCCGACTTGAACTCGTCCTCGAACTGGTAGCCGGGGTTGCCGGTGCCGGTGCCGAGCGGGTCGCCGCCCTGAATCATGAAGCCGTCGATGACGCGGTGGAAGACGGTGCCGTTGTAGAGCGGCACGCCCTTCTTGAGCTCGCCGGTGGCCGGGTTGCGCCAGTCGCGCTCGCCGGTGGCCAGGCCCACGAAGTTCATCACCGTCTTCGGCGCGTCCTTCGCGAAGAGCTTGATGACGACCTCGCCCATGCTGGTGCGGACCGTCGCGTAGAGGTCCTGGCCCGACTCGGCTTTTCCCGTCCACGAGCCGGTGTTGCCCGCCGGCGAGGTGCCGCCAGGCTCGTCCTTCTTGCAGGCCCCCAGGGCCAGCCCCAGCAGCGCGGACAGCAGCAGCGCGCGCCTCACTTGGCCGCCTCCTTCTTCTTTGCCTTCGGCGGCGTGGGGCCCTTCTCGCTCACCACCACCTTCGTGATGGCGACCTTCTGGCCCTGCATGCGGCCGATGGTCTCGACGACGTCGTAGCCGCTGATGACCTCGCCGAAGATGGTGTGCTTGTTGGTGAGGTGCCCGGGCGTGGAGGTGGTGATGAAGAACTGCGAGCCGTTGGTGGCAGGGCCCCGGTTGGCCATGGCCAGCAGGCCCTTCTTGTCGAAGGCGCGCCCCGACTTGAACTCGTCCTCGAAGGTGTAGCCGGGCCCGCCGCGGCCGGTGCCCTCGGGGTCGCCGCCCTGGATCATGAAGCCCTCGATGATCCGGTGGAAGGTGAGGCCGTCGTAGAAGGGTCGCTTCGTCGGCTTGCCGGTGGCCGGGTCGACGAACTCCTTCTCGCCGGTGGCCAGGCCCACGAAGTTGGCCACCGTCTTCGGGGCGTCCTTGGGGAAGAAGCGCACGACGATCTCCCCGTGCGGGGTGGAGAAGGTGGCGTAGAGGTCGCGGCCCTGGAGCGCCAGCGCGGTGAACTTGCCGTCGGCGGCGCCCGCGGTGCCCGCGAGGAGGAAGCCAGCGAGAGGAAGGAGGAGTCGCGTCATGGGGCGCGGAAGGTAGGTGCCCCGCCCCGCGCAGAAAAGAAGAAAGCGTCAGCCGCCCGGGTCGAGCAGCGCCAGCGTCTTCTCGGCGGCGGCCTGCTCCGCCTCCTTCTTCGAGCGCCCGGAGCTGCGCGCGTAGAGCTCTCCGGCGATGAGCACCTCGACCTCGAAGACCTTCTCGTGCTCGGGCCCCGACTCGGACACCACGCGGTACTTCGGGCTCGCCTTGAGCCGCCCCTGCGCGGCCTCCATGAGGAGCGACTTGCTGTCGCGGCCCGAGCGCCCCTCAGCCACGCCGTCGAGCGCGTCAGCGAAGAAGTCGTCGACGAAGCGCAGCACCGCGGCCATGCCGTCGCTCACGTAGAGGGCGCCGATGACGGCCTCCAGCCCGTCGGCGAGCAGCGAGCTCTTGTCGCGGCCGCCGCTCAGCTCCTCGCCCCGGCCGAGCAGCAACAGCTCGCCCAGCCCCAGCGCGCGGGCCACGCGGGCCAGGCTCTCTTCGTTGACGATCAGCGCGCGCAGCTTCGACAGCTCGCCCTCGTGCGCCAGGGGGAAGCGCTCCATGAGCCGGTGGCTGATGGCGAGGTCGACCACCGCGTCGCCCAGGAACTCGAGGCGCTCGTTGTCCACCCAGGGCTCGTCCTTGTGCTCGTTGCACCAGCTCCGGTGCGTCAGCGCGATGAGCGCGGGCTTGGGGTCGGTGAAGCGCTGGTGCACGCGGGCCGTGAGGTGCGCCACCAGCTCGGTCGGCAGGAGCTTCGCGGGCGATGAGGGCGCTTCACGCATGCGGTGCCTTCAGCCCTGCGACAGCTCGTCGGCCAGGGCGTAGGGGTCAGCCTGCCGCGCCGCGATGCGAGACGCCACCTCGCCCAGGTTGCCGCGCTCGCGCTCGAGGCGCTCGAGGCCCGCGCGCAAGAGCCGGTCGCGCAGGAGCGTCACGAACTGCGTCAGCGCCCGGTTCTGCTCGCGCTTCGCCCGCTCGCCGGTGCGCTCGAGGAAGTCGCGGTGCGCGGTGATGGCGGCGACGAGCTCGTCCACGCCCTGGCCCTTCGCGGCGATCACCTTCTGAATGGGCGGCTCCCACTCCTCCGGGCCTGCCGGGACCTCGGGCGGCCGGCCTTCGGCCCGCGCGCGCACCATGCGGTGGTGGGCGTCGTGATCGAGCGGGGGTGCCCGAACCGCGTGCCGCAGCTCCAGCATCGCGCGCAGCTCCCGCACCACCCGGTCGGCGCCGTCGAGGTCGGCCTTGTTGATGGCGAAGACGTCGGCCACCTCGAGGATGCCGGCCTTGATTGCCTGGATGTCGTCACCCATGCCAGGCACGAGCACCACGACGGTGGTGTGCGCGAGCTGGGCGATGTCGATCTCGTCCTGCCCGACGCCGACGGTCTCCACGAGGATCACCTCGAGGCCCATGGCGTCCATCACGCGCAGGCAGTCGCCAGTGGCGCGGCTGAGGCCGCCTAAGTTCCCGCGCGTGGCGAGCGAGCGAATGAAGACGCCCGGGTCGGTCGCGTGCGCCTGCATGCGGATGCGATCGCCCAGGATGGCGCCGCCAGTGAAGGGGCTCGTGGGGTCCACCGCCAGCACGCCCACGCGCTTCCCGGCCTTGCGGTACTGGGCGATGAGCCGGTCGGTGAGGGTCGACTTGCCGGCCCCGGGGCTGCCGGTGATGCCGATGATCCACGCCCGGCCGGTGTGGGGGAACAGCGCCTGCAGCTCGGGCGTCGCGGCCGGATCGGCGTCGTCGATGAGGCGCATGAGGCGCGAGGCGGCGCGCACCTCCCCCGCGAGGACCCGCTCACTCAACGACCTCATGCCGCGACGACCTCGACCTGCTCCGGGGCGACCTTCGCCACGTCGGCCACGAAGGCCTTGATGCCGGGGAAGTTGGCGAGCTCGAAGCGCCCGGCCCAGACCTTGCCGGCGGGCCCGGCGAGCAGCCCGCGGAACTCCTGGCCCTGCACGCGCGCCGCGGCGAAGCGAAGGGTCTCGCCGGCGATCTTCACGTCGACGACGATCTCCAGCGGGCTGCGCGGCGGCAGGTGCGCGTCTCCGAAGGCCGCGGCGAGGAGCTTGAAGCTCACCGAGACCTCGTCGGCGCTCGCGACGATGGTCGAGGGCGACGATGGCTGGACCCCGGGGGCCGACGCTGGCGCCTCGACCGGAGCGCGCGGGGGCTGCACCACGTCGCTGAAGAGCGCGTAGAGGAAGTCTTCGAGCGCGCGCTTGTCGAGGAACTCGCTCAGCTCGAAGACCTGGTTCGACGCCGCGGTGAGCTCGACGCCGTCGTTGATGGTGCGGGTGACGCGAAACTGCCCTGCCCGGCTGGCGCCGATGGTGAACTTGAGCGGCGCCTTCTCGAGCTCGGCCGAGAGCTGGAGCGTCACCGGGTCAACCTTCGGCGAGACGCCCAGGCGCGTGAGCTCGTTGGTGCGCCGCTCGAGCTGGAAGAGGTGATCGTTGAGCGTCTGCACCACCACGTCTTCGAGGCGGCTCGACTGGGTGAGGAAGGCGAAGTTGATGGGCTGGGCGCCGACGAACTCCGGCGGGCTCACGTAGAGCAGGCGGTCACCCATCACCGTGAAGGTGACGCGCTCGATCACCTTGCGGGTGAGCGGGTTGAGGGCGCCGCCGCTGGTGAGCTGGAGCTCCGCCTCGACGACGCCGTCGTCCTCCGTCACGTCCAACCCCAGCTGCTCCAGGAATGCGCGGTCCATGAGCGGCGCAGATCACCCCTTCAGGAGCTCGCGCGCAATGATCGAACGCTGGATCTCGCTCGTCCCCTCGCCGATCTCGCAGAGCTTGGCGTCGCGCAGGTAGCGCTCCACGGGGAACTCCCGCGTGTAGCCGTACCCGCCGTGGATCTGCACGGCCTTGTTGCACGCCCGGGTCGCGGCCTCGGAGGCGAAGAGCTTCGCCATCGACGCCTCGCGCGAGTAGGGCCTGCCCTGGTCGGCCAGCGCGGCGCTCCGGTACACGAGCAGCCGCGAGGCCTCGAGCTCGGTCTGCATGTCGGCCAGCATCCAGCGGATGGCCTGGAAGTCGCCGATGGCGCTGCCGAAGGCCTGCCGGTCCTTCGAATACTTGATGGACTCCTCGAGGGCGCCGCGGCCCAGGCCCACGGCGAGCGCGCCGATGGTGATCCGCCCGCCGTCGAGGATCTTCATGGTGTCGAGGAAGCCGTGGTCGAGCTGGCCCAGGCGCGCGCTGTCGGGCAGCTCGACGTGGTCGAAGTGCAGCTCGGCGGTGTCCGACGAGCGCATGCCCAGCTTCCCGTGGATGGAGCGCTGGCTGAAGCCCTTGAGGCCCTTCTCGAGGATGAAGGCGGTGATGCCCTTCTGCTTCTTCTCGGGCGAGGTGAGCGCCAGCACCACGAAGACGTCGCCCACGGTGCCCTGGGTGATGAACATCTTGCTGCCGTTGAGCACCCAGCCGTCGCCCTTGCGCACCGCCGTCGTCTTCATGCCCGCGGCGTCCGAGCCGCTGCTCGCCTCCGTCAACCCCCAGGCCCCGAGCCACTCGCCCGTCGCCAGCTTCGGGAGGTACCGCTGGCGCTGCGCGTCGTTGCCGAACATGCGGATGTGCGAGGTGCCCAGGCCGTTGTGCGAGGCCACCGTGAGGGCGAGCGAGCCGTCGTAGCGGGCGACCTCCTCCACCACCACCGCCACGGCGAGGTTCCCCAGGCCCGCTCCTCCGAACTCCTCGGCGATGCGAATGCCCAGCAGCCCCATCTGGCCCAGCTCCCGGACGATCTCGAGGGGGAACTTCTCGGCGTGATCCCACTCCCGCGCCTTGTCCTTGACGCGCTTCTCGCAGAAGTCGCGCACGGTCTTCTTCAACGCCTGGATGTCGTCGGGGAGCTCGAATTCCATGGGGCAGCCATATAGCCACTTCACTCGCCGCTGCCACGCGTTTGGGCGCGGGGTTTCCAGACCGGCGCCAACGTTTCAGAAGTCGCGCAGCGCGTCGAGCTGCGCGGGCTCGACCTTCGCCACGCGCGCGAGGTGCTCGATGGCCTCCATCACGTCCTCGGCGTCGGCGGAGTCGAAGTCGTAGCGCGCGTGCAGCGCGTTGAAGCCCGCCACCACCTCGCGCAGCACCTTCGCCGCGCCCCGGCCCGACGACGCACGGAGCGTCTTCACCGCGTCGCGCAGGAGCCCCTCAGCGGCCCGGTGCAGCGGCGCCGGCTTCTCGGCCTTCCACGCGGGGAAGAAGCGGTGCCGGGCGAGCCCCTCGAGGCCCCTGGCGTCGCGCCGCGCCTGGGCGGCGAGCTGCGTCGCCATGGCCTGCTGCAGCGCAGCGACCCGATCGATCTGCGCCGCCTCCTCCTCGCGGAGGAGCGCCACGCGATCATGGTCCCACCGCCACTGCTTGCGCGCCTGCTCCAGCACATGCGCCCAGCTCGCCAGAGGCAGCACGCGCGCGGTCAGCGCCGCTGTCTTCACCGGCGCGTTCACGAAGGCCGCTGGGTGCAGCACCTGCGCGCCCTCCCCGGCCTTGAGCGCGGCGACGCCCAGCGAGCGCAGCGCCGGCGGGGGCGGCTCCTTCACCCAGCCACCGAGCACGGGGCGCTGCCAGCTGTGGTGCGAGACCGGCTGCGGCGCGAAGACCGAAGGGGCGCGACGGAGCGCGGCCAGCGAGGTGCCCGCCTTGCCCGACCAGCGCGTCATCACCACGCAGGCCTCGTCACCCTCGCGGGCGAGGACGCGGAGCAGCGCCCACTGGGACGGCACCACCTCGAAGGCCAACAGCTCGCCTGGACGCATCGGCGCGCGACGGTAGCGGCGTCGGCCGGCCCCGCAAGATCACCGCCCGCGGAAGCTCGGCGGGCGCTTCTCGGCAAAGGCCTTGAGGCCCTCGAGGCGATCCTCGGTGGTGAGCGTGAGCGCGTACTTCTCGTGCTCCAGGGCGAGCGCGGCGTCGAGCTCCATCGCCGCGCCTTCGTCGATGGCGTGCTTGGCGGCCGACACCGCGATGGGGGCGTTCTCGCAGATGGTCTTCGCCAGGGCCCGCGCGTCGGCGAGGGTGCCGATGCGGTTGGCCAGGCCCAGCGACAGCGCCTCGGCGGCGATGACGCGGCGCCCGGTGAGGATCAGCTCCTTCGCCTTGCCCTTGCCGATGAGCCGAGGCAGCCGCTGCGTGCCCCCGGCCCCGGGGATGATGCCCAGCTTCACCTCCGTCAGGCCCATCTCCGCCTCGGGGGAGAGCACGCGCAGATCGCACGCCAGCGCCAGCTCGGTGCCGCCGCCGAAGGCCGCGCCGTTGAGGTAGGCGATGAAGACGCAGTCGGACAGCTCGAGGGCCCGGAAGGTGCCGCGCAGCGTCTCGAGGAAGCGCCGCACCTCGTCCTGGCTCATGGTCGCGCGCTCCTTGAGGTCGGCCCCGGCGCAGAAGGCCTTGCTGCCCTGCCCGGTCAGCACCACCGCGCGCGTCGCGCGATCGGGCCCCGACACGCGCGCGACGTTGGCGGCCAGCTCGCGCACCATCGCCTGCGACAGCGCGTTGCGCCGCTGCTCGCCGTTGATGGTCCACAGCTCCACCGGGCCCTGGCTCTCGATGAGGAATTCGGACATCGGTGGTGGCTCCGTTCGGTAGGGTCGGCGACATGTCGACGCGCCCGAGGTGGATAGCCAAAGTCCTGCCCTACGTCCCCTTCTTCGTGGCCCTCGTCGCCTCCCCAGCCCTGGCGCGCATCGGCGGCGGCGAGAGCTTCGACTCCGGCAACCGCTCCTCGGACTCCGGCGGCGACGCGGGCTTCCTCATCGACATCCTGGTGTGGCTCATCATCAGCCACCCGCAGGTGGGCATCCCCCTCGCGGTCGTGGTGGCCATCGCCTGGTTCGTCGTGAAGAAGAGCACCGACGGCGGGGCGTCGACCCGGAAGGCCATCGATCGCGCCGAGGCGCAGCGCCGCACCTCCGTCAGCGCCGCCGCCGTCGACGGGTGGGTCGCTGCCCTCACGGCGAAGGACGCCGGCTTCTCGCTGCTCCCCTTCCTCGATCAGGTGAAGGCGCGCTTCCTCACGCTGCAGGACGCCTGGGCGCGGCGTGACCTGGAGCCCGTGCGCCGCTACCTGTCCGACGGCACGTTCCAGCGGCTGGTGGTGCAGCTTCGGCTGCTCGACGTGCTGGGCGTGCGCGACGCCATCGCCGAGCCGGTGGTGCTCGACCTCGCCCTCATCGGCCTCGAGCAGGGCGAGGGCTTCGACTCGGTGCACGTGCGGGTCACCGCGCAGCTCCGTGATGCCGAGGCCCCCGCATCCGCGTCGGACGACGAGGCGCGCGCGCTGGCCCTGAAGGCCGCCCCGGAGCGCTTCACCGAGGTGTGGACCTTCGTGCGGCGGCCGGGCGCGCAGACGAAGACCGACCCCGAGCAGGCCCAGGGCGCGTGCCCCAACTGCGGCGCGCCCTTCACCGGCGGCGCGAGCAACACCTGCGAGCACTGCGGCGCCATCGTCAACAGCGGCAGCTACGACTGGGTGCTGGCGGAGATCACCCAGGCGAGCGTCTTCTCGCCCTCGCACGAGACGGCCGACGGCGTCTCGAAGCTGCGCCAGGCCGACCCCGGCTTCACCACCCAGGTGCTGGAGGACCGCGCCGCCCTGCTCTTCTGGCGGTGGATCGAGGCTCAGGTGCTCGCCGACCCCTCGCGCCTGGCGAAGGTGGCCACGCCGGCCTTCGTCGCGGAGCTGCAGCAGGCCGTCGGCGCGCTCGACGCCCAGGGCCGCCGCAAGCGCTTCTTCGACTGCGCCCTCGGCGCGGTGGACACGCGGCGGCTGTCGGTGGACGGCGAGCAGCAGGTGGCGGCCGTGGAGCTGCGGTGGAGCGCGAAGGCCGCCGTGGGCCCGAAGGACGCGCCCGGGACTCCGGGGGCGAGCCAGCCCCAGCGCTCGGTGCTCGTGCTGCAGCGGCGTGCGGGCGCCCGCTCGTCAGAGAAGCATGGCCTGGCCACGAATCGCTGCCTCAACTGCTCGGCGCCGCTGACGGACAACGGCCAGCCGAGCTGTGAGTACTGCGGCGCGCTGTTGGCCGGCGGCGAGGCCGACTGGGTGGTGCGCGAGCTCATCTCGTGGGAGCGGTGGCTCTCGAACGGAGGCGCGCGCGCCGCGGAGCGCCCCGCCCCCGTGGCGGCTCGCGTGCCCGATCGCGAGGAGCGCGAGCGCCTCGTCTACCTCATGGCCGCCATGGCCAGGGCCGACGGCGTGGTCGACAAGAAGGAGCGCGAGCTGCTGCGCATGGCTGCGGAGCGCTGGAGCGTGCCCTGGGCCAACGTCGAGCTCGCCCTGGGCGCGGGTGACGGGCTGTTCGACAAGCTCATCGCGCGGGGCTCGGTGGAGGCGCAGAGCTTCATGCGCGAGCTGTTGGCCGTCGCCCTCATCGATGGGCGCATCGACAAGAAGGAGCGCAAGCTCCTGGAGGCCGCGGCGCGGCACCTGGGCGTGGACCCGGCGGTGATCGATGGGCGCGCGCCTCGGGAACCGGGCCACGGCGACCGTGGGTAGTGCCGCGGGTGGGTGACTCCATCGGCGCGAAGTCGCTGCTGGGCGCTGTGGAATGCGATCGAGGCGCCCGCTCCGCGCTCAACACACACAGTCGCGGCAGCTCTCTTCGGCAGCACAAGCACCGCAGTGCACCGCCAGCGCCCGACCCATCGCAGCCCGCGCTCGATGGGCGCGGACGGCCGCGTTGCCCGCCGTGATGCCGACCTCCGCCGCCCACTCGCCCAGGGGTACGCCGGCGAGCTCCACGCGCTCGAGGACCTCCGCGTAGGCGGGCGCGAGGCGCTTTCGCACCTGATGCAGGCAGGCGCACGCTCGAGGCGCCCTCTCGCTCGCCTCCTCGCTTTGCGCCTGAAGCGCCCCGAAGTGCTCGAGGCCGCGGCTGGCGGCTCCGCTCCGCCGTCGCTCGTCGATGATGGCGTTACGCAGCACTCGATAGAACCACGGCACCACAGGCACGTGCGTCGGCAGGCTGGGCAGCGCCCCCAGGCTGCGCACCGCGGCGTCCTGCAGCAGATCCTCCGCGCGGGCGCGATCGCCCAGGCGACGCTCCACGAAGGCGAGGAAGGCTGCGCGACGCTCCTGGAGCTGCGCCAGGCGCTCCCGCTGCACGTCCTCGGCGCGCATCACGCCACCCCCTTCTGCTCGAAGCGGCGCAGGCGCAGCGAGCTCACCAACACCGACACGCGGGAGAGCGACCTCGCGGCGCTGGCGAACACCCGCGCCAACTCCAGGCCGAACGTCGCCACCAGCACCCGCCACCTGCAGCGAGGTTTGCTGCGAAGTCTTCGAAACGTCTGGGTTCATCGGGCTGTCCTCCCCCTGGTTCGAGCAGGAGGACGCCGCTCCGACTTCGACCTTACAGCCCGGGTCTCGGAGGGCAGCACGCCTCGAAGGTGCCCAACCAGCAGCGAATCGCGGCCTGAGCAACGACGCGTCGCACCAGCGTCGTCTGGGTTACGGTCTACCAATGGTTCCTCCCGACGCCGTCGTGCAGCGACTCGTCGCCGGCC